>JAHJEM010000095.1 GCA_018825425.1 Nanobdellota archaeon | reverse complement strand
CGTAATGTTTGTGTATTATCATACACAACTGAGTAAATAATTACTTATATAAATGTTTTGATTATACTCTGGATATATTAATTATGGAGAATAATCCCTGCTATTTCTCTTTAACATAACATAAAAAACACAATATTTATATATTACTTCGTATGGATAATATGAAATGCAAGGAAAATACACTGTGGAATTGTTCGCAAAAGAACGTAATCTTACTAGGCAGTCTGCTATTAATCTTCTTTCTAAACTCAAAAAACAAGGATATGTAACTGTATCTGGAGGAGGTAGACAAAAGCGTATATATACTGTGAGCAACAAGATTCAGAAGCCTACAAATGGATTTTATTCCATAGTAAACAAATATAGCCCTGAAAAACTGCAGCCAGATTTCAAGCATTACACATACGGAAATTACACAATTGAACATGCAATCATAGATGGCATTAAAATTAACAATGTTAGAACAAGGCAAGCAACCATGCATTTATTCAGGCATATAAGGAGTTGGAAAAGATTATTTCAACTTGCCAAAAAACATAACCTGACAAAAGAGGTCATCAACCTATACTATGAGGCAAGAAAAACCACAAGATGTAAGACTATGCCAAAGAGGTACCAATGATAAACACTCAAGACCAAGAGCAACTATTCACATTAATTGCAAACTACATAGATAAAGACATAATATGCACGGCAATCGGTGGCACAGCCATGATGTTCTCTGGCTATAAGAACGCGACAAAAGATATTGATCTTGTATTTGACTCAGATGCAGACAGAAAAATATTCATTAAAGCAATAGAACAGTTGGGATATAAAGAGAAATCTTTGACAATGGTTTATGACCACAAGAGAAAATCTCATGCCAACAAACCAAAGATGTATTCAAGAGGTGAGGAAAGATTTGATTTGTTTGTGAAGACTGTTTTTGGCTTTATCATGGATACCCAACTAGAACAACGCCAAGAATTTATAGGAAAAAAAGACATGATTGTGAACATACCTTCGCCAGAACTGCTTATACTACTAAAGGCGATTACAAGACGAGAAAAAGACCACGAAGACATACTTACAATAATCCAGAAAGAATCGATAGATTGGGGAGTAATAGTAACCTTGGCAATCAAACAGAAAAAGAACAATGAATGGATACTGTTGGATTTAGAGGAGACAATGCAGCAACTGAAAAAAGTAACTTTCATCAAGAAGAAATTCTTTGATCAGATATATGCTTATCAATGATTCCAGCGCTTGTGTAAGAGTTCCATTTTATCAATTAGGTATTATACTTATAAAACGGTTGTGATAAACTAAACCCGCAAATCTTCCGCCCCATTTATTTCTCACACATATATTTATCCCATTTCTGCATTGTTACCTCTCTTCTGCCCAGTCAGCACAGGAGAGTTTATAAGGCCAACCCAGACCCAGAGGGTATGAACTCAAGTCAGTATCAATTAAACCATTATGAGGTCCACAATGTCATTCAAAGAACTTAAAATCAATGAGCAGATCCTAAGAGCGTTGACCAAGGAAGGATATACAATACCAACTCCAATCCAGGCAAAGGCTATCCCTGAACTCCTGAAGGGAAAAGACCTTATGGGTATAGCCCAGACAGGTACAGGGAAGACTGCAGCGTTCGTCGTCCCTATATTGCAACGGATGTGTGCAGAGCCAAAACAGTGTGCTCCTAAATTTCCACGCGTGCTTGTGTTAGCACCTACACGTGAGCTTGCGGCTCAGATAGATCAGAGCTTCGCAACCTATGGCAAGTTCCTGAAGATTCGGCACACAGTCATCTTTGGGGGCGTCGGCCAGATGCCTCAGGTCAAGACCATCTCCCGCGGAGTGGATGTTCTCGTTGCGACTCCAGGAAGATTGCTCGACCTCATGAACCAAGGACATGTGCATCTCAAACACGTCGAATTCTTTGTTCTCGACGAGGCGGATCGGATGCTAGACATGGGATTCATCCATGATGTACGCAAGATTGTCGCCCGTCTGCCCAGCAGACGCCAATCATTATTCTTCTCTGCTACCATGCCATCTCAAGTGGCTAAGCTTGCATCAACCCTCCTGCTCAATCCAGTGCGTGTCCAGGTCGCACCACAAGCAACGACCGTAGAACTTGTGGAACAACACGTCTTTTTTGTTGATCAGGAAAACAAAGACAAGCTCCTCATTTCACTTTTGCAGCAGCAGCACCTCACCTCAGTTCTGATCTTTACACGTACCAAACACAGGGCTAACAAGGTCGCGAAACTTTTGGCATCAAAAGGCATCAAAGCCGATGCAATCCATGGCAACAAATCACAGTCTGCCAGAACAAAGGCGATGGGCCAGTTTAGGTCAGGGGTATTACAAGTACTGGTCGCAACTGACATCGCAGCGCGAGGTATAGACATCGACAACATTTCTCATGTCATCAACTATGACTTGCCCAATGAGGCAGAAAGCTATGTGCACCGCATAGGTAGGACCGCACGCGCAGGAGCCAAAGGGACTGCATACTCATTTTGCGCCGCAGATGAACGAGATTTCTTACGTGACGTCGAGAAGCTCACTCGCATGCAAATAACAGTCAAGGAACACAAGTATCACTCTGCGAGAGCCAAGGATGCCACAGGCAAGTCCGCAAGGCCTGCTCCTAAACAGCAGAGAGGCCAAAGGTCCAATCGATCACCCCGTAGAAGATCTTTTTCACGACGCAGATAGATTAGGACAACGTTACTGGTTCCACAGCACTTGGCAGCCAATAACTTGTGGCCCACACAGTCTACCAAAATCCGCAAATCCTCCGACCTCCAACCATAGATTTATATATTCAAACCCCTTTCCTAATGTATGTCGGAAACAAAAAATGAAAGACTAATTCTTCCGCCACATTATGCAGAAGTTGATGGGCCAGTTCTGTTTTTAGCAGGTCCTATACTTGGTGGTGGGAATTGGCAGGACAAGGCTGTATTGTATGTTGGGGATAAAGCACCTGATTTGCATATTGCAAACCCTAATAGGCACTATGGGCCTGGTGAGTTTGATTTCAACAAGCAGGTTGACTGGGAAACCCATTATCTGAATAGATCAGCACAAGAAGGCGCTATCCTGTTCTGGTTACCTAAACAAGTCACAGATGTCAAGGACCAAGCATATTCAAAGACTACTAGATTTGAGCTTGCTGAATGGAAGGAGCGCCATATACATTCAGGTATTTCCCTTGTTATTGGCATCGAACGTGGTTTTCCTGGACAGGATTACATAAGAAGAAGACTATCCCAAGATTGTCCAGATATAATCTTCCAAGAAACTCTAGAAGACACATTGGATTATGCAATCGGGAGGTGCAAATGAATGTCGTCATCGTTACGGGCGGTCTTTGGAGAGCAGATAATGGTCCAATGTCTATTGCAAGTTCTGTTTATCTTATGAACAAAAGTATATCTGATTCTCCAGAAAGAAAACATCTTCCTAAAGGGCTTACTCATCCTGCGTTTGAAGATCCGCGTGAGGTTGTGGAAATAGGTCCTCAGTATAATGCTTGGGATTTGCAGATGTTAAAAATTCTTGCGGCTAGGACTTCAGATTTTCCATATGAAGAGTTTCCTTTTATTAAGCCTCCTGCCGCTCCTGAAGAAAATGAAGTCCTAGAAGTCAGATACGATGAAATACGTTACTTTGCTTGCACTGATGACAACATGTACTACAGGGTGCAGCATGAGGTACTATCTAGACCGTGGCATGTACAAGACTTACGATCAGGCAAGACTCGTATTGATCATGACTTACTACTAGGCTTGAACAACCAGATGTTTGGTGCAAGAAATAATGAGATAAACAATTTAACCCTAGATACGAAAGTGAAAAAACGAGAAGGACCTGTTGGACTATTGGTTTCTTGCAACGGAGAACTCTATGATGTGAGCCAAGGATTGGTTAGACACACTGAATCTGATGAAGTAATCGGGCCAGGAGCTTATCACATGATAGAATTTGATGGTCAACTATATCATTTCAAAGGAGACAGCATTACAAGAACACAAGACCAAGAGGAAATCCAAAGATTTCCTGACATCAAACAATTATTTGTATACAATCAGCAATTACATGCAAGAACTCCAGAGGGGCTATTCAATGTCCATACAGGAAGGCCAATCAAACTCGGAGAAGTAGGTGACGTGATTGTGTGCGAGGACATAATCTATGATCATCGAACACCTGACCAACTCTACGAGACATTATCTGACATAGTTGCCTTCATAAGTCCAAGTTGGTCTATAAAATGTTTTGGATTAGGTTTAGAAAAGGTTTTTGAGGGTGTCCCCCACAGCATTTAAACATCCAATCAGTAAAAAAAGTCATGAGAAGTATATGATCAAGATTCAGATGCTGTGATGAGTGGTCCAGAACTCCAAGTCGCAATCAGTGACTGGTTTGCAAGCGACTTGATATTATCCGGTCTAGATGTTATTGATTATTTTAAATCAAAAAGAGAGAATTGATTTGAGTATTGATACTTAATCAACGATTGGCTTCTGCTTGTTCCTTCTTCATTCGTCTTTTAGTAATCTTTTCGCATTTATCACAATAATTTTTCTTGGATTGATCCTTGTTAACAACAAACCTTATTTTGCAAAGCCTACAATGCTTGATTATTCTATAATCAATCATTCTTTACCTCATTCATGTTTATCATCTTCTTACCTCGTAGAAACCGTGTTTTGATTCCATAATAATATAATATGCCCTTATATATAAATGCTCTTACATATTTGCTGTTGTTTTCGGAAAAAAACAGTAAAATACTCAAACAGAATATTCATTTGAAATATTTTAAGACTTCAGCATGCAATCCATTGGCTGCAATTATTGAAGTTGTATCCTTATCCACAGGTTTTCCAGTTATATCTGTAACGGTTCCACCTGCTTCTTCAATAATTATTGTTGCTGCTGCAATATCCCAAAGTGCTGTTGTTGCTTCAATCATGATGTCAATCCTACCCGAAGCCAATAGATGATAGCACCAGAAATCTCCGATTCCTCGGGGTTGTTGTGTCTTTTCGATTAGGCCAAGCAGTGCACCCATTTTTTTTATGGTTTCAAATCTTGGAAGGTTTCCATAGCAGATGTAAGCATCAGATAATTTATCAACAGATGAAACACCAACTTTCTTGCCATTCAAAAACGCGCCCTTTCCCTTTTCTGCATACATCAATTCTTTCAATGCAGGCGCATTTGAAACTCCTAGTACAAGTTCTCCCTTGTGCATGAGTGCTATTTGGGTTCCAAAAAGCGGAATTCCGCGAGCAAAGTTCTTGGTGCCATCAATCGGATCGATTATCCATTGATAATCAGAATCAGATCTCTCTGTTCCATGTTCTTCTCCAATAAATCCATGATCTGGAAACGCAGAACTTATGACCTTCTTAATAACTTCTTCTCCTTCAGTATCTGCTTGTGTTACAGGAGACATATCTTCCTTGATCCGAACCTCAAAACCCTCAGAAAAATACTTCATGATGATGTCTTCACTCTTTCTTGCTGCATCCAATGCAACACTTAAAAATTTGCTTTGTTCCATGATAAAAAGAGTTCTTTTAAATATAAAAATCTATGCATTCCTAAAGATTTTTAAATATCCTATGCAAAAATATTACTAGGATGGTATGTAAGGTATGGATTCTACTAATAGGACTTATATTACTGCCAGTTTCAATTGCATATACTGGTTGTAATGATCCTGAGTTGAATGTAGGTGAGTTAACTTGTCGTGAAGTTGAAACCTGCGGACTATTAAATTGGCCAAATTCATACTATCTTCTGAACAACGATGTATCATCAGAAAATACTTGCCTTGTATTGGCAGGAGCACATAATTCTGTTCTTGATCTCAATGAGCATACCATTACATACAACACGCTCGCACTAGACTTGCACAACTGGAATTTTGAAGAACCATTCGGTTCTGATAACTGGGTCATTGACCATCCTGGAAATGTTGAGAGAGTTTACGCTCCAAATGAGGAATTGGATGACTATTTATGGGATGATTATTTCATTAGAATTACCTCTGCGCAGCCAACAACACTTAGGTCAAATCTGATACACATACCGAATGCGGACCAGACTTATATTGCTTGGATGATCCCACACGGACCTTATCATGATCCTCCGAGTATATTTATTGAAGTTGAGCGAGAAGATGGGGTTACACTTTGTAGAACTGAGCACGGTAACTTTGAAAGAGCACCTGGAATAAAGTGTGAATTCCAGGCGTCAGCACCCATTAATGTATATGTCAAGATCGGAACTTTGATTAGTGATCCGCAATATACTGTCAACATGGATTTTATTGGATTTGCTTCTGCATTTGATCAGGGTATCCTAATCCGGCCGTACTCAGATTACCTTCGAGCACCTGATAATCCTGAAGTAAGCCGTAGTGATAATGTTAAGATATTCAATGGATTTGTGATTCAGGGAGATGGAAGAGGTCCTTATGGAACAGGACTGGAACTTGTATCTGATGATCTGGAAATCAATAATGTTCTTAGTAGCGTGAACGGAATTAACACAGAAAATGTGATGATACAATCTGCAGAAGCAGAAGTGTATAATAACACCTTGATTAGCAGTTCACCCTATGTATTCAATAGGATGTCCATAACTGCGCAATTAAAAGTCCACTATGCATGTGACGGGATAAGTATACATGATAATTTTATAATTGGAGGTCCTCAGCGAGGAATTGAGGTTGGCGGGGCAGATAATGTTGAAGTTTTTAATAATTGGGTTCACCAAAATTCAACAGTAACCAACAATCACGGACTTGGTGCTTACGGAGGATACAATATATCATTTGTAAACAACACTGTTCACCCAATCCATGGAAGAGGAATTAGTTTTGAGGCAGACCCATATCATCCTTTTGTTTCCGGATATATAATCAATAATTCAGTTATTGTTTATGAAAGACCCCCATCAGAATATTATCACAATTTTGATTTCACTTGTGCACATGGAATAAAACTTGAGAATAATATTGAAGATGTTACTGTAATGGGAAACATCGTCGATTCAAGTACTGGTCCTTTGACGTGGGGAGGTTGTCCATTAAACATAGGTGTAGACGAGAACTCAAGAAACATAACAGTCCAGAACAATACATTCATCAGTGAGTATCGAGAAGGCAGTGAATCTGAAAGTTTTGCCTCAGCATTTCTTGCCTATGGCGATCATTCTGAATTGTTAATTGAAGGTAATGATTTCTATTCCAATCATCTATTCTACTACACGAGCGCAACTATTGATCCTGGACCGTTGATACAATCTAATACATTTACCAGGACATATCCAGAACGAAAGCCTTTCCACACAATTCTTTTTGAAGGTTGGCATCAACATTTTGTTGAAACTAGATTCCTTAATACAACATTGGAAGGTGCAGAATACACAGACCTATACATTAATGGTCAAAGCGGAGTGTATGAATATGATTACTCTGTTGGTTGGTTCTTGGATGTTGTCGCATTGGGTAGTGGCCAACCATTACAGAATGCAAATATCCAAATCCATGACGCATACTCTGACTTGGTATTTACAGGAACAACAAATGAGGAAGGCAGGGTACAGACTGATCTGACTGAATTTGAATTAAGTGGATATGCCAATACGTTTGAAGAAATATTGATGTATTCCCCTTTTAGGGTAACTGCCACATATGGTGCTGATGAGCAGTATGAGATTGTGGAAATGGATGAGAGTAAGGAACTCATCTTTCAGTTTGGGGATACTTGCCCTGTACCTTATGACTATCCTCCTTGTGGTTGCATGACTACTGAAGAAGTGACAAATGCAATTGTTGCATGGTTTGCAGGAGGTATTAGTTTTTCTAACATAATTGATGGCCTGGAGATTTTCAAGGATGGTCCTGGTTGCTAAATTCTTAGCAAATATTTTTAAATACACAAGCCCGAATTAATACTGTACTATGAATTCGAGGATTATTTGCATTTTAGCACTATTTATTCTTTGTAGTTCCTATGCCTTGGCATTTCCTCTGACAGAGTGTGGAAACATAAAAGTATCTGGTGAATATATCCTTCAGAATGATATAGAATCAGACCTTACTTGCCTTGCCATAGCTGTAGACAATGTAGTAATCAATCTTGATGGCCATAGTATAACCTATGCTATGGCAGATGGAAGCTACCCTGTCAATCCAAGTTTTGAGGACTGGACAGGAGACTGTCCTGAGCATTGGACATGTAATGCACCAGACCTGGTCAAAGTAACAAAACCTGCGGGTGATCAGTGGGGTTATGATGGAGATGTCCATGTAAAATTTGACTTACCGCATGTGAATCAGGAAATGGAGGTAGAAGCAGTCCATCTGAGAACAGGAGTAATATATGCACTATACGCAGATTCAAGAGGAAATCTGAATCAATATGTATATAAGACACTTGCGCTAAAAGATGCAGTATCTGGAGAAGAGGTTTTCTCAGTATCAACTGATAGCAATTATTCATACGCCATATTTGGAACCTTTGAGCCAGAAGTGGATATGGATGTTCATTTTCAGATAAAGGTTCATGGAGATAATATTCATGAAAATAGAGGCAGTGTAACATTTGATAATATAGACATTCAACCTTATCGGGCGTATGGTGTTGCACTTACATCTGGGTGGACGTCTGGGCCTGCAAAGGATTTTTTTCCGTATATTGATGATGATGGTTTTGGAAATTCAGATTATGTCACCATAAAGAATGGTGAGATAATACAAGGTAATAAGGGATCAGAATCCCATAACATATTTGAGTGGGGGAACAATGATCATCTCACGGTCCAGAACGTGACTGGCTACGCAGGAGGTGTCAGAAGTGTTGGTATTGACGGCTATATCGAGGATGTAGAAATCTACAATAATACCTTGTTCAATACAGGAACGCGTGTAGTCAACAGACACCAATATATAGGGGCAATACATACAGGAGTTGGTGGGCGTATCCATGGAAATATAATTCAGGGCGCACCCCAATCAGGAATCGTATGCAGTGAATGTGAGGTTCGTGACAACTATATCTATCGCGCAACCCAAGAGACTAATGGCTATGGTTGGCAAGGAGGAGATAATTCAGACGTATATAACAACACCATAATCTCTGATGGTGGGCGAGGAATACATATTACTGGCGATGGTGTCAGTGTACATGATAACTATATTGAATACAAAGGCCTTCCCAATATCGAGTACACAGGACTTGGATATCCTGAACACGGAATAAAGCTTGAGGGTTGCACTAACAGCGTTGTATACAACAATTATGTGTTGGGAATCGCACCCGCAGGGTACAAAGGAGTCAATGTCTTAGACATCGGTCTGGGTGAGGAGTACAATGGCAATAACCAGATATATAACAACACATTTATTGCAAGAGATGAAGGGTCAGGTGGCACTGCAACAGCTCTTGCATTAAAAGGATCGCATTTCTCTGCTCTAAACATCTACAATAACACATTCATCTCAAATGAACTGATTGTAGGTTTCTTGGCAAATTGGACAAATGGAACTCTCATTTGGAATAACTCTTTCTTATGGGATGATAGATTGCCCAATACATATCCTATCAGTGGGAATTATTATTATGCGGCTGCAAGTAATACGACTTTCTTAGACAATTATTTTGGGCCTGATGTTGACTTAACAGATATCCGGCCAGTTGGCACTATGTATATCAAAGAACAGAATTATTCTATTAGTTATACAACAAGATTCGAATTCTTAAGTGTTGGTCAGCCTGCACCAAACATTCCCTTTCAAATAGATAATGCCAATGGAGATAAATATATGGAAGGTATATCTGATGAGAATGGTGAGTTCTTGACAGTGCTTCCACAATCAAATGTATTCAAACCATATGATCCTGAACATTCAGAGGAATATGAGATAACTCATTTCGAGCCATTTACAATAACAGGTGAGGGATTTAGTCAAGAATTTTCATTGGAGCAGAATGCTCTGATCACTGTTTACATCGGTGATATTCCTACCTTGTGTGAGCAGTATGATACAATCATTGTCAATGGCCAGATTGATTCAGAAGAACTTCTGATTGCAATTGCAGATTGGTATTCACAAAGCCTTTCATTACTTGATCTTATTTCTGTAATCGACTATTGGAAAGACGATTCATGTCCAGAATGAGTCGAGGTTTTCCAAAACCTATTTAAATAGGCCTCGGTTTTGCTGCTATATAGCGGGGTGGGGCAGCCAGGAGACGCATTTATTGCGCCTGTATGCCCGCAGGGCTCATAACCCTGAGGTCGGTAGAGGCAGATTGAAACTCTGCTGCCGAATTCAAATCTACCCCCCGCTATCCTTTAAAAAAGGATAGGACCCAAACACAATGAGTGGGACATCCTCACTCACGTTCGGAGTCCCACGCCTTACGAGCTTGTTCTTTTCGTTTCTAAATTGATAGGATTAGGATAACGTACATATATTAGGACAGGGCCTATTCCACGCTGTTGCGTGGTCAGACTTGGAAAGGCTGTTCTCGTCGCCATTCACATTCCCAACAACATTTATAAATTTCCTCTTCATTGAGTTACATTATGGTCCATGTAGCAATACTGGCAGGCTCCAGATTCAGGAAATACATCAAAGGAGAGCCTAAGTGCTTTCTTGATATGCCTGCAGGCGAGACTATAGTTGAAGAAATTTTGTATCAGATTCAGGATATCAAAAAAATAAAAGACATTGTCATAGTCGGGCCAAAGTATGGATTAAAAAAGATCCAGGAAAGAGATCTTTCAAGATTCAATAAAAAAATCTATCTCACGCCTCAAGGCACAAGTCAGCAAGAGAATCTGGGCCTTGCAAAAAAGACCATAGTCAAGAAGAACAAGCTAAAAGGGAAAAAAGCAGATGATCTTGGCTTGCTTATACTTCTGGGAGACACTCCCTTTCGAAATAAGTGTGGTGTGGAGGAATTCATCAAACAGGTAGAGAATACCAAGGCAGATTTTGTGAGTTCTTTGGTTCATGAACAGACTATCCTGAAATATTATCCATATTTCAAGAAACCCATGATTCCTTTGTTTGTACAAGGCCAAGCAAGGCATTTTAAAGAGACCAACATGGCTTATTTTAATCCTGACAAACTAGACAGTGATCTGCTCAGAAAATTCTATTCTTTAAGACATACAAGCAAAGTCAAGACCATGTTTGCCATGCGTGAGCTTGTTCATTCAATAGGTGGCACAGAACTCCTTGACTTACTTGAAAGATATTTTTTCATAAGGCATTGGCACAGAGTGTTTAGGAGATTCACTCCCCGAGCATTCCACAGCCCGTGTATACTCTACCGTAAGTTAGACAAGGATAAGCTGATCCATCTGGCAGAAAGGATTCTTGGTGTCAAGATCGAGATTGTTTTCTCAAGCTATCCTGATGGTTACATTGATCTGGACAAGAAGGGGGATTATAAGAAGATATTCAAGCATTATTTTGAATTGAAAGCAGAGATTGACAGGGATTGCAAGCAGATTCTAAAGACACAACCTCCTAAAAGGAAGTAATACCTTCTTAAACAACTATTTGTATCTACGCTCAAATCGAGCCAGAGCTCCTTCCTTTAGGTGGGAGACACTGTTGAAACTTTTGTTTCAACAGTCCTGAGAATTCCCTTGGAACACTTATTGAAGGCTTGTAACCTGCTCGATTTGAGTGTTCCGGTCACTTTGTCCCTGTATTGCGAGTCTGCAGCGCTCCACGCTAAAGCGCGGAGTAGGATGATCAGATAGGTTGG
>JAHJEM010000094.1 GCA_018825425.1 Nanobdellota archaeon | reverse complement strand
TGATTCATAACCCTGCTATTAACCAAGAAATAACTCAAAAAGTACATGTTTATGAAAGAGAAATACTCTCTTCACATAAGATTGTTTTATTCTCTGATGCATTCTTTCCAAACAGAGATGGATTAGATGCAGTAGCAGATTTAGGAGTAAAATATGTTGTTGCGCCAGGTGGATCAAAAGCAGATGCACAAGTAATTGAAGCTGCAAACCAACGTGGAGTAGCAATGACATTTACAGGAATGAGGCATTTTAAACATTAAAGGAAGGAAAATAAAATGGGTAGTGTAAAAGATTTAGAAATTGAAATGCTTGCTTTTGAAAATTTAGTTGGAAGTGGATTATTTCATTTTTCGGACAGATACAGTATTTTTGACTGGGGAGAGATGCCTAATCTTATACTTGGCAAAGGTGCTGCATTAGCTGTAATGGCTGCGTGGAATTTTGAGCAATTAGAAAGAATGGGTATTTCGACACATTACAGAGGTTTACAGCTTAAAGTTGATACGAATGTTAAACTTTTAAGATTTGAAGATTTAAAACTGGCTGGTCCCAGCAATGTCATGGCTGTTGAACTATCAGTTGTATATCATCCAATGGCCAGGCGATATGCTGATCTACAAGCAGAAACTCCAGGTACTGTTGATCACGTTGATTATGACTATTCATTCTTCGAACAAAATCGAGGGCAGATAAATAACTATGTTGTGCCTTTAGAAATAATATTCAGAAATGGATTGCCACTAGGAAGCTCTGTGTTCAAAAGAATCGCAGAAGCAAAAGCACATACTGTTGCTAGTACAAGACAAGCTAAATTACAAAACATCTATGCCAAGCTTGGAGTAACTTCAGAACCAAAACCAGGAGATATGCTACC
Source organism: Nanobdellota archaeon (assembly GCA_018825425.1). Taxonomy (GTDB): domain Archaea; phylum Nanobdellota; class Nanobdellia; order Woesearchaeales; family JAHJEM01; genus JAHJEM01. The sequence continues at coordinate 5,005 of JAHJEM010000094.1, read as the reverse complement.
AAAACCAATTCTTGAATACACAACAAAGTTTGAGGAAGGAGATAGACATCTGTCAGAAGATGAAGCTTATCAAGTTTCAGGCTTGACAGAAGAACAATTTGCTCAAGTTGAACCATTGGCATTGAAAGTCAATGATATGATAACTGCCAGAGCAGAAGAAACTGGTTTGTCTCCACATTGGGATGGAAAAGTCGAGATGAGATTCTTAAATAGAAAACTAGGTTTGGTTGATGTATTAGGAACGTTGGATGAAGATAGATTCGGAACAATGGTGAGTAAAGAATTCTTAAGACAATGGTATAAACAAAATCAACCAGAATTTTCAAAAGCTTGTGCTGAATGGAAACAAAAAGGATCAGGATGGCAAGAACAATGTCCTGTGAAACCACAAAGTATACCTCTTGAACTTCAAGGACTAGTTTCACAAATGTACATGGCTGCAACAAATCAATACGTGAAAAGAAGAATATTTGATGTTCCAGAACTAGGAGCTGTAATGGATAGATTGCAAGCATATGGGGAATAAATATGGTTACTGTAGAAACGTTATTGAATGGTTATGGACCTAAATTCAAAGAAAAATTTCCCACTTTGGATTCTTTAATGGCTGTAAAAGCAACTCCTGAACAGAAAGTCAGATTAAAAGCTCCTTTGCCTGCGATGGGCAGATATCTTAAATCCATAGCCTTTTTGCAGAATGTAACTTCGGGCGAAAGGCTTGGTATGGAAAGGTTTCGAGTCATTAAAGAATATTTTATAGCTCTAGCTGAACGTTTAACAGAATATGACGGTATACATAAAGATCATAAAGTTGTATGTGATTTAACAGAAGATCAAGAAGGTCAGATTAGAGACCTTGCTATGACAACTGATGATATTATTCGTGCAGAAGCTCTAGAAGATTTTTCAGATCATGATACTGCTGCTGCAGGAGATTTAGTTAAAATTTTGATTGGTTCAAAAATTCCTGAACTTGAATCCAAAATTGAAGGTGTTCATTTTGCTGCAACTTCTGAAGATGTTATGGGAAATGTTTTTGGGATAATTCATAATGAGCTTGTTTATGGTTATTTTGTTCCAACCATTCTTAATTTTTGTGAACATCTAATGGATTATGCTGACATGTTTGAACAAACTGCTGAAAGAATATCAATACCTGGTTTTACTCATGATCAAGCTGCAGAACCGCACACTTTGAAGAAAAAATTTGCAACGAGGATTAGAGCAATTGAATTCCAGTTGCAATCTTTGATAAAGAATGACAGGTTTCAACCTTTCTCAGGAAAGATGGGTGGAGCAATTGGAAATTTGACAACTCATTATGCTGCATATTCAGATATTGATTGGTTTGAATTTTCAAAAAACTTTGTAGAAGGATTTGGTTTGCACTATGAAAGCATGACTGATCAATCTACATCCTACACAGTTGAAGCTCAGATTTATAGTGCTATGGCAAATATAATGACTCAAATGCATAAAGTAACAGAGGATTTTGTTGATCTAACAAGTTGTCCGGCACAGCTTTTTGTAAAAGAAAAAAAACCAGGCCAAAAAGGTTCTTCTATAATGCCAAACAAATCAAATGCATGGGGGATGGAAGGTGCGGAATTTATGTTTAGATTTGCTCGAAATAAAATGACTTTCTATGCTCAAGACTTACCAGGTTATCCTCATGAAGGAAATATGGAACGTTCATATGCGTTGAGGAATTTAGGAGATGTTTTCATGGATGCGTTCATTGGAATGAAGAGAGTAATGCGAGAGATGAATAATTATATTGCAAACCTCGGCAAGATAGAAGCGTTCTTCCATGAATATCCAGGCATGTCTGGAAGTTCAATCCAAACTGTTCTAAAAAGAGAGGGTATTGAAGGGGATGCATATAGAGAAATACAATCAATCTCCATAAATTCAGATGGAACTTATGCTAATGAAAAACAATTTGGTACAAGATTGGATGAGAAATTGCAAACTTTGGGAATAAGTCCAGAAGCACATTCTGATGTTTTAACTTTATTGCATCCTGATGAACTGATAAGGCCGTCACATGAAAAGACTCATTCAGAACTTGAAGGTATGAAAAGAAGATTCCAGGACTATAGAGCAATGCTGAAACAATATGCTCCAAAGGAAACTATCAATGGCTAATCAAATAATATTGGACTCTGCAAGGACATTTGGAGAGTTTTGTCTCTTGCCAGACTATACACCTAAAGGTTGTTCCATTCAGACAGTAAGTCTTGAAACAAAACTTGCGGATAATTTAGTTCTTAGAACTCCTTTTTTAAGTGCTGCAATGACTTCTGTTACAGGATATGAAATGGCTTTGGCTCTTGGCATGGAAGGAGGATTAGGTGTTCTTCCTACCAGATTATCTATTGATGATCAGGTAGAAATCGTGGAAAAAATAAAACGCCGTGAGATGGGTTTTGTTGAGGACCCTGATAGTGTAAAAAACACTCAAACAATTGAGGAAGTCTTAAGAAAAGTTGATAAACATGGTCATTCAAAGATTCCTGTTGTCGACAAGAACAATGTCTTTTTAGGTATGTTTACAAGAAGACATTATATGGAAGTGGGGGGTCATCCACAAGATCTAGTGACAGAAGTGATGATGCCGTTAGATTCTGATGATAAGTTGCTTTGTCATAAAGATCCGACTATAAAAATTGATGCTGTAAGAAGTTTACTTGAAGAATCTAAACATGATTATCTTGTTGTTCTTGACGATCAAAACAGACTTGAAAAAATGGCTTTTGCAAAAGATATGAAACCAATACTGGTTGCTTCAGCTATTAGCACTCATAAAGATTGGAGGGCCCGAGTTGAGGCCAATATAAAAACAGGAGTTGATTTGATAGTGATTGATACTTCAGATGCATACAATGATTTTGCATTTGATATTGTTACAGAATATAAGAAAATATTTGATGTTCCAATATGTGCAGGAAATATTGTAACTTATGAGGGTGCAATGACTTTGATGAAAGCTGGTGCTGATATTGTAAAGGTTGGTATGTCTTCCGGTTCAATATGTACAACCCAAAGAGAGAAAGCTGTTGGCAGAGCTCCTTTGACTGCTCTGATGGAAGTTGACAGAGCAAGAAAAGATTATTTGAAAAAGGAACATGACATAGGAAACAAAGATAGATATGTTTCTGTCATAGTTGATGGTGGTATTTCTTCAGCAGGTGACATGGTGATAGCTTTAACAGTTGCAGACGCAATAATGATGGGAAACTATTTCAACAAATTTTATGAGTCAGCAGGTGATAAGTTAAATGCAGAAGGAAATCCTACTGGTATTGAATCAGAGATAAAATCTGTAATAACCTATGGTGAAGGGTCTGAACATGCCAGAAACCTTGAAAGATATGGACACACTGATATGATGACTTTCTTTGCAGAAGGAGTTTTATCAAAAGTTGAATATGCTGGTCGCATGAAACCAAATCTTAAAGCAGATGCTTTGAGAATAAAAGCTGCAATGGTTAATGCAGGGTGCATGACCTTGACAGATTTAAGAGAAAAGGCCACTATTGAACTAATGTCTCAATACAGTAGAGATATTGTTAGTACAACTCATGATATAGATAATAAAAGGTGATAATAAAATAGCAAGAAGTTTAGGAGTGATAGGATGTCAAGTTGGAGACGAAGGAAAATTAAAGGTACTAACTTATTTTGCAAGTCAGGTAGCAGAAATTTTTGCAAGTAATCCTATATTGGCAGATTATTATTTTTCAATAATTAGACCTCAAGGAAGTACAAATTCAGGTCATACTGGTGTTGTTAAAGGAAGAACACACAAGATGCATGGTGTATCTTCTGGAATTATGTATGATCAGTGTTTTGCATTGAACGGGAAAAAAATGTATATTCCTGTAAGAAAAATTGTTGCAGAGTTAGGAGGTCATATAGATCATGGTCTTAATATAACTCCAGATAATTTTGGAATAGCTGCAAATGCTCATGTAACTCTTGATCATCACTTAAAAGAAGATCAGGCAGCTTTTTCTCTCAAAGAACATTCAAGTACAGGAAGTGGTGTGATGCAAACATCAAGAGATAAATATGGGAGAACAGGTATGAGATTTGTAGAATGGCTTGATCATGATTTGACAGTTGAAATATTCAAGGAAAAAATGTTTAAGAAAGGCTTGGGAAATTGGGCGCGAAGAAAATTCACAAATCATTTTGAAAGACTTTCAGCCAGTTATGATTCTGAAAGAGAATTTCTTGGTCAATTTCTTGTAGAAGAGAATGATATATTACAAGATCCAAGAAATCTAATAAAACTTTTTGAAATGTCACAAGGATCTGTTCTTGATATTGATTCAGGAGAGTATGATGGTATTACAGGAAGTAATCCATTGGAAATTCCGTATCTTTCAGAGGTTATTGTTGGGGCTTTCAAATCTTATGTTTCAAGTGTAGGAATACACAATAGGTCATTTGTTACGGAAATGGATGCTGCACTTGCAGATGTTCTTAGGGATCCTTTTGGAGAGTATGGAACAACTACAGGGAAACCAAGACATATTGGTTGGTTTGATATTCCTCAAGCAAAATATGCTATTGATGTTGGTCAAGTAACTCATTTAGCTCTGACAAAATTAGATACAATGGAAGAGTTTGCAAAAATAGGTCATCCTATAAAAGTAGCAGTGGCTTATCGTGTAAATGGTCAAAGACATACTCGATGGGATGCATCTTTCCTTAAAAGAGGTGTGTTAAAAAATAATGCAGTTCCAGAATACATAGAGGTTGATCCTTGGGAGAGAACTGTTGAGGATGATGGGCAAACATTAACTCCAGGAGCGCAGAACTATGTTAATAGATTAGAAGAATTATTGGAGAGAAAGTTTTCATTGGTAGGAATAGGTCCTGCAGATGATGAAATGATAGTTTATGAAAATCCATTGTCGAGTCCTTTGGATTTGATACTACATCAGGAGGTAAAATAAAATGGCAATGTTAAATGAAGGGCAAGCAAGAACACTTG
>JAHJEM010000093.1 GCA_018825425.1 Nanobdellota archaeon | reverse complement strand
TAATGTCATTCTTGAGAATGTAGGAGAACACAATGTTGAAGCAATAGATGTCCAAGCAGAAATAGTAGGTATTGAACCAACACTATTTAATGTGGCTGCAAATCAGATCACTATTGAGCAATTGGACATGGGTTTAAGGGGTGCGTCCAAACTCCCTGATGGAACATCTGTTCCAGGAGATCCAACAACCTTGTTCTTTCCAACAGATGAAGGTACTGCAGAAGCATTTGCTTACTTGCCAAATCTGATGGGTACAGACGAGATTCTGCTCAGGGCAGAACTGTGCTATAAGTATATGACTTATTCGACAACGCACATCTGCATTAAGGATAATGTGCTTGATAATCTTCAGAGTGATAAGATATGTTCTGTTTCAGAAGACAAGATGCCTCAGAATTCAGGAGCACCAATACATATATCTTCTGTTAGACAGATGCCTCAAGGTAAGCATAACTCTGTTGTGATATTCACGGTTGAGCATGTGGGTTCTGGTCTGTTTTTCAATCCTCATGTAGATGATAGTATAGATGCTGAATGCAATGACATCTTGCATAATCCTGATGAGAATGTGGTTTGGGTAGAGGCCTACTTTGATGACGTTGGCGGTAGTTATGTTCCACCAGAAATCCATTGTGGTGTCCTGAGAGGCCAAGCTGCAGGAAAAGTTCATCTATTCCAAGGAGAACCAAGAGAGATTAGCTGTACAATATATGGTGATGGAACCCAGAGCAGGATTTATCAAGACTTGCTTCATATTGATCTGACATATCAGTACTTGAGTTTCTTGGAGACTCCTCTTATTGTTAGAGATATGAAGACAGAGGATTATGACTGGGAACCATAATTTTTTTTCTTATATTTTTTTTTAAGAAGTATAGAGTGTGTTATCTGCGGTTGAATGTTGTAATTATTCTCAAATCGAGCCAAAACTCCTTCTTTAGGTAGGAGATGTATGTTCGCAGCTAGCTTGATTTGAGAATTCCGACAACTTTTCCTCCAATATTACGCTGGCGTAATACCACCTGCTTCAGCGTGGGGATGAGCCCGAGTAGATCAATCGAGAGGAAAAGTTGGCGTTATGAATTTATAAGAACAAAACTAGCCAAAAGTGCTTCCAATTGGATAAATTCATCGCTGCCTTCAACCATTCTGAATTCTGCTTCTCCACACAGCTTGACCATTTCAAGCCGTTTATTCGCATCAATATCCAAGTCCCATATCTGCTTCTGTATTTGTTTAACTGCGTCAATTCCACTAAGACCTGTGTTTAACATGGCTTTTAGAAGCTTGTCCTTAGCCTGAGAAAAGTTCTTTTTTGTACATTCCAAAAGCACATCTTTGATTTCTTTTGGTTGGGCAACACTTGCCATTTCATAAACTGCTGTTTCTGTAATATTGGATGAAATGGCTGCACAACTCTGGAGTATATTTTCCACTCGTCTTACATCACCTTCAGATACAGTGAAAATTGCGTCCATTGCATTTTCATCTATCTTTAATTTCTCAACTTTTGCAATCATCTCAATAATTTTATGTATTTCCTTTTTTTCAAGGGGTTTAAACTTGAATACACTACACCTAGATTGAATAGGATCTATTATTTTTGAGCTATAATTGCATGAAAGAATGAATCTTGTGTTATTTGTATAGTTTTCCATTGTCCTCCTGAGAGCTTGTTGAGCCTCCCTGGTCAAGGCATCACATTCATCAAGGTAGATTATCTTAAAAGGGACTGTTTCCATAGACTTGGTCCTGGCAAAGTCTTTGACTTTATTCCTGACAACATCGATTCCTCGCTCGTCAGAAGCATTCAATTCTAGAAAGTTTGAGTGCCATTCATCTCCAAAGAATTTTTTTGCAATAACCAATGCAAGAGTTGTTTTGCCAATACCTGCTGGCCCAGAAAAAAGCACGTGAGGCATATTTTTCTTCTTAACAAATGCTGCAACTTTCTCTATAATATGCTTTTGTCCTTTGATTTCCTCAAAGGTCTTTGGTCGATATTTTTCAGTCCAGATCGCGTGTTCCATAATTCTCTAGAAGTGGATATAACTTTATATACTTATTGCTAGGGAACTTAAAAGATTAAAACACAGATTATACTATATCTTCTTCAGCAATGACCATGAAATCTCCGATTGCAATCACTGCAGAGAATGGTATAAGCAGTTGTCCTTCCTTGGTTTTCTCTAACTCAAGTTTATCAGTGTAGGATGTTGTGTTAGTGAGCACTATATGGATGAGTTCGCCAGAAGAAGTCTCGAATATGATATCTCCAACTTCACCAAACTTCTTGCCTGTTTTACTCACTACTGTTTTTCCTACTAATTGTTTTGAGAATTTTTTACCTTCTTCTTCAATCTCAGCCATGTTTAAATCACCTGTATTTAGACATATAGAACAATAGCTATGTAGTATTTAAAACTTTTGCTTTTTTCCAAGAAGCCGATATTTGAGGGTTTCAGAGCTTGAGTCCTGTGTTGGGCTGCGGCTTTAGAGGTCACTTCACAATAATTAGCTTCTTTGGCACACATTTTGTCAGAACTTCTAGATGGTGTCCAAGGTATATATCATCTTCGATTCGTATGCCCAGTCCATTATAATATCCTGGTTCCACTGTAAAGACTGTTCCTTTGATGAGTTTATCTGCCGGGTTGCTTGATAAGGTTGGTAATTCATGGACCTTAACACCTATTCCATGTCCCAGGCTATGGATGAAATACCTCGAATGCTTACCGAGGATTGAACAGGCATAATTAAAAGCTTGCGTTCCTGTAACGCCATTATGATAATTGTTTGCAATGAAATCAATTGTTTCTGTTTGACATTTTAGAATTAGGTTGTAGAGTTCTACATCTTTCTTAGTTGGGGTGCCAAGATAAAGTGTTCTGGTCATATCTGTACAATATCCTTTGTACCTTAGACCATAGTCAATGATTATGAACCCTTTCTGAAGTCGATTATTGCCGTTGTAATGGGGAACTGCAGCATTCTTGCCACATGCAACCACTGGTTCAAAACTCAAATCATTGTCTGTTAGGAATGTCTGGATCTTAAGCCAGTTCTTAATATCACCTTCTTGCTTGAATTTCTTGGCTTTGATGTTTTTGATAAGTTCATTCATTATTCTACAAGTTATTTTACATCCTGTT
>JAHJEM010000092.1 GCA_018825425.1 Nanobdellota archaeon | reverse complement strand
TTAGAACATTTTCAATCCTGCTGAATTTCAGCATGTCTGCTTGGTTGGTTATGAATTTGTACGCTTCTTTAAACGGTATATTTAGATCTCTATTGAAGAGGTTGACAAGAGTTAAGACTTTTGGCTGGACCATTAGTGTTCTCCTCTGACTTTTCTATTGACATAATCCCATGCATCCCATTCAAATGGCATTCCAAACCAACGCATCTTCCATCTGATTTTAGAGCTTAATTCAAAGAACCAGTTTGAGGCAAAAAACATTAGACTCGTCGGTTTGAAGGGATACTTCTTAGCATATTTTTTCAGATTGGGAAGGAGAAACTGGTATCTCACTATTGTCGAGACTGTGCTGATGAATCTCAAGTAATCCTTTGGATACCATGTGAGGATTTCTCTAGATGAGAAATCCCATTTAGACCATGCTTCAAGACTGCGAGGAAATTTTACCTTGTACTTGTCACGAAGGATCTCAAATAGTTCTCCTCCAGGATAAGGTGTGTAAATGAAAAGACCGTTTATCTCGACATCTGGATCAATCTTTCTGAGCTTGTCAATGACATCAAGTGTCTGGAGAACATCCTCTTTGGTCTCTTCTGGAAACCCACACATGAAACTCACCACAGGATGGATTCCTGCTTGGACACATTTTTTTGTACCTTCAAGTATCTGCTTGACTGTGATATCTTTTTTTACTAGTTTTAGGATCCTTGGGCTTCCACTCTCTGCTCCAAGACCTAGCTCATAGCAACCTGCCTTCTTGATAAGGCGCAGAAAAGCAAGGTTATAGTTGTCAAAGTAATTGTATCTGCACATTGCACTCCACTTGACATTGACTTTTTCTTTGATTAATAAATTGCATATGTCCTCGACACGTTTCTTGTTCACAAAGAAGTTATCATCAATAAGACCTATTCGCTTGCATTTTAGGTTTTTCTTCATCCATTTAATATCCGTAATCACATGGTCAATGTTTCTTGAATGCCATTTGCCTTTGTAGAATTCCTGATTAAAGCAGAAATTGCATCTATGTGGGCAGCCTCTGCTTGAACAGTAGCTTGTAAAGTCCTTAAAATCATATTTTGACTTGTCAAGCAGATGATATGGTGGAAGACCAGGTGTATTCAGATCAACATGATGCGAGTTTTGGGTGCTCACAATATTCTTTCCGTTTCGAAAAGTCAATCCGGGCAGATCATCATACCCTTTTCCTTCTTGAAGTCGCTTAGCCAATTCAACAATAGTTTCCTCTCCTTCGCCGCGAACAACAATATCTACAAATTTGTTCTTAGCAGTCTCCTCAGGAAGAAGCGTTGGGTGGATTCCACCCCACACAATAGGGATGTCTTTGTTCGTTTTTCGAACCCATTGTGCAAGTTCTATTCCGTGTTTGATTTGAGGACCTGTCATGGTGCTTATTCCAAACAATAGCACGCCTTTCAGGTCAACATTATGATAATCCTGCACTCTAGTATCTAATATCTGGACCTCAAATCCTGCTTTTAGAAGTGCTCTTGCTATTGGCATGATTCCATATGCAATCGAGCTTACTTTTTCCCTAACCCTTTTTTCAGGATAGGATAATATAATCTTCTTTTTCATTTTTTTTGGACAAATTTAGGGCTTTGTTGCCTTGATCTTGTACCCTTGAGTAAGAAGAGAGAGTCCTGGAACCCTCAGAATTGCAGTGCCCAGCTCATTCAGGCCGAGCCTGCCAAAACCGAAGATGCCTCTTATCGGTTTTATGTAGATTATTTTCATGCCATGGTCGAGAAATAGTTCCCTTATCGATCTCTTGGTAAATGGCCTGACATGGGTATAATCATCCCATGCTTTTTTTGTTGGAGCAGGGACTGTTGCGAGAAGGATTCCTCCTTTCTTTAGCACTCTTTTGGTCTCTAAGAGAAGATTCCACGGTTCAAGGACATGCTCAAAGACATCCTTGACCAGTGCGCCGTCAAATGTATTATCCTTGTAAGGCAGTTCCTTACGAATGTCATGTAGTACTGCTTTTTCCCATTTCTGGGCATGCTTAATGCTTCCTTTGTCAAAGTCGCAGCCATACACTTCAACCCCGCGTGGTTTGTATCTTCCGAAGATTCCTGCACCGCAACCTACATCAAGGATTTTCTTGCGGCCTTTGAAGTCTTTCCAGAATACATTCATCTCTTTCTCAGACCACTCTCTGACGTTTCCAAAATAATATTTTTTCTTATTAGCACTTGTCATATCAGTTGTAGCTTTTTGAACCATAGGACACTGAAAAAATGGAGGACATTTAAAAATATTGCTAATTTGAAAACCTTTAAAAAGACGCTACTGTTCCTTGTCGACAGGTGTATAGACGTGAACAACCAAGAAAATGGGCCAAAATGTACTGTTATCATGTATCATTATGTTAGAGATATGCATGAGACAGATTATCCTGGTATCAAAGGGCTTCTTATCAAGAAGTTCTTAGGCCAACTTGATTATATCATAGCTAATTACAAAGTAATAAGTTTAGCTGAATATGTTGATTTCTTGCATGGCAAGACAGAAATTCCTGACAATTCAGCCATTCTGACCTTTGATGATGGGCTCAAGGACCATTATAACACTGTTTTTCCGATTCTCAAAGAAAGAGGATTGACAGCTACATTTTTTCCAATCACTCAAGCCCAGACAGACCAAGTTGTTCCTGGCGTCCTAAAAGCTCAGTTCTTGCTTGCCAAGATTGGATCAAATCCCTTTGCAAAAGAATTTAACTATCTACTTGAAAAGGATTTTCCAAAACTATTCAACCAATATAAAGTGACTGATAAGGAGAAGATGGAGATGAAATACAGATGGGACGATCCTCTTACTGCAAACCTCAAGTTTTCCATTGGTACTCTTCCAGGTGAGGCCAGAACCAAGATACTGAACAAGATATTTCCTAAATATTTTGACAATGAGAAGAATTTTATCAATGACCTTTGCATGAACTGGGATGAGATGAGGGAGATGCAGGAGGCAGGCATGAGCTTTGGAGGACACACTCACACCCATCCTCGGCTTGCAGAACTAGATGAAGAGGCTCAAAAACAAGAACTCGTGCATTGTACTGATATTTTGACAAAAAATTTAAACAAACGACCAACCTTATTCTCGTACCCATACGGCGACTTTAATAATATAACCCTAAAGCTGCTCAAAGAACTTGGTTATGATGGTGCGATAAGCACAAATGTGGCAGTCAATCAAGGAAGAGTTGATCCATTTAATATAACTCGGATGGATACCAATGACATTCCTTTTGAAAATAGTGCAAAATAATGAAATCAGAATAACAAAAATTTGGCTAATCATTGATTTATTCGCCTTAACCCCAACTTGAAAGTTGGGGTTTTAACGGGCTTATATTATAGTTTAGCCAAATTTTGGAATTAAAAATCTCGCTCTAAAGAGCGGGGTAATAACCCCATAAAAACCTCGCAATCGAAAGCGAGATTTTTAATATATTTTATGAACATACAATGGCAATCATAGGAATTGGAGTGGATATTGAAGAGATTTCAAGATTCAAGGATAAACCTTACGAGGATAACAAATCATTTTATGAGAAGATATTCACTTCTGCTGAGATTGAGTATTGCATGAAGAAAGGAAATCCATATCCTTCTTTTGCAGTAAGGTTTTCAGCTAAAGAAGCGACAGTCAAGGCTTTGAACAAAGAAATTGACATGAAAAGTGTGGAAGTCATCAAAGAAGGAGAACTTCCCAAACTTAAAGTAATTGGTGAGGATGGCATAATGCATCTCTCATTAGCACATACCAAGAATTATGCTACTGCAGTAGTTGTTGTGGAGGAATAAAAATGGATGAAGTGACAAAAGAAGTTGTGGAAATTTTCAAGAAAACTTTTCCAGAACTCAAGGATGCAGAACTTGACCTTGATAAGAATCAGGAGTCTTTTGAGAATTGGGACTCATTCGCCCACATGGAACTTGTAGGGGGAGTTGAGGAGAAGTTCGGAATCACTCTTGAGATCAGCGAAGTTGTGGATCTTGATACACCAAAGAAATTTGTGGAAATTATCGAGAAGAAGAAGGCATGACCATGGGAACTATGTATTCCATTGTGGAGAAGAGCTGTGCCAGATTTCCTGAAAGGACAGCTCTTGTGTATAAGGACAGGAGCTATACTTACTCTGAGCTCTGGAAAGAGATACAGAAGATAAAATCATTTTTCTCTGAGAATTGTAATCACCAAGATATTGTTAGTCTCTATATGGAGAACAGCGATATGTGGTTGTTCTCATATTTTGGAATCATGGGAGCAGGATGCATATGCAATCCTATTGGTTTAAGGACAAGTGATGAAAACGTCCATTACCAACTCAAATTCGCGCAACCAAAATACTTGGTCATAAGTGCCAAGTTCAAAGCTAAATGTGAGCGGTTGGAACTGGACAAATATGTCAAAGTAATCACGTTCTCTGATATCGTGGATAAGATTCCAAAAAAAGCAAGCGAAGTAAAACTCGCTGATGATGATTACGTGAGTTTGATGTACACTTCTGGTACCAAAGGATTGCAGAAAGCAATTCGGCTTCGACACGGCACTGTTTTCAATGCAACCAAGAACATAATCGAATACCTTAAGGTACGATCAGATGAGATAAGCTATCAGATACTGCCATTAACCCATTCATTTGGTTTGGGAAATGTCCATACCACTTGGTATATGGGTGGAAAAGTGGTTGTTGCAGATAATACCATCAACTACAAGAAGATACTAAGAGAGATGGTCGAGCACAAGGTGAGCTTCTTTGCAGCAGTACCCATAACGATTAAGTTGATTGTGGAGAATTATTTTGAAGAATTCAAGCAAGCAGACAAATACTTGCGTATACTTTGCACCAATACAGGTCCGATGGCAACAGAGATAACACATAAGATAATAACTGAGTGTGAGAATGTCCAGTTTTTCACATATTACGGTCTTACAGAAGCATCACGATCATCTTTTATGCATTACAACCTATTTTCCGACAAACTTGAGAGTGTAGGAAAACCAACGCCAAATGTCCAGATAAAACTCATAGACCTAGATGGTAAGACTGTGAATGAGAATGGAAAACTTGGTGAGATATTTCTTACTGGTAACCATGTTGTTGAGGAGTACTGGAAGAACAAGGAAGCTACAGACAAAGCATTCAAAGAAGGATGGCTTGCTACAGGAGACATTGGATATTTTGATGAGGAAGGACTTTTGTTTGTTATAGGCAGGGATGATGATATTGTGAACATCTCTGGTGAGAAGGTAAGTTTACAGACAGTGGACAATGTCATAATCAAACTGAATTCTGTCGAGGATGTGATGTGCCTTGAAGCACCAAATCCCACCCAAGAATTTGAGATTCATGCCCATGTTGTGTTGAACAAGGAAGCAAATGATTCAACTGATCAAGATAATAAGAAGATCAAAGATGATATAATTGCGCATTGCAAAAAGCATCTTGACAACTTCCAGGTGCCAAAAGAAATCATTTTCTGCGATGAAATCCCACGTACTGATTCTGGAAAAGCAAGAAGAGGATATTTTAGGAATCAGAAGAGGGATTAAAATGAGCGTAATAAACCAAACCAACAGGCTTTTTGGCATGTTAAAGAAGGGTTTTTTCCCAAGAATGATACTTCTTGGGCCATTGCAGAATTATCTTAAGACACTTGACAAGAAGGATTGTTTCATCGTGGCGTCTAAGACAGTACTAGAAGCAAAAAAAGAAATGCTCAAAGCAGGACTAGAATTTGAAGATGAGGATGTATTTACATTCCAAGGAGAACCAACAAACATTATACTTGAAGATTGCATGACAGCATATTCAAAAAAGACATATTCCTTTATCTTTGCAATAGGAGGCGGATCTGTGATTGATCTTGCAAAAGCCCTCAAGTCAAAAACATCAAGCGAGCTTGTTGTGGTCCCAACAACTCCTGGAACAGGATCTGAAGTCACGACCTTCGCGATTATCACAGATGAAAATAATGTTAAACAGGTCTTGAATGGAGAAGAACTCATGCCTGATGCAGTAATTCTTGACAAGACATTTCTTATGAGTCTTCCCAAAGAGACATTAGGAGTAATGATATTCGACATATTAGGACATGCTATGGAAGCCAGGGTCTCAAAATTCTCAAATCCATTCTCAGACAACTTTGCTGAGCAAGCCATACGAATAATAATGCGCGGCCTTGGAAATGCTGTGCTGGATAAAGAGGAATACCTTGAACAGATCCAGATTGCAGGAGTGTTGGCAGGTTCTGCACAGGGAATAGCATACACAGGTCTTGCACATGGTTTTGCCCATCAGATTGGACCTGTGCTCAAGATTGGACACGCAAAGGCAGTATCAATTTTCTTAAAGGATGTCATGGAATTGAACATTGCAAATTCAGAAGCAGGAAAGAAGATCAAGAAGGGGTGGATAGACAATCTAGACAAGATATATTCACTTTTTGGTCTGGAAAAAGTGCAATTGAAGCTTGAAAACAAGGATGAGCTCGCAGAAAAGATACAAAAAGATATCTGCACAAGAACAAATCCTTTCAGACCCACACCAGATCAGATATTGGAGATACTAAATAAACATGAAATCTGATGAATTGCTGGAAAGAGAACCATACGATCTCGACGAGAAAGAGAAGCAGGCAGTCTATGCGCCTGCATTGAAAGAGTCATTTGGTTTTCACTATAATAATTGCCCACAATTCAAGAGTTTTGTAGATAGTCAAGGATTTGATATGAAATCAGATTATGCTCTGGAAGACATGCCTTACTTGCCGATTGGCATTTTCAAGGAGGTTGAACTGGTCACAGGATCAAAAGACCTCATAAAGACCATGATCAAGAGCAGTGCCACAACATCTGGAAAGCCCAGCATGATTCCTCTTGATGATATAACCGCCAAAAGACAACAGGTGGCACTAAGAAAGATAATGTCTTCTTATATGGGAACAGATCGGATGCTCTTTATTGTCCTTGATGCCAGATCAACTGCATCCAAGCAGGGTATCAAGACGTCTTCAAGAGCGTCTGCTATTCGAGGGCTGAGTCAATTTGCAAAATCAATGAAATTCATACTTGACGATGATCTGAAACTTGATGTAGATGAGTTCAAGAAAGCAGTGGCAGGAATTGAAAATGATCAGAAAATATGCATATTTGGATTTACTTGGTTGATCTACAAGGTTTTCTTAGGCCTGCAGAAAGACAAAGCTGCTATGGATATGTTTACATCTGCGTTTACGCACACAGAAAATATTGTTCTTCACATAGGTGGATGGAAAAAGCTCAAAGACATAGCTGTAGAAAAGGAACAATTTAACAAAGAGATCGGTTCACTATGCAATTCAGACCATATCATTGATTTTTATGGCATGACAGAGCAACTCGGTACAGTGTACCCTGATTGCAAGGAGGGATACAAACATGTGCCGCTCTATTCAGACCTGATAATAAGGGATCCAGCAACTCTTGAACCTTTGGGAATCAAAAAAGCTGGACTCATGCAACTATCTACACCCATTCCTAACAGTTATCCTGGAATCAACCTATTGACAGAAGACATTGGAGAGATTAGGGGAATTGACGACTGCAAATGTGGCAGGCGTGGAAAATATTTCTTATTCAGAAAGCGTTCAGAAAAAGCACCAATCAAAGGGTGCGGAGACACATTATGAAACTCATTTTTTCAAAAGGAAAAATCGTACAGAAAGATGCAGATATCAAACAAGTAATAGATGATCTGCGAGAGAGCAGAGATCTAATTGGATCATATTCCTCAGATGATCTCATTGAGTTCTTTGACAAGGCAGCAGAATCCTGGACAAAAGACAAGGAACTCCTTAAGATTTTTGGTGGTGGACTCAAGCATCTTGCAGACTTTATCAAGAAAGACAACACAGTCCGGATGCTAGACTTTGCTCTAAGAGGAAACCATAAAGTATTAGATGGCTTTGTTGATTTTAACCAGCCAGGATATACTTATATGTGTCAGCCCAGAGGTCTTGTTGTACACTGGTTGGCTGGAAATGTTCCTCTCTTGGGTTTCTATTCAATCATACAAGCAGCATTAACTAAGAATGTATCATTGGTTAAGGCCTCAAACCGGGCTTATGAGGATTTGGTCAAACTTCTTGGATCATTAAATTCAATTGAGACAAAAATATCAGGAAAGAAATTATTGCAGACCATATGTGTTGTTCTCGTTGACAGAGATGACAAGAAAACCCAGACTATAATGTCAGAAGCAGCAGATGTCAGAATCGCATGGGGTGGTCCCGAAGCCATTGAGGCCATTACTTCATTGAAAAAGAGCATTTTCTGCGATGATATAATTTATGGTCCAAAATATTCATATGGTATAGTTGATAAGGCTGCTGATCAAGCTAAAGTTGCAAAGCGACTCGCATTTGACATCTGCACATTTGACCAATATGCCTGTTCCTCACCCCACACCATCTTTGTCCAAGGGAATTCCATAGCGTTTGCAGAAAATCTTGCAAAGCAATTAGATTTTGTGACCAAGAAATTCCTTCCAAAGGAAGATAGGGATGCACAAAAGAATTTGGATATACTTACACAGAGGGCCAAGTATTCAATGACAGGAAAAGTATTCTCTTCAAAAAATACAGATTGGACAGTGATTCATACAGATGAAGAAGGACTTGCCGATGCCTGTTTCTCACGTGTAGTTTTTATCAAACCAATAAAAGATTTCAAGGAGTTATCCAGTTATTCAACAAGAAAAATCCAGACCTTGGGTGTGGCAATTTCTGGTGAGAGAGAAAAAATCATTAGCAAACTTACAAGAAATGGTATTGACCGCTGTCCAAAGTATGGTGAGATGACTCTTTTTGAGAGTCCATGGGATGGTTTCTTTGCAATAGACCGGCTTGTAAGATGGGTGGGCCTGTGTAAAGATGATTGAATTCTTTGATATGAATACGGACTGGGAAGATCATATAGAATTCATAACTGCTTCATATTTCAAGGGAAAGGATTACATCCTGAACAATAAAAAATTCTTCGAATGGCAATTCCGAAATCCGTTTTCTGACAAGCATTGTTTTACACTTGTAAGACTGGATGAAAGAATAGTTGCAGAACTTGGTTACATTCCGACACAGTTAAAGCTTTTTGATAAGACTGTTCTGAACATCAATCTGGTCAACATGATGGCACTTGAAAAATATCGAGGCAAAGGAATAGGATTCATGATGGTTAGAGACTCAGAGAAATATGCAGACATCTGCACCAATACAGGATTTGGTCCATTGACTCCGATAACTCGGCTAAAGTGGACTCAACTCTCAGATATGAACAGATACTTGTTTGTTTGCAATGCAAAAAAAGTATCTGAATTGGCACAAGAACCTGTTGATGAAACAAAGCTAGCTTCAGTGTCTGAGTTGCCTGATTCAAGTCTGATTTCTCGAGAAGCAGATGATTTTGCAGGAGCAGACAAGCTGTGGGCAGAAGTTAAGGAGAAATATCCTATCACAATCGAGAGAAGTGAAAAATACCTCAATTGGAGATATGCATACCATCCTCTATTGAAATACCACATCATTACAATGGGTGCTGAGACAATGGATTATGATAAACAAGAGGGGATGAAAGCGATGAAATCATTCTGCGTTGTAAGATTTGAAGAGCCAGAAGGGTATAAGATAGCAAGAATACTTGATTTCATATCTTTTGATGATGCAGAAGAGTTTGCTTTGAATGAAGCGGTTAAGTATTGCAAGAAAGAGGGGGCAGATTTGATTGATTTCTTCTTTACAGGAGATTTTCACAAAGAAGCATTGGAAAAGACCGGATTTGTAAGTGCAGAGAAGTATAAGAATCTACCAATGCTCTTCAATCCGATTGATAGGGGCAGAACATCTATAAATTTCGCATTCAAACTAACTAACCTTGATTATTATGCTGAAAAAATGAATAAAGACAAGAATTGGTATGTTACAAAGGGGGATGGTGATCAGGATAGACCCAACTAACCCAACAAAGCTCTGCTTTGTGGACCTATCGAATTATGAGCCTAAGCAAGAGGGAGCAGGCAGATCAATCAATCTGTACGGATTTCCACTTGGACTGATGAGTCTTGCAACTGTTCTGAATAATAATTTTACAAAGCTGGATATCGAGCTACTTGATTTTGGTATAGACTATGGGACAAAAGAAGATCTAATCGAAAAGATTGTGGCTTACGCACCAGATTATATCGGGATGCGTGCACTTTCCACAAACGAAACCCTCCTGGGTGAAGTTATTGGAGAACTCAGAGAAAAACTGCCCAAAGCATTCTTTCTCGTCGGCGGACCGTACTCGTCCGGACCAACAGAAGATGATTTCAAAAGGATCAAGACAGATGTGTTTGTGATAGGAGAAGCAGAACAGACAGTGGTTAAGTTATTCAAGAAACTGCTTGCAAAAGAGGATTATTCTGATGTTAATGGGATTGCATTCATGAAAGACGGTACGTGCCAGAAGAATCCTCCTATGACTTGTATTCCTGCAATGGATGATATACCTTTTCCTGATTATGAACTCATTGATTATGAGAAATATTTTTCAAAAGTCAATTGGGGATACACGAGAAGCAAGTACGCACTTCTAGAAAGTACCAGAGGCTGCCCTTACCAATGCATCTATTGTCATAACATATTTGGCAAAAGACCACGGTATCGAAGTGCAGAGAGCATGTTCAAGGAGATAAAACGATTGCACGGGAAGTATGGTATGGAAGATTTCTTTTTTGTGGATGACATATTCAACCTGAATTATGATAGGACAGAGAAAATATTTGACATGATAATAAAATCTGGTATGAAAGTGAAATTACACTTCCCAAACGGCCTCAGAGGTGACTTGCTCGACGAGAACATCATTGATAAGATGGTTGAGGCAGGAGGTATAAGTACAGCTCTTGCAGTAGAGACTCCCGTACCAAGAATGCAAAAACTCATAGGAAAGCATCTCAATCTTGAAAAACTCAAAGAAAACATACACTATGCATGTGAAAAAGGGATAATGGTTCGGTTATTCTTCATGTATGGTTTTCCTACAGAAACAGAAGAGGATATCAACTTCACAATTGACTATATGAAGCAGTTCAAGAAGGCAGTCCTGCCATATCTTTTCAGCACAATTTACTACAAGAACACAAAGATGTATGATATGGCCCTCAAAGAAGGTTTTACGCTCCAAGAACTCCAGGATTCTCAGAAAGGATTGTATAATGAGGTGCAATACCTGGAAACCCCTCTGTTGTCCAAAGAGTTTCTTAAACAGACCAAACATCGCTGGATGAAAGAAGTCATCCTCAATAAAGAAAGAATGACTAATGCGCTTGCAATCCAGAGAAAATACTTGATTGAGGATGATATCAAGTTATTCTACTCATCATTTTTTGGAAGAGAGATAACTGATTTGGATAGGGTATTGAAGATGTGTAATTAGATTTGATTATGCGATTAATTTTATTGATTAATTCTTTAATAATTTGTTAATATGTTCAACAATCAACTTCTCTCTTCTACTTCGCGGATAGTTCTTGACAATGTGTTTCCTTGCTTTTTTTCCTCGTCCAGACTCATCATTCAGCGCTTTCTTGATGGCGTCAGCTGTCTTTTTTGGGTCTGCATTTGGAACAAAATACGCACTTGGTCCTCCAACTTCTGGAAGGCTGCCTCTTCTTGTGCATATTGGTATGCATTCGCATAGCATGGCTTCAGCAAGACTGAATCCGAATCCTTCATGCGCAGAGACCTGGCAGTAAACCTTAGCATTTTGCATGGTTTGCATCATCTCGTTTAATGATACAAATCCTGGGAATGCTACATTAGGTGGAGCAATCTTCTTTAGTATGTTGATTGTGTCGTCGACGTGTTTGCCTATCAGTATGAATTGGTAGTCTGGCAGGTATGCTGCGGCTTTGACAAATGTCTCATGTCCTTTTCTTTTTATGGTTGAATCCCTGATCTCACCAATAGTCAAGACGATCTTGAGCTTGGGTTTCTTTGGAGCAGGATATTTCTTTGGATCAATGTACAAGTACATGGTCTCTACCTTGTTCTTATCCTTTATCTTAAAATTCTTGAGTGTATCCTTTTTTGATGCATCAGAGAATGTTAGAATCTTATCTGCGTATTTGATTGCAGTCTTGGGATAGATTGCTGTTTTTTTGTCACAAAGCAGACCATATCCTATCTCAGGCATATGGACTACGTCATATCCTCCTGCGATAACTATGGATTTCTTTTGAAATACTTTGCACAGGGATGTTGCCATTGCAGCATAGTTGGCTGCAAACCAGATATAACAAAGGTCACACCACTTCACGCCACGAATCATCTTAAGAGTTGACTTCATCCTGTCCTTATGATCTGCCACAATTCTGACATCATAGTGCTTTTTTAGTATTTCCAGGTCTTGTCCCACAAAATCATCTAGGTTGTGTGCAACCAATAATACTTTTTTTCTTTGTTTCATTTTTTTGGTTTCCTGAATATCATTATTCTTTCTGGTGATAAGACTGTCATTCTTCTTGAAATCATATTTAAAGGTATTGATGCGTAGTATGTTCCTAGAAATGCTGCTTTTACTGGCTTGCCCAGTCTTGAATGCTCGAGTCTGTCCCATAATGCATACGTGTCTCTGACATCTCCTTTATTGCTCTTGGTCAATATTTTTTTAGATACATATATCAGTCCAAATAATGGGTAAGGACATCTGACTCCGAGATGTTTCTCTAGTTTTGCTGGTCTGAATGCCTTGACATACTCAGACACTGGTCTGCAAGCGATATAATCCTCTCTTTTTTTCTCATATTTCTTGACAATCTCAAAAAGCAAGATGTGTCCTCCTGGTTTTGTGACACGAAGAAGTTCCTTTGTAGTTTTCTGGAATTTTTTTGGTTCCAAGACATGTTGGAGTACAATGCATGTGAAAGAGATGTCAAAGGATTTGTCTTTGAAAGGTAGTTTTTCTATGTCGCCGAAGATGAATTTCGTGTTCTTTTTCTGGTTTTTCTTAGCTAGAGCAAGAAGTTCTTTTGAATTATCAATACCTACCACGTCCTTGACATGTTTACTAAACCAAGAAGACCAACGTCCATTGCCACATCCAGCATCCAGGACATGCATCTTCTTATTGAGCGGAATGTGTATTAGGAAAAGCTTTTCAATATTCTTTTGCTGTTTATCTCCGATAAAAACCATGATATTGTTTTTGGAATGGTCCTTGCCTATCTTATCCCAAACATTCATGATGATTTCCTCACAAGAGTCTTGATTCTTTGACCTGCTTTAGAGTATGCTTTTGATAGAATGTGAAGTTTTTTCGAGGAGAATATCTTGGTGTATTCCACAAGTTCACCTCCAAATCCTAACTTGAACCGTCTGATTCCCTCAAGATCAGCACCGAGCATATCATAGACTTTGAGCTTACGTTCGTAGCCCCATTTGATTATCTCCCATTGGAGTACATCATTAGGATATAGTTTGGTGTATTCTGAATCTCGCAAGAATCCTCCTGTCCAATAATGTAGCTTGTCTTTGTAGATGATTGCACATATTGTGCCAATTGGTTTCTTGTCTTTATATGCAATCAGGAATTTGCATTTGTTTTTCCAATGATAATGGGCAATGATTTCTTTGTAGAATTGGTATGGTAGGGGTTTGTATCCTTTGTACCCATATGTCTTTTTTAATAGGTCATAGTATTGTTTCAGAGCTTTTTCTGAGTAGTCTTCTTTGATTTGGAGTATGTTGTCCTTGGCAGCCTTTCTGATGTTGTATCTGTGGCCTTTCTTGATTCGTTTATGATGTTCATCTGCATTTTTTGCATCGAGTTTGGTGAGTATGGTGTATTTTGGTTCACAAATCATTCCTTTAAGCTTAAGTTTTTCTGGAAGAACAAAAAAGAAATTCTTTATGCTCTTTTTTAATTCTTCATAGTGCTTTTGCTCGTTTCCTTTGCATACGATTCCACCATATGCTGTCTCTGATGAGAATGGCGGTGAAAAATGGATCTTTATGCCTGATTTTTTAGGAAAGGTTGGAACAAAACCCGTAATCTCTCTGTTATTATTGAAAATATATATTTCAGGATTTATTTTTAATGTCTTGTGGAGAATATTTAGCCAATCAAATGTGTGGAAAAGAGTCAGGTCTACTTCTTTCTCGAGTTTCCTAATGTTTTTTTCAGCATCTTTCAGATTCTTTTTCTCAATCATGGTTTCTTATCATGTATATTGATTATTTCATTCACTTTGTATCTTTCGATCTTATTCTTGGTGATGTATGAGTACAGCCAATCAATGTATTGTTTGTGCCTTGGAAAACAATCACAGTAGTGATGCGGGTGAAGATCAAACACTAGAGGTCTTTTGTTCTTTTTTGCCTTATTTAGCATCTTCTTGGTATATTCCTTGGCTTGTTCAATCGTGAAATTCTTGTAGAATGGACTGAAGAGATAAGTGTCCATGATATGGATTGGAATCTCGATCAGGTGCAGAGTCTTTTTTGGAGGTCTACCCTTTTCATCATAAACAGAGCTATCATACATGTACAGATCAGAAAAATGTTCAAGTGTGCTTTTATTCATCTGAAGATAATGC
>JAHJEM010000091.1 GCA_018825425.1 Nanobdellota archaeon | reverse complement strand
TCGAAAGTATATATTGAAGACTTAAAAAAAGAGTTTGTCGAAGAGTATATCTTCCCTGCGATAAAAGCAGGAGCGATCTATGAAGGAAAATATCTTCTTGGAACAAGCCTTGCTAGGCCTTTAATTGCAAAGAAACAGATAGAAATCGCTCATGCGGAGGGTGCAGAATATGTTTCTCATGGAGCTACAGGAAAAGGAAATGACCAGGTGCGTTTTGAACTATCATACTATGCATTAGATCCAAAGATAAAAGTATTAGCTCCTTGGAAGGAAGAGGAATTCTTAGAACATTTCCAAGGACGAACAGATATGCTGGAGTTTGCAAAGGCACATTGCATTGATGTTGATCAGTCAAAGGAAAAGCCATATTCAGAAGACGCAAACCTCATGCACATAAGCCATGAGGCAGGAATACTTGAAGATCCGAAGCATTCTCCAGGCGACAGTATATTGAAATATTGCAAGAGTTTGAAAGATGCTCCTAACGAGGAAGTGGAGCTGGAGATACATTTCAAGGATGGAACTCCGTCCAAAGTTGTGAATCAGAAAGAAAAAGTTGTGAAGACCAATCCCTTAGAATTATTTCTTTATCTGAACAAGATGGGTTCAGAGCATGGAATCGGTGTTGTTGATATGGTTGAGAATCGTTTCATTGGGATAAAGAGTCGTGGGATTTATGAAACTCCAGGAGGTACAATCCTCAATACTGCGCATAAAGATATTGAAGGGATTGCCATGGACCGTGAAGTCATGCGCCTAAAAGAGATGCTGATTCCGAAGTTCAGCGAGATAGTCTACAACGGCTTCTGGTTTTCACCAGAGATGGACTTCTTAATGAGCGCAATAAATAAGAGCCAGGAGATGATAGACGGCATTGTCTACCTAAAGCTCTACAAGGGAAACGTAATAATTATGGGTCGTGAATCACCAAGTTCGCTTTATGACAAAGAGCTTTCAAGCATGGATATTGAGGGAGGTTTCAACCAAGAGGACTCTGAAGGCTTCATAAAGATAAATTCAATTCGGTTGAAAGCACAGAAGGCGATTCTTGACAAGCATACAAAGGAATACTTTGATTAGAGGTAAAAATGACAAATAAATTATGGAACAAAGGACATATATTCGACAAGGAAATTGAGAAATTCACCGTCGGAGAAGATTATTTGCTAGATTATAAACTAATTAAGTATGATTTGTATGGAAGTATTGCTCATACAATGATGCTCTTGAAGATTAATATACTGAACAAGACCGAATATGCAAAGCTGAAAAAGGGATTAAAAAATATACTTCAATTGGACAAGAAGAAAAAATTCAAGATAGCGCTAGAGGATGAGGATGTCCATACTGCTGTTGAAAATTTTCTTGTGGGAAAAATTGGTATTGCCGGTAAAAAGATACATACTGGAAGGTCTCGTAATGATCAGGTATCCCTCGATTTAAAACTATACACAAAGGATGCTTTATTGGAGATTGAAACAGCAGTGTTGAATCTATGCGAGGAAATGATTGCTTTTGCAGGTAAGTATGAGAATACACCAATGCCTGGCTATACTCATATGCAGAAAGCTATGCCTTCATCAATTGGTCTTTGGATGTGCTCATTCATAGAATCATTATTGGATGATTTGGAATTAGTGAAAGTTGCTTATGAACAAAATGATCAGAATCCGTTAGGAAGCGCTGCAGGGTATGGCACTTCAATAGAATTGGATCGGGAATTCACAACTGAACTTTTAGGATTTAAGAAAGTACAGAATAACGTATTATATGTGCAAAATAGTCGTGGCAAGATCGAATTAAGCGTTTTGTCAGCTCTAAATCAAGTTATGCAGACTATTGGAAAATTATCAACTGATCTTTTGCTATTTACAATGTCTGAATTTGATTATTTCAGCTTGCCAGAAGAATTATGTACAGGAAGTAGCATCATGCCTCAGAAGAAGAACTGTGACTGCTTAGAACTTCTAAAAGCAAAATCTGCAATGATCTTTGGCTACTTGATGCAGGTAAACAGTATAATATCTAATCTACCCTCAGGTTACAGCCGAAATTTTCAATTGATAAAGAAACCTCTTTTTGAAGGCATAGAAATGGCTTTAGAAAGCATTGATATAACTGCTTTAGTAGTCAAAAACCTGGTCGTTTACGAGGACAAACTAGCTAGTTCTTGCACTAATGAAATTTTTGCAGCTGAAAAAGCGTACGAATTTGTCAAAAAAGGAATACCTTTCCGTGAAGCTTATAAGAATGTTGCAGAAAAAATAGGCAAAATGGAAGACTCTGATGTTAATAAGACCATTCTAAGCATGAAGACTATTGGGAACACGGGAAATCTCGGGTTGAACAAATTAGCTGAGAAAATTAAGAAGGAGAAAAAACTGGTTCTTTATCAAGACAATTGCTTTAAGAAAAAGATCAAGAATTTACTCAAATAAGAGAAAATTCAAGTCCTTT
>JAHJEM010000090.1 GCA_018825425.1 Nanobdellota archaeon | reverse complement strand
TAATATTGTGTTCCATAAGATCAACTAGGTCCTCAAGGCTCTCAACATTAAGATAATACCTGTTCTTCTCTGTGACAACAATACCTGATTCCATGAGTTTATTCAGATGATGCACGACTGTACCGCGTGTCAATTGAGTCACAGCTGCAATCTCATCACTAGTTAGAGCTTTTCTAGCCTTCAAACTCTTGATCAAGGTAATAAATATCCTAAAACAACTCTTATCCTTGTCTCTCACACTGAATAGGCCAAGACTGTGCCCAAACCACTGTAGTTCCTCATTGACATCAGTATGTTTTGGAGCTGTTATTCTGATTATAGTAACCCTGGTGAATCTCATATTATAAGAAAGGATTGCGCTGTTTATAAAGGTTTTTGGAAACCAACAAATTATAATCTATAAGGAATATTGAGAAGCACAAACCCCATAATGCTAACTATTCTTTCCGTACAAACCCAGACAATGCTCACAAGGTTTTTTGTCTGCAGAACAATTATTAATACAACAACCTGAATGAACTGCCCCATCCTTGTGTTCACATAATACAATTGCGTCAGGACTACTTTTAAAGTCTCCGTTACAAATCTTACATTGCATAAACCCACCTCTTTTTAAAATAATAATAGTCTAATTATTGTGACAACTATTATTTAAATCTTCTTATTCTACACTTTCTTGGGCTCTGACTTAATCAATTTTGCATATGCGCCTAGAACACAGAGTACATAAACCCTCACACATGCACAATATTTAAAAACCCCTCCACCACAAAACATATCATATGTACAAAAAGGAGGTGGGACGTGTTCTAGTCAGGTTAGTATTTACTATTATATTTCTCACAATTTTCATTCCCACAATCTCAGCGCTTGATCTGGAGGAGATTCCTTATGACCTGCTTCCAGAATTCAACTATGAAAGAGACACTTCTGACACCATCCTAGGTAACAAGGATTATGACCAACTACTTCAGTTCCAAAAATACATTCTTGCAGGAAAAAAAGCATATGCAAGTGGAGCAGGATCAGGCATGGCCATTTCAGAACAGACATCTCATAAGCTTGAATACCTTGATGATGTGTATTGGTGGCTAAAGTTTCACCTGCCAAATGAGATTGCCATCAAACCAAAGGTTGAATTTGTGACAACACCAGGGAAATATCCTATCTTCTGGAAACAGAATACATATGATCTTTTTGACGGGTCTAATTGGACATCTAGCAATGTAAATGATGTAATCCATCCCAAAACCAAGGATTCTATAAAATATAGTGTGGTCAGACCAGATTTCACATCCTCTAAGGATACTTACCTGATCAAGCCTGGCACACCTGAGTCCATCATTGATCTTACAGAGTTCAGAAGTCCAAAGGGCAGTTTTGCCATGCCAAGTGAACACTTAGACTATGTATTTGTATCAACTCAAGAGCATAATTACATCAACTATACTTCAGAATTTGTACAAATAGACCTTGCCACAACCGCATTCATATATAGCGATGATATGGATCCAATGCTTGAAGTCAACAGCAAGAACCCGCAAACTGTATCTGATTCATTGCATGGTATTGCATTTGATGTCATAAAAGGTGATTTGTCAGAGAAAATCATCACAATCAAGCAGTCAACCATAAATCATCTGGAATACACTCCGTTCTGGTTTGTTGGCCTTGATATCGAAAAACAGACAGTATTGGATCATATATTGACCACAAAAAAGGGGACCAGTGTCCATTATGCCACCATATTCATATTGCTTTCCAGAGAACTAGGCATACCTGCCAGATTAGCCACAGGATTTGTTGGCTATAGAGAGCATTATGAACTGGAATACATTTACGATACCCACCTACACGCATGGCCAGAAGTATATTATGACGGTGTTGGCTGGATTCCAGTGGATCTCTTCTCAAACACACCTGAATTCTACAAGGTCTCCAATGCAACCTTGGAATTACAGGAATCAAAGTATCTTGATGCATTAGCTCATGGCAGAGAGAGCAACATGTCAGAAAAAAAAGCGCCCGACAAACAGCAAAGCAATGATTATATGCCTAATCCAGATGAAGTCACAGAAGAGGAATTGGATATGACAATCGAGCAACAGCTCACCAAGAAACTGAATTGCTCTGAGTTGGACCCAAATAATCCAACGCATGCAAAATTATTAGAGGAATGCTATAAACATCAGTATGCTTATGAGAGACGTAACCGCAACATGATAGGTGCAGTTGTCATTCTTCTCCTTATAGGCGCACTCATACTCTTTATCTCAAAAAAAGTCATTGTAACACACGAAAAACAGGATATGCTCTCCATGGTCGAATCCAACACACTAATTGCTATCTGTAGAACAATGGCAGAGCTCAAACAAGAGAGCATAATCAAGGCAATAGTTGAGGGATACACAGATTTGCGAGAGCATTTTGTGAAAAAGTTTGAACTCGTAGACACCAACAAACTCACTGCAAGAGAATTCAATTATATCCTGCCTATCAAAAGAAGCAAGAATAATCTTTCAATCCTTACGTATATTTTTGAAAAAGCAGCATATGGCAATAGTGCAACTGAACAAGATTATGACCTGTTCATAGCTACGCTAACAAAATTTATTCCAAAAAGCAAACCAAAGAGGAAAAAGAAGAATGACTAGATCCCATCATTACGCATTATTTGTATTTGTTGTAATCTTTGCTTTAGTCTTGAGTATAAGCCTTGCTGGACTAAACCTACTTCTTATGCAGAATATCCAGACCAGTAATCAGGGCTGGAATGGGTTTTCAAAAGCTTCAAGTTCAATCAAGTCAGCCAATAATGATGTGCGTACCCTGTTGTTTTCGATAAACAGCCTAGGTAATGAAAACATAGTCATTTTTGCTCCAAAAAAAGTTTACACAAAGGATGACTCGCAAATGTTGCTCCAAAAAGTGCAAGAAGGATCTACATTACTCATATCTGACAACTCATTGAAGACGTTTTTCCTCTTAAGAGCATTCAATATAACCCAAGGCACAGATATAGTTGTTGATTTTGAAAAATACAATAGAAGACAGGACCTACCGATAGTTTCATTTAATCATTATAGTAATCAAGGAACGCTTGCACTAAGACAGCCTGGCTATATCCTTTCTGCACCTAGACAAGCAAGCATACTTGCTATGACCTCTAAGCAGAGCTATACAGATACTAATGATGATCAGATGATCTCAGACGCAGATACCAAAGGGCCTTTTCCTATAGCATTGAGAGCAAAGGTCGGCAAAGGCAAAGTGATCTATGTTGCTGATAAGCACATATTCTCGAATGACATGATTGATAGAGAACAGAACCATGAATTTTTTGAGAGTCTTTTGGCAGAATTTTCCCCAACTAGACCCATAATTTTGGATGAGACCCATTCCAAAGAGCAAAATATCCCTGTTGATATAATCAATCTGTCCATGAACGCAGTCAAGAAAAGCAACATTGTTGTGTGGAGCTTCATAATTATCTTCCTTGTAATGATCCTCCCTGAGTTGATCACATTACTCAAGAGAAAAGAAGTCAAAAGAAAGAGTGCTCGAGGAAAATTTGCAGGATTATGCCAACAGATCAAGTCAGATGCAAAAAAGAAGCGAAATCTTGATTCCTGGATGATAGAGAACATGGGAAGAGCCTTGATTGAACAGATCCAAAGGCGAGCCCATACCAAAACTGAGGATCCAGAAGAGCTCACAAGGGAGATTCATTATTACCACCCTGAAATAGATGCGACAGTTTTAAATAATCTGATAATTATAATCATAAGTATTGAGAAGAAACATAAGAAAGTGAGCAGTGCTGAGGCAAAAACAGCTCTTCAAAGCATTGAAGATATTTTGGCCCAACTGAATAGACAAAATATCAACTAAGACAATATTAACTAAAGACAAGAACAAATAAGTCAACAATAACTAAAATAATAGCAACTAAATCAGTTTAGCCAAGAATATTGAGGTGAATAAAAATCGGAATCCAAAATACCATAGGTAAGATTCATGCAGAAATTGGTAAGCGAGTCATAGGCAAGCACGATATAGTGTCAGAGATCCTTATTGCTCTGATGTGCAATAGCCATGTCCTTCTCGAAGGTGTTCCAGGCACTGCAAAGACCATGATCACTAAGAGTATGGCTGAGATAATCAGCTGTTCTTATGGAAGGATCCAATTCACTCCAGATCTTCTGCCTGCAGACATTGTCGGGACCATGATATATAATGTCAAGTCAAGGCAATTTGAGGTAAGAAAAGGACCTATCTTTGCAAATTTCATACTTGCAGATGAGATAAATAGGGCGCCTCCTAAGACCCAAGCTGCATTGCTCGAATGTATGCAAGAGTCTCAAGTGACTATAGAAGGAGCAACCTATCATATGAAACCACCATTCATTGTGGTTGCAACCCAAAATCCTGTTGATATGGAAGGAACTTATGCACTTCCAGAAGCTCAGCTGGACAGATTCATTTTCAAGAGTAAATTGAGCTATCCTTTAGCTGATGATGAATTCAATATGTTAAAGATGAAAAATATGCCTGATGTCAGATTGAATAGTGTCCTGAATCTGTCTGAGATCAGCAAACTTATAGAGATAAAGGACAATGTTGTCATTGATGATAGCATTCTTAAGTATGTTGTTGAATTGAACACCAAGATCAGACAGAACCCAGATGTAGAACTTGGTCCTGGACCAAGAGCATCCATTGCATTCTTGCAAGGATCAAAAGCAAGGGCAGCGATTGATGGCAGAAATTATGTTATTCCTGATGATATCAAGGCATTGTGCAATCCTATACTTAGGCACAGGATCAGATTGAAGCCTGAGGCCCAGATTTCAGGAATACAAGTAGAGAATGTAATTGCCAAAGCACTTGGATCAATCACAACTCCGAAAGTCGCAAAAAAATGAATATTAGGGCCCTTAGTCTAACTGTAATTGCCTTATTCTGCATCGCGTATGGACTGGTTTATTCTAGGATTGAGATATTGGTCTTTGGCATGAGCCTGGTATTATACATGCTCTTGACCTATATCACATTGCGCATCAAATGTGCAAACATGCGTTTTATAGTATCAAAACAATTGGACAGGCAAAGTATTGAGAAAAAAGGCATAAAGATTTCCATAAATGCAAAGACAAATTCCAAAGTATACTTTGATGTAATTGACAAAGCACCAAAAAACATTGTGGGCGGATCAAATATTGTGCGGGATTGTAAGGATAATGCAGACTTCACCTATTCTCTTATGTTCAAGAATTATGGTGTATTTCAGACAGGACCAACAATCGCAAAGATGCATGATCTCCAGGGATTGTTCTATTTTGAGAAGAAAATATATAATTCAAGCTATGTAATCGTGTAC
>JAHJEM010000089.1 GCA_018825425.1 Nanobdellota archaeon | reverse complement strand
AGAGATGTCCAATGGTGCAATACTCGACTTGACAAATGCTCCTGAAAAATACAAAGGCTTAATGAGCTGGGAAAAACTCATATCGGAATCACAGGAAAGAAATGTCCTTGTAATAAAGCCTGAAAACCTTGAGAAGGTTATGGAAATTTGCAGGCATTATGGTGTTTCTGCAACCAAAATGGCTAATTTCACAGATGATGGATATTATCATGTAAAAGATCATGATCAGACGGTTGTTTATTTACCAATGGATTTCAGAAATCAAGGTTTGCCACAGATGGAAATAAAATCTCACTGGATTCCTCCAGAAGTTTATGAACCTGAACTCCCAATACTACAAGACCTTACTCAAACTGCACTTGATTTGCTTGGAAGACCAAACATCCAGTCATTTGACTGGGTAAGTACAAGATATGATTATGAGGTTAGAGGAGGAAGTTTTCTCAAACCACTAGCAGGTCCTGGAAAAGGAAAGAATAATGCAATCGCTTACAGACCTGTTTTGACAGAGAAGGAAATTGTCATCGAATCAAGTGGCAGTAATCCATGGCAGGGAGACATTGATTCATATCATCAGGGAATCAACGGAGTTGTTGATGCAATTGGAAGAACAATCGCTGCTGGTGGAAGCATGGATCAATTAACATTTAATGGAAATTTGACATGTCCAAAACCTGAAAATGATGAGTACATAGCTGCACAAGTTATGAGGCTTTTGAAAGGAGCATCAGATGCAGAGCTTGCATTTGGAACTCCAAGGATTTCAGGAAAAGACAGTACATCTTTGGAAAGAGAAGTCTTGAACACTGAAACTAATGAGATTGAAACTGTTAAGGCAAAACCAGAACTTATGATGAGCTCACTTTGTGTGATACCTGATGAATCTACAATAACTTCAACTGATTTCAAACTTGCAAGAGATTTAATTTACTTAGTTGGAGATACAAGAGATGAGTTAGGTGGGAGTGAATATTACTTAATGAAAGGAGAGACAGGAGCAAATGTTCCAAAATCAGATTCAGATGAGCTTAAACCTAGATATCAAACAGTTGTAGATGCAGTAAAATCAGGTGTTGTTCACTCTGCTCAGTACTTGGAAAAAGGCGGACTTTGGGCTGGACTTGCAAATTCTGCAATTGGGGGACGACTTGGAGCTGAAATTGATTTAACTCCAATAAGTAATGGTTTGGAAAGAGCTGATAAAATTCTTTTCTCACAAACAACAGGGAGATTCCTTGTAACAGTTCATCCTGAAAACAAAAAGTATTTTGAGAAACAAATGGAAGGAATTTATACCGAGCAGATAGGTGTTGTAAATGAAACAAATAATGTTGATGTAACTTACATGGGTAAGCAAACAATAAAGACAGAAGTTGACAATATGAAATTTATGAATCAAGGAGAGATAAAACACTAAAATGGTTATACCAAGAGTATTAGTCATGAGGACAACTGGAACAAATTGTGAGAATGAAACAGCTTATGCTTTCAACAAAGTAGGTGCAGATGCAGATATAGTTCACATAAACACTTTGATAAAAGGGTCCAGACCTGAAGATGGAAGACGATTTTCTTTGGAAGACTATCACATACTTGCAATTCCTGGAGGATTCTCCCATGGAGATTATATCAAAGCAGGAAAAGTACTCGCTGAATACATTAAAGGACCTTTGAAAGAATCTATACAACAATTTGTTGATGACGGAAAGCCTATAATTGGAATCTGCAATGGATTCCAAGGATTGGTTCAGTCAGGGTTGCTACCAAATGGAGTATTGGGAAATCAAACTTCATCTTTAACCTATAATGACAGCCAAAGATTTGGGTGCAGATGGGTTAAATTAACTGTTCCTACAAATAATAGTATATGGCTGAAGGGAATTGAGAGCATTGATGTTCCTGTTGCAAATGCTGAAGGAAAATATGTTGCAAGTGAAGAAGAACTTGAAAAATTAATTAGAAATGGTCAGGTGGCTCTTCAGTATGTTGATATTGAAAATAATCCAACTCAAGATTTTCCTGCGAATCCAAGTGGTTCTATGAATGCAATTGCAGGAGTATCTGATCCTAGCGGAACAATACTTGGTTTGATGCCACATTTTGAAAGATACAACCATCCTATGAACCACAACTTGGCAACCTTGCAGAAAGTAGCTTCTCAACCATATATTGACAAGAAAGATTCTGCAGTACAAAGAAGATTAGAAATTGCAGGAACACTACCAGAAGAAGGAATGGGTCTTCAAATATTTAGGAATGGAGTTGATTATGTTATTGAAAATTTACTAAGGTGAAAATTATGCATTATATTGATAAATACATACAACAAGTAATACAATTGGGAGATGAAGGATCAAAACTTCTTAATGCAATTACTGCTCCCACTCTTAGAAATTCCGAATATGTTGATGTTCTGGAAGGTGGAATGAATGGCTTAGCAGTTTTAAGAGTTCCAAAAAATATGAATGTTGTAGTACACTCTGCAAGTGGAGATCCAAATTTATCAGATTTGAAAACTCATACAATTTCTTTGGTTGATAGACTCTTTTTACAATCAGAAAACATAGAAGGTATTCCTATAGGTTTTGCAAATGTAATAGATTCCAATAGTGGAGATCAAGATGTATTGAAATTGATTGGGAACACTCTTACAATGATGGCAAATGAATATGGTCTTGCAATTCTTAATGGTGAAAACGCTATTCTTGGGAATAGAGTTAATGGTTTGGCAAATGTTTCTGGAACCATGATTAGTTTAGTTCCAAAAAGTCTTTCTGCAGAAGGGATATTTGGAAATGGAATTGATAATTATTCAATTTTTGATCCTAAAGGTATGGCAATATGGATAAATTCAGATGGTGTTGGTACAAAAACAGAATTTTATGAACGAACAGGAAATTTTGGTGGTGCTTTGAGTGATTCTCTAGCTATGAAGTTAGATGATGCAATTAAGAAAGGTGCAACTGCAAAAACAGTTTTTGACATTTTAGAAACAAAAGGTGACATTCCTTCAAAAGAAATTATTCAACAAGCTTTAGCTTTGGGAAAAATGATGGGTTTTGATTACTTGATTAAGCATGAAGATGTTGGAGCAAGATTAATGGGTTATAATGCAGAATCTCCTGTTATGAATTTAAGTGGTTCAGTAGTTAGTGTTATTGATGAAGAAAGATTAAGAAATCCCCTTAAACCAAAAGAAGGAGATTATTTGATAGCTATTTCAGGAAAATCAAATCCAAGATCTAATGGTATAACTCAAAAAAGGGAGATTATGGTTGAAGCTTTTGGAAATAATTATCATGAGAGCGATATGGGTAAACATTATTTAGAATATTTGGCTCAGCCTTCTATAGTATTTTATCCTTTGTTCAAAAAACTTATTGAATCTGGATGGGCAAACAGTGTTTATCATATGAGCGGAGGATCTTTTAATGGGAAGCTTGCAAGACCATTGGCACAAGAAGGATTTTATGTTTCTGCAGAAGGACTATTTGAACCAGATGAAAGGGAAATTTGGATTATGAGAAGAACCGGAACATCTGTTGAAGCAGCATACACAAAATGGCCTATGGGTAATGATGGATTCATAACAACAAGTAATCCAGAAAAAGTACAAGATCTGTTAAATCAACAATTTCCTGATTTGAAATGCAGAGTTGTTGGAAGAGTTAAACAAGTTGCAGGAAAATCTGGAATTGAGTTTAAATCATTTACAGGCAATAAAATATATTTTTCAGGAAAAGAATAATCAAGGTTTACCTGTCTTTCATTTCAGAACAGACATAGCACAAAAAGCTTTGGGAAAATAAAATGAACATAAAACCGATTTATGAATCAACTGGTGTACCGATGCGTTTGGCAATATTTATGTCAGGCAGCGGTTCGAATGCTGAAAAGATAATAGAAGAACATTTGCGACAACGAGAAACAGGGGATGTTTCCTTTGAACCTGTGGTGATGTTTACAGACAACCATGAGTCAAGGGCTGCAGAGATTGCAGGAAAGAAATTCAAGAATCAAGGATTCCAGATACCTTTGGTTGTCAACCCAATAGACAGATTCTATGCAAGGCATTTTATGAGTGACGGAACTCTGAAAAATATGGATATGAGAGGGCAGTATGACATGCAGAATGGAAACACTCTTGTTGATCATGGAGTGCAAGCAGTAGCCTTAGCAGGATATGACTATGTGATAACTGACTCTATATGCGACAATTTTGTCACAATGAATGTCCATCCTGGAGATTTGAGAGTGCAGTTTCCTCCATATCATCCAAAAGAAGGAAAAAGAAGATATTATGGTCTTGCATGGGTGCCAAGTGCAAAAGCAATACTCAACGGAGAAAAACAGGTTTACACTTCTGTTCATCTTGTGACATCAGAACTTGATGGAGGTCCTTTGCTTGCAGTTTCAGAACCACAAAGAGTGTTTGAATTTGCTTTAAGTAGAGAAGAGCTTCTTGGAGGAATGAAATCAGTTTTTGCCTTGCGTCAATTCATTAATGAACATTCTGAAATGGACGATGGATATCTGAAAGCCAAGTTTCCATTGTATGGCTTTGCATCAGACTGTCAGGAAAGACTTAAAGTCCATGGGGACTGGGTAATATTTCCTCAGGCAATCGACAACATGGCAAGAGGATTCTATCAGAAGGATGAACAAGAAAGATTATATTTCAAGAATAGGCCAATCCCGAATGGGTTGGAGATGGAGGTTAGAAAATGAGTGTAGAAGCAAATAATACGCCTGAATTAGATTTAATTATGCTACAAAATGTTTTGGTGAGTGTGTATGATAAAGCAGAATTAGAAGTTTTAGTACAAGGACTTTTAGAAGTAAATCCTGAAGTAATGTTTTATTCAACTGGTGGAACAGGAAAAAAATTATTAGAAATTTTGGGACCAAATTCTAACAATTATACTTCTGTAGAAGATTTTACAGGTGCGCCAGAAATGCAAGGTGGAAGAGTTAAAACTTTACATCCAAAGATTCATGCCGGTTTATTAGGAAAA
The DNA here is from genome assembly GCA_018825425.1 of Nanobdellota archaeon. Lineage (GTDB taxonomy): Archaea > Nanobdellota > Nanobdellia > Woesearchaeales > JAHJEM01 > JAHJEM01. The sequence goes on along the minus strand of JAHJEM010000089.1, from coordinate 1,278 downwards.
AGATTAATGCCTGAACATCAAGACTATATTAAAAATGTGATGGCAGAAATGACTGGAACTCCAGGAGTTTATTTTGATATTTTAGCATGTTCAGTTTATCCATTTAATCAAACAGTTGCTAAACCAAGTTCTAATTTTAGAGATTGGATTGAGAATATTGATATTGGAGGACCAACAATGTTATGGGCTTCTGCAAAGAATTTTGATAGTGTTGCAATTTTAAGTGATCCAAAACAATATGATGAATTTATTCAAACTGTAAAAGAACAAAATGGAACTACACATGAACAAAGATGGGGTATGGCTGTTGATGCAATGGAAAAAATGGGTTTATACAGATTATATATTTCAACACATATGGGACAAAAGGTAGATTATCATAAAGATATACTGTCTCATACAACATTTGCAAAACCAGCAGGAGAATAAAATGGCGAAAAGAGTTCAATTAGGAAGATATGGTGAGAATCCTCATCAAACTGCATGGTCAAAGAGAAATGAATCCTTCAAAGGACCTACTGTTTTGAATGCTCCTTTGCATGGTTCGCCTCTTGGCTACAACAATATCAGAGATGCAAACGCTGCTCTGGAAGTTATACTTGACTTTCCAGACACACCAGCAGTTGCAGTATTAAAACACATGAATCCATGTGGTCTGGCAACAGGAAGCACTCTTGCAGAAGCTTTTGAAAATGCATGGTTAGGAGATGAAATAAGTGCTTATGGATCTATAATTGGATATTCTGGAGAAGTTGATGAGCAAACTTTCAAGAAAACAATAGGAAAATTTGTTGAAGTGGTTGTTGCGCCTTCTTATACTGATGGCGCTTTGAAATGGATTCGAGGAAACACTAAAAAATCAGGTCTACGTGTCATTCCAACAGGTTCTTTGCAACGATCAAGATACACTGAGAAGCACACTATCTTAGGCGGTGAAGTTTCACAGACTTCTGACAACAGACTTTATCTTTGTGACTCTGTTGAAGAGCTTTTTGAAGCTCCTAGGGAATTGACAGAGCCTAATAGTGGTTTAAAATATCAGGTTGGAACTGTTACAGAAGCTCAGTTAGATTCAAGCATGGCTGGTTTAGTTGAATTCTCAATCATTGCAGGAAAGCATACTAAATCAAACGCGATTATTCTAGCATATGAATATGAAGAAGGAAAATACCGAATGTTAGGAATGGGTGCAGGACAGCCTAATAGAATGGATTCAGGAGAAAAACTCGCTCTTCCAAAAGCAAACGAAAACATGATGAGACAGTTTTTCAGGGAGTT
>JAHJEM010000009.1 GCA_018825425.1 Nanobdellota archaeon | reverse complement strand
TCATATTAGAGGCTTCTATTCATAACTGAGTTTAAACTCGTTCTCGCCAGTAATCCAATAGATCCTGCATTGTCTTCTGGAAATCTATGGTTGGTTTCCAGCCAGTGTGCTTCATAAATTTGGAGCAATCTCCATTCAGGATGTTTACATCACTTGGCCTCATCCTTGCGGGATCCTGTTCTGTATCCACTTTCACTTTAGACATCTTAAGGAGCATATCAAGCATTGCTTGAATTGAATATGTACCTTTATCTCCTGAGCAGATATTATATACCTCTCCAGGAACACCTTTCTCAACACAGAGCCTGTAAGCAACTACCATGTCACGGACATCTGTAAAGTCTCTCTTTGCATCTAGATTTCCATGTTTTATTACAGGATCTTGTTTTCCAGATTCGATATTTGCTACTTGCTGAGCAAAGTTGCTTGTAACAAAGACATCTCCTCTTCTAGGACCTTCATGATTGAATGCACGAGTGACTATGCTCTTGATTCCATATGACTTATAATACTGCCGGCTTATCAGGTCTTGTGCCACCTTGCTAACTCCGTACGGACTCATAGGTCTCAGAGGATTATCCTCGGTAATTGGACATTCATCAGACTTTACATGGCCATACTCTTCAGATGAACCTGCAATCTGAATGATAGGATCAAAAGAAGGATCAGTGGATTTTGCCATCCTGACCGCTTCTAGAAGATTGACATTGCCTAAGATGTTTGTTGTTATGCATTCTTGTGGTGCATGAAAACTTGCGTGTACAAAGCTCTGGGCTGCCAAGTGAAATATCACATTTGGTTTGACTTCATTAATTGCTTTTTGAACAGAACTTAGATCTCTTAAATCGCACTCAATAAGCTTGAGTTTGTCCTTGATATGATCGATATTCTCAGTCTTGCTTCTCCATCTCACAGTTCCATACACTTCATAGCCATGTTCCATCATATGTTCTGCCAGATGACTGCCTACAAAGCCTGTAATTCCTGTTATTAGTGCCTTTTTTGGGGTTTTTGTATCCACAGCAATAGTCATAATATCACCTTGTTTGTGTTTTATACGTTGAATCATTAAACAATAAGGGATTCAATGCTCGGGATGTGCTTTTCTTTTATAAATGTTAGCGCCCGATTCCTCTATACGTAAAGCCTTGCTCACGCATCTCCTCAGGAGAATAGATGTTTCGGGCATCAAATATTATTGGCTTTTTTAGCAACGCTTTTATCCGTTCCATGTCCAATTGACGGAATTCATCCCATTCTGTCAGGATGACAAGTGCATCAGCACCCTTAAGAGCTTCATATGGTGTGCCTGCAAAAGTAATATCTGGATAGATTGCCTCCATGTTTTTCATGGCCTGAGGATCAAAAGCACATACTGATGCTTCCTCTTTTAGAAGATAATCAATGAATACAACTGAAGCCGCTTCTCTGATATCATCTGTCTTAGGTTTGAATGACAGCCCCCAAATAGCAATTCTTTGACCTTTAAGAGTAGGAATAAGTTGTTTGAGCTTTTTGAGCAAGGACTTTTTCTGGTCCTCATTGACTTCATGGACTGATCCAAGCAATTTAGCTGGAACCTTATTCTCTTTCATAGTCGCAATCAAGGCTCGAATGTCTTTTGGAAAACAACTACCCCCATAGCCAGGACCTGCTTGCAAGAACCTTGGACCGATTCGGTTATCAAGACCAATTGCACGACCAACAACCTTGATATCTCCCTTAATCTCTTCACAGAGATTCGAAAGCTCGTTCATGAACGAGATCTTGGTTGCAAGAAAGCTATTATTTGCATATTTTATCAATTCTGCATTGACATTATTAGTTACCATTATGGGCTGATTAGGACGCTCTAGAGGTTTGTAGAGTTTGGTCATGGTTGCAAGCGCAACTTCATCTTGTCCCCCCAGAATAACCTTATCAGGATGCATGAAGTCATAAATTGCCTGACCTTCTCTTAAGAATTCGGGATTTGAGATGACCTCAAAATCAAGTTCAGTCTGTTTTCCTATGATCCCCTTTACCTTATTTGCTGTCCCCACAGGAACAGTACTCTTAATTGCAATTATCTTTGGCTTAGTCATATGCGTCCCAATTGTCTCAGCTACTTGAAAGATAAATGACATATCAGCATGACCATCCTCCTTTGGAGGTGTACCAACAGCAATGAACAGAATATCTGATGTCTCAATGGCTTGTTTGGCATCCAAAGTAAAACCAAGTCTCTCCTCTGAAACATTACGTTTGACCATCTCAGAAAGACCGGGTTCGTAGATTGGAATTATCCCTTTTTTCAGGTTTTCAATCTTGGTCTTGTCAATGTCAACACAAAGAACATCATTACCTAATTCAGCAAAGCAAGTACCTGTAACAAGCCCTACATATCCTGTTCCAAAAAATGCTAGTTTCATGGAGTTTCTGGAATTTATTATGGTTTAAAAGGCTTGCGAAAAGGTTGCCAAAACGCCAATAGCTTTCCTGTTACCATTTGCCTTGCAATTACCTTTTTCGAGTACGAGACCCATTGGGCAATAACATTTATAAACAAATCGTGCTTTCTGGAGCTTGGACGGCCATAGATGCCTGGTCACACCTGTTCCCATTCGAACACAGAAGTTAAGCAGGCATCGTTCATGACGGTACTGCACTTAGGTGCGGGAAATCATGATTGCTGTCCGCCTTTTTTTTAATTCTGAACAAGCATATTACTTAGAACCAAACTCCTGAGCATATCTTGCTAGGTTTGCATATGCTAGTTTATGAAATTCAGATACACCTGCAGGATCATCATGTTCAGGAGTGAGTCTTATGTCTTCATCAAGGTATTGTTGTAGAAGATTTAATGTAATCTCCAACCACTGCGGATCAGTCAATGAGCAGTTATTCATTAGTTCATACTCTTGCTTGAACATCTGATTGTTGTGCTTGAACTGTTCATACTCCCCTGCGAGTTGATGCAAATCAGCTGCTCGAAGTATCTTTTGTTCCACAAACTTGGGTCTAGCAGAAGCTTCAGTCGCGATAATACACCCAATTACATTTTGAATAAATACGCTGGGAAACCTAAGTCTCCACAATTCTTCGTGCGCAATTGATGCAGAGTACTTCTCCTTGGTATCATATCCTCTTTTCTTATTTTTTTCGTAATATCCTGCATCATGGAAAAGAGCAGCAACAGAGACCATGTTTCTATCTGCAACAATTTCATAATGAGCACATCTTTCCACTAGCTGCAATGCAAACTTCTCTGTTGCAATGACATGTCCCCAATTATGATAGAATAAGTCTGTGTAATGCCTACGCGCAACTGCCCTAGCACCTGCGAGCATCTCATCTGTAATCATACTCCACTAAATAAAGAATTCATTCAAATAATTTTCTGTATTCAGGAACAATATCATCTGTGAAGGCTTTCATCCCCTCTAAAGTTTTGTGATGATGTATCATCTCCTTTAGCACAGGGAATGGGATTGTTGCAATGTGTGCTCCTGCTTCTGCAATCTCTCGCACTTGTCTTGCATTTCTTGTACTAGCTGCTAAAATCTGTGTCTTGAAATTATAGTTGCGAAAGATGGATGCAATACTATTAATCAAATGTACTCCACTTACAAGGCCTGTATCTGTAATCAAGTTTCCCTTGCTATCTTTTATACCATGTTTATTGAAATAATCAAGTTTTCCAAACTCTTTGCCTCTTTGTTTTCTCAAATGGTCGTCAATTCTTCCTGCAAATGGACTGACATATGTGGCACCTGCAATTGCAGCCAATAAGGCTTGCTCAGGAGTCATGACAAGAGTCACATTGACAGGGATGTTCTCCTCCGATAGCATTTTTGTTGCTTTCAAGCCTTCATAATGAACTTTTGAATTGTCGTCAACCGAAGGATTGACCGGAATCTTTATGACCACAGCACCATAATTCTTGAACTTGGAATAGAGTTTCTTACCTTGAGCATACATTTCCTCCGCTGTACCTCCAAGAACTTCCAGGCTTACGGGCGTTCCTCTGGATGCCACAAGTATCTTTTTGACATACTCTTCCAAGTTGGTTCCACCCTGCTTGTCCTGTGCTTTCTTCATCAGACTAGGATTGGTTGTTATTCCCTCAACTATTCCCCATGAGAATGCATCCTTGATTTCAGCAAGATCGGCTGTATCAATAAATATTTTCATACGGAAGAGTAATTCTGTATTGTTTAAATGTTTTTGGACATAAAAATGAACAAAAAAAGAAAAAAAATTAAGATTCAGCTAGCTGAGCACCATCTTGCTGGAAGAATCCAGAGTCATCAAAGTCTTCTAGTGTGATCTTAGGATCAATCTCTCCATTTTCAATAACTTTTTTGTAGTATTCAACAGGTTTGATGCTGCTGAAAGTTGTTCGCTGCACAATATATTTGCCATTCTTGCTCAAGAAAATCCTTGATTCAATTCTTGGCATTTTCTTCAATTGCTCTTCCTTTTTATTTGTTAGTCCCATTGTGTATCAACCTCCACAGACTTGATTATGCGAAGGATATAATATGTCTTTTGGGCAAAATATCGCGCATCTATTGAGAGATCTGAATATACTTTGGATGTATTGAAAAGTATAGAAAATTCTAGAATAATCTAGAATATTATGCAGTTCCTTTGAAAACAAATTTTGCAATGAAAAAGCCCTGTGTACCGGTCTTGTGAGGCCAAAACCTGATGCAGTTCTTGATTTCAGAACTTAATCTTTTTCCAAAAGGATTTGTTATGCCTGAGTCTCCCACACTGAGGTTGATTTTGGCGAGCTTCAGATTGTATTTTTTCAGAGCCCAATCCACAACCACCTCATTTTCCTCTGGTTCAAGCGAACAAGTACTGTAAACCAATTCACCTCTTGGTTTGAGAACTGAAACTCCTGCCTTTAGAAGTTGTTTCTGTAATATTGCTCGGTTCTCAAAGTCCTTGACTTTTCTACGTTTAAACCAATTTCTCTCAGTACAGTAATTACCTGAACAGGGCGCATCCAATAGAATCTTATCAAATTTCATACCTAGATCAAGTGCCTGTTTAGCATCCTTTTTGTAAAGCAAGATGTTAGTCATTCCAAGCCGTGCTACATTGTTCCTTACAGCTTCAAGACGTTTATCCTCTATATCAAGACCAATAATACAACCTTTATTCTGCATCAGTTGAGCGAGATGAGTAAGTTTTGATCCTGGAGCCGCACACATATCAAGTACAGTATCAGTTGGCTTCGGATCCAATATCTCCGCAGGTACTTGACTTGCAGCCTCTTGAATGTAATAGTATCCTTGGAGATACTCAGGAACACTAGCTAGAGAGAATCTTGCCTTGGCAAAATAGCCGTGCTTTACAAACGGAATCTTTTCCAAGGTAATTCTTTTTTTATTCAGTCTCTCAACCAAGTTTTTTTCAGTGATTTTTAGAGTATTTACACGTATAGCATGATGTATAGCTTGGACCTCTGAAAAATCAGGGCATATTTGTCTGTATCTCTTGATAAATTGATTCATTCATTTGTTGAATCAACTCAAGTTTAAAAATCTTATTGGCAATCAAGATTTTATGAAGGATACAATCTTTCCGAGATCATTGACAATCCTGACCCCTGGTTTCAAGGATTTCAAGGTATCTTGAGGTGTTATTCCACGAGATACTGCTATGGTTAAATGAGAGGGTATACCTGCATTCCTTGCTACTTCAATATCTCGTACAGAATCTCCAATCATAACAGAATTTTTTGCAGGAATTTTTGCCATCTTCAAAAGAGCCCGGATGGTTTCTTTGCTTTTTGGAATCTGATCTCCACCAAGGATCAAAGGAATACTATCTATTGTGAAATAGTCAAATAATTCATTTTGCTTCAATGTTCTGATTATGGTTTCATTGGATGAATTTGACGTAGCTGCAAAATATGCTTGGCCTTTTAGTGCATCCAAAAAGGGAAGTACGTCAGGAAATGCTTTACAGGCAGGAGCACTATGCTCAATACTCGTATAGTACTCATTGACAAATTGATCTGTGAGCTCTTTCATCAATCCACCTGTAGGAACTCCTGCAACGGTAAGCCAGGTAGAGATATACCATGCAATGGAGTTACCATATTTACTGTGTATCCACTTGGCTTCGAAAAGCTCCGAAGGCGGTGTTGACAAGGGGATGCCCTTATCAAATAGACGCTCTTTTGCTTTGTTTATTGCGTTTTTACCTGCCTGGGAGAGTTGGGAAGGAATATCACTTCTTCGAATAATAGTGTCATCCATGTCAAATATTATTAGCAGAACCACATCTTTTTTTATTTTGAACGAATTAGCAATAATGCAAGGATTAATACTAAATGTAAAGTCTTTGATATGGAATACAAACTTTCCTTTTTTTCCTGGAAGTTTTCTTTTTTCAACAAATCCTGCTCTAAGCAAATCAATAAGATAATTATAAACAGTTGATGGACTAATCTTCAGTGTTTTCGCAATAGAATCAACTGAACTCTCCCGGGTCGCGATCAGATGATTAATTATCTCTAACTTTTCAGTTCTGTCAAAACAACGAGAGGTTGCCACAAGTTCCTTGAGTTGTCGATTCATAGATTATCAAAGATTGCAGCTGTTTAAATAATTTTCTATGCATAAATATAAAATGTTATTTTTACGATTCATAAAAATAACACTATTTATGATATTATTTTCAGAAAAGTATAAAATAATGAGCACATTTTGGACCAAAGAAAAGATATACGGGAAAGAACATGATTAAAATCGGAATCATTGGCGGAAGCGGACTTGACGATCCAAATCTGATTAAAGACTATAAAGAGATAGAGATGAATACACCCTACGGCTCACCTTCTTCAAAGCTCACTCTTGGCAAGATTTCTGGTTCAGACGTGGTTATACTTGCAAGGCATGGAAAGAAACATACGATCATGCCAGGAAATGTCAATAACAGAGCAAATATATGGGCTTTAAAAGAACTTGGGTGCACACACATACTTGCAAGCACTGCATGTGGCAGTCTGCGTGAAGAAATTGAACCAGGTCACCTGGTACTTCCTGACCAGTTTATTGATAAGACAACAAAAAGACAGGTTACATTCTATGACCAGGATCAGGTCTGCCACATCGCTATGGAAGAACCATTCTGCAAGGAAATGAGAGATATTCTTTCTAAGACAATGGATAACTTAGGTATAAAATATCATTCTGATAAGACTGTAATTACGATTGAAGGCCCAAAATTCAGTACAAAGGCAGAATCAAAGATGCATAGAGCATGGGGAGCAGATATAATCAATATGAGTACTGTTCCAGAATGTGTTCTTGCAAGGGAATCAGGCTTGTGCTATCAAGCAATTGCCATGAGTACAGACTATGATTGCTTCATGGAACATGAGGAAAATGTGACGTGGGAACAAATTGTAAAAGTCATGAACAAGAACGCAGATAATGTAAAGAAGGTTATGATTGATGCAATCCCAAATATTGTAATGAGCGATTGCGGATGCAAGAGTGCCATAAGCAGTGCACTCGTGGGTGAACCAATGAAAGAAAAAAATGTACCTGAACAGTTAAAATCATTAGTCAGAACCATTCCTGATTGGCCAAAAAAAGGAATACAGTTCCGTGATATAACAACACTTCTTAATGATCCAAAAGGATATCACCTGCTTATTGAAGAGCTGACTAAACGGTACAAAGACAATAAGCCCGATGTCATTGCAGGAATCGAAGCAAGAGGATTTATACTAGGAGGCGCTTTAGCCTATACTTTAGGAGTTGGTTTTGTTCCGATAAGAAAAAAAGGCAAGCTTCCAGGAGAGACCGTAAGCCAAGAGTACGAGCTAGAGTATGGAACAGATAAGATCGAGATGCATAAGGATGCGATTAAACCAGGACAGAAAGTATTGATTGTAGATGATCTGATTGCAACCGCAGGCACTAGTATTGCTGCAGTGAAACTGGTGAAACAGCTAGGAGGAAACATTCTAGAATGTGTCTTTATAATAGAGTTGCCTGAATTACAAGGCAGAGCAAAACTAGAGAAAGAATGTAAAAAAATATTTTGCTTATTTGAGTTCGAAGGCGAGTAAATCCTTAATTGAATTTATGATTTCTTCAACACCATTTAGACTAGTAATTAGAAATAATGGGAAGTCCTTATAGCCATACTTGTCCAATAGGTATCTCCTTTCTGCTAGGTAAGACTTGTATGTTTCCCCTTTTTTTCTGCCATATTGCATGGGTGGATGATACTCCACAAAAACAATCTTCTTTAGAAAAAAGTCTATATGACATCTGTTCAGTCGAAAATGAATATTCTTACCTTCTTCAGGTTGATTAAGCAGACCATGTTTTACGAACAATTTACATAATTCTCTTTCAGAATTAGAATCAAACCGACAACCCATGAATTTGTAAGGTAAATTCTGTCTTCTGCTTTCAAGAGCTAATAATGCTAAGGGGTGGTTTCCATGGGCTTTGCGGGACATTTCCTTTAGTTGGTGAGGGTGTTTCTTTCTGCACTGGAGAGCTGCCTTTCTTTGATGGTCGTGGAAAGTTCCTTGCTTTTTCATAGTGTTGTGGGCTTTTTTCATATTATTTCTTGAGTGATTTGGATTGGTTTCTTGAAGTTTTTTTGCCATTTTCGAAAAATATTCCGAATTACCCTTCAGTTTCTTTGCGTTAATTTTGCCTTGAATTGGACCAAATTTTTTCCCTAGAAAATATCCTATATGCGGATGTTTTTGCTGTGCAATCCGTCCAGCTCGACTATATAGCCCTGGATGTTTTGTAATAGCTACTCGTTGGTTTTTCTGTGCCTGATAGCAAAATATATACCATTTAACAGATCCCCTAACATATCTTGTTCCAATAGGGACATTCAGAATTCGAGATATTTCGTCAACAGAAACTCCTTTATCAACATAATTATTTACAATGTTTCTCATTTCAACGTGTTTTTCATTCTTCTTCATTGATTTTTGTGAGAAAAAATGGAGGCATATAAGGCTGGCGCACACATGTCCAGTGGAGGGTTTAAAAACTTGTCAGAAACAAACGCGTTATAGTCCAATATATACTATTTTAGGTCAATTACAATCTTTCCTTCTTTTTCATCAATTTGTTTGATTAATTTATGCCCTTTGAGCTTTTTCTTGATATCTTTCCAAGAATACTTTTCTCTTGCTTTATTAAGCTGGTCAATAATATCCTTTATTTCAGTATAATGCTCGTATATGAACTCTCCTTTCTTCTGGTTCTCTTCAGCTGCCTTTTCATAACCTGAAATTTTCTGCTCTTGAGCAGTTATCATCCTGGATGTTTTATCAGGTTTGACTTCTTTTGCTGTCTTTTGTTCTGTTTTATCTGTAAACAGCTCATCGATTGCTTCACTGAATGTCTTGAATTTCTTTTTCTCATCTGGCAAGGATTTGAATGCAAAAGGCAGGATGTGTCCTTCTGCTTCCACAGACTGAATCTTACCTGCCAGGATATTCTGAACTGCTTTGAATATTTTGGCAGAATCTGCACTCTTTGTTTTGTCTTCCTTCTCAATTCCTGACAGAGCGCAGGTTTCCTCAGCATATTCCCCGCCTAGGCCAAAATCTATTGCAAGAGATTTTACAACAGATTGTTTGGTTGATTTCTGGAGAGTTTCCTTGAATTCATTCTCTTTTAGTTGTGGTGTGTCAATTTGTGTGGGAGGATATTGATAGATTATACCACCCCGAATAGTCCGGTCAGCCCAATTTTGGTTCTCAAGAGGACTTCGTATCTTCATATCCTCATTGCAGAGTATAATATTTCCTTTACTGAAAAGTTCAATCACCAGGACAAAAAGTTCAGATATTTCTTCTTTTTTCCTTTCAAATGTTAGTTTCAGGATCCTTTCAAAACCCTGTTGTTCAATCTTTCTAAGCCTGGCATTGCCAAGATACTTTCTTAGGAACATGCAATAACCAGGCGGAACCTCCGGATACTCTTCCTTGTACTCAGTTAGAAATATTTTTCCAGGAAGGAGAATTCTAAGCATCTTCTTTCCGACGGAGGGAACATGGAACCTGAATAATATATCTCGTTTATTATCTTGCTTCTGGAAAATCTTATCAACCTTTCCACCTTCAAGTACTTGAAACTCTTGGGTCAGGAAATACAGATCCATTGCACTGATATCTTTCTTCATAATATGTATGGATTAGAATACGACTTTTAAAACTTTATGCATGATTATTCCACAGTCACAGCTTTAGCCAAGTTTTCAGGCTTATCAGGATTCTTACCTCTGATGACTGCGGTGTGGTATGCCAAAAGTTGCAAGGGTATTACATTAAGCAGAGGTGCAAGCCATTTGGATGTAGTTGGAACAGGAATGATATGATCTGCAAGATCTCTCACGCGTTCATCACCTTGATTAACGACTGCAATAATCTTTCCTTTTCGTGCTTTGACCTCTTCCATATTGCTAAGTACTTTTTCGTAAAGAGTATCTCTTCCAGTAGCAACGAATACCACAGGCATATTCTTATCAATTAAAGCAATTGGACCGTGCTTCATCTCTGCTGCAGGATATCCTTCTGCATGGATTTTACTAATCTCCTTAAGTTTAAGTGCTCCCTCAAGTGCAACAGGAAAATTTATTCCTCTTCCCAAGAACAGATAATTCTTGTTCTTAGCATAGTTCTCAGCAATTGTTTTGATATTACTGTCCATATCCAGTATCTCTTTAATCTTGCCAGGGAGTGATTCCAATTCAGCTTTATGAACAGAATAATTATCAATAACTCCCCTTTCAATTCCCATCTGCAATGCCATCAAATAAAGACACGTCACCTGTCCTGTGAATGCCTTAGTGCTTGCAACACCTATTTCAGGCCCTGCATGAATGTATATTCCTGCATCATTCTCTCTTGTTATAAGGCTACCAACTGCATTTACAATGCCAAAAGTGTGATTTGTCTTTTTTGCCTGTCTGAGAGCCTCTAAAGTGTCTGCAGTCTCTCCTGATTGGGATAATACAATGACGAGTTCAGCAGGATCAAGTATTGGATGGGCATAACGAAACTCAGATGCATAATCAACTTCTGCAGGTATGCCTGCCAGGTTCTCAAATAGATACTTGCCGATCTTAGAAGCATGCCAACTCGTACCGCATGCGACTAGTTTTATACGACTTATCTTAGGCATTACCTTTCCAAGCTCATCAAGTCCATCAAGTCTTACCCCTTTTTCACCAAGGCGTCCTCTGAATGCATCTTGAACAGTCTGAGGTTGTTGAAAAATTTCCTTTTGCATGAAATGATCGTATCCTGAAAGTTCAATCTGTTTAATATCCCATGTAATCTTCTCAACCTTGCTCTCAAAAACATCGTTATCCAAATTAGTTATGTGGTATCCGTCCGGCCCAATCCTTGCAACCTGAAAGTCATCAAGGCGAATAATATTCTTTGTATGATCATTTATTGGTCCAGGATCGCTGCTGATAAACAATTCTTCATCTCCTAATCCAATAATCAGAGGAGACCCATTTCTTGCTGCTACAATCCCATCATAACCCTTCATCATAACTGCCATCCCATACGTTCCTTCGATTTCAGCAAGAGTCTTCTGGACTGCGCTAATCAAGGGATCCTTTTCCTTTGCATCAAAATTCTCTCCGATCAGATGCGCAAGCACTTCAGAATCAGTGCCAGTACTCATGGTATGTCCTTTGCTCTCAAGGTATTTCCGCAAAGCACGGTAATTTTCAATTATTCCATTGTGTACAACTGCAATTCCATGCTTATTGCACACGTGCGGATGAGCATTTGTCTCGTTTGGCTCACCATGTGTTGCCCATCTTGTATGAGCAATTCCAATTTGTGCAGAATCAGGCTTGAGTTTGCCTGCAAGACTTATCAATGGAGACACACCATTTGGAAGATTATCTTTTGCAGTCTTGACAATAGTAATTGCATTAGATGAGCCCTGATTAAATAAGGCAACACCTGCACTATCGTATCCTCTGTATTCAAGCCTCTTCAATCCCTGAATCAGAATGGGCTGTGCATTTCTTTTTCCCACATATCCAATTATACCACACATTTTCCCAAGAATAAGTCCACGTTATATAAAACTAATGAATAGTTTAAATATACACTAAAAAGGAAAAAAAAAGAAAAAAAAGAAAAAATCAGGCCTTTCTTGTTGCAGTTTTTGGCATGTTCATGCCACATCTCTCAAATGCGCGCAAGATCTCAAGCGGAATCGCAAATATTACGGTATTTGATTGATCACTTGAAAGATCATTCAGAGTCGCAAGAGTCCTAAGATGAAGTGCGCCCGGAGCTGTTGCCAGTTTAGTCGCAGCATCAGCCAGATTCTTAGATGCTGCAAGCTCTCCTTCTGCCTTAATTATTACTGCTCTTCTCTCCCTATCTGCTTCAGCCTCTTTTCCCATGACTCTTTTGAGGTTTTCAGGGAGCTCAACATGCTTAAGTTCAACTCCGTCAACTTTTACACCCCAAGGGTCTGTAGCTTGGTCAACAATCTCTTTTATCTTAAGAGAAACATCATCTCGATTGCTTAATAGACCGTCTAAGGTGACTTCTCCCACAACATTTCTCATAGTTGTCTGGGCAAGTTGGCTCACTGCAAAAAAGTAGTTTTCTACTTCCAGAATTGCCTTTTCTGCGTGGCTGACCTTAAAATAAAGTACAGCATTCACTTTTACTGAAACATTATCCTTTGTTATCGCGTCTTGATCCGGAACATCAACCGCTTTTACACGCATGTCCACTCTAGTCCATTTCTGAATTATTGGTACTACAATTTTCAGACCAGGATTCATTGTGCCTGTAAATTTTCCCAGCGTAAATTTCACACCGCGTTCATACTGATTTACAACCTTTAGACCAGATAGAATATATATGCCTACAATTATCAGTAAAACAATTATTCCGACTTCCATAATCTCACCCCTCTTTTTCTAAATTGACATCAAAAATAACAATAATTAAACCTTATAGACCACATCATGCCCTCTTACAGGCTCAGCAACCTTCATTCCGATGTCGTCTCCTTTCTTTGCTTCTTGTACTTCCTTGTGATCTACCTGCATGGATTCTATCTTCTGCTCAAAATCAGTTGTATGTCCCTTGATTCTGATAGTATCACTTACTTTAATAGATCCATTTTCAATATTAATAATGGCTACGCCAATCTTACTGAAGAAATGCTCTACCTTACCAATAGGTTCACCTAAAGCTTCATCCATCTCTTACACCCCAAATATGAAAGGATTAAGAGGTTATAGTATTTAAAGTTTGCCCTGCTTACTCTCCCAGGATCACAGCAACCCCGAAGGGAAGCTCGCGGGGATTAAGGAGCAGGGCAATCCTTGAAAATGAAAGCCGGTTTAAAAAGGTTAAGAAATGCAGAAATAATGTATAAAAATAAAGTATTACAAGGTATTCCAAACATATATAACCCCCAACCTTTTTCCAAAATAAAGTAATGGCGAGTAATGTTACATTTCCACTAGATACAGAGTATTATGAGGCATTAAAAGATATTCCTCCAATCGAGGAATTAGCACGCGAGTTCTATGCTGAATATGATGTTGTTCCTGCTCAAAGCTGGCTTGACCAATTGTTAGGAGAATACCAAGTTGTTGTGGTTTCAGGAGGATTCCAGGGCGATGAATCAAAGGGAAAGACAGTGCTTTCCATTCTGAATGATGATAGAGTGACTTATGCAGGTAGAGTTCACTCAGGCCAGAATGCAGGCCATACAGGCTATCTTAATGGAAGGAAAATAGTTCTTCATGGAGTGCCAATGGGTGTGCTTAGTGGCAAACGCAGCTTTATTGGACCAGAATGTGATATTGATCCTTTGACATTGATTGAAGAGGAATTGAGACCACTCAAAGAAGCAGGAGTTGATGCTGATTTGGTTGTTGGCAATTTTCACGTTGTAACCCCCTACCATAAGCTTCAGGATTTAATAAAAAATCATAGCAATAATGCATCAACCTTGAGAGGGCAGGCTCCAGTCCACGCATCAAAAGCATGGAAAAGCAGTATCAGGCTTGATGATCTATTTGGACCTGAGGATGATCTGGCTGAAAAGATCAATGAAGATATGCTTATGTATAGAGGTATGCTCAAAGAATTTAATATTACAGAGTTTGAACTCTTGGAGATGTGTTTGGAAATCAATAAAACTCGAGGCACAAAAATTCCAGATCATGTCATAGAATTCTTAGAGACTAATGATAAGACCAACTATCTTGTGGATTTGTATAAAGGTAAGGTAGTGAACAATCCTGACTTACCAGAACGGGGGGACCCAATACACGAATTGCAGGAAAGATTGGAACGTGGAGAACATGTTGCCATCGAATTAAGTCAAGGATTCTACTTGTCAAATAAGGTCGAGACGTTTTTCAGATCAACAACATCTGCAGATGTTACTGCGCAAGGAGCCATTGCTGCTGCAGGATATAATCCCCAGAAGTATAATACTTGTGTGATTACAGTGCTAAAAATACCACCTTCACGTGTTGGAAAAGGCGCAAACCCTGTCGGTCTCGTTCCACAGACTTTCTTCTCTGAAAACAACATCCACAGTTTGGATGGACTTGAAGGTGTTTGTGAAGACTTTGACGCAATCCAGAGACAATTCTTTGATTCAATTGGACCTAATGGCATACTTGAACAGACTATCTATACTGACACTGATGGAAAACAGTATCATATTGGCGCAGCTCTTGCAATAAGTTCAGCCAGACAGCATGATGAGAAAGGAGCTACAACCCAGAAGCCCAGAGTACTAGGTATTTTTGATTGTGTAGCACAGCATTATGTAAATCAAAGGCAAGGACCTCTACTGAGTGTGAGCTGTCTGGACAGGGGTGATGAGTATGAAAAAATGGCTCTTGTTGTTGGATACGCAGTTCACGTGCCAGCCGGAGGCATTGTAGACAGCAAAGGCACACTATACAAAACAGGAGATGTGATCAGAATCGGAGATCCTATGCCTAATGAAAACGTACTGAAGTTTTGTCGTCCAATAATTAAAGTTATGGATGGTTGGAAAGACACACCTATTGCTGCAGATTATAGAAGTCCAGAAGATCCTCTTCCACAAACAGCTCAAAATTCGATGGGTGCTATAGCTGATTTGACAGGCTCAGAAATTTTATCAGTGGGAAATGGTCCTGAGACAGATAATATGATTTATGTGCGTAGAAAAGAGACGATATGACAACTGAATTCTTTTTACTCTCGTGGCGTATAATTACTTGCTTCAGTTATATGAATATCATGAGGATGGCTCTCGACAAATCCTGCATGTGTTATCCTATGGAAATCTGCCTTTTCTCTCAACTCTTCAATATTAGCGGCACCAACATAACCCATTCCAGACCGTAATCCACCAAGGTATTGGAAAATCACATCAGCTAATCTTCCTTTGTATGGAACCATGCCTTCAACTCCTTCAGGTACCATTTTCTTGGATGTCACTCGATATCTTGCCCTGGATTCTTTGTGTGCTCTCATAGCTCCAAGGCTTCCCATACCGCGATATCTCTTCCATTGTCTTCCCTCAAGAAATATCATTTCTCCTGGACTCTCTTCAGTTCCTGAAAGCATCCCACCCATCATTACACTGTGAGCACCTGCGCCAATAGCAATTGGAATATCTCCGCTGTTTCGCAAACCCCCATCTGCACATACAGGAACACCAATACCAGATGCACAATTGTATATTGCAGATACCTGAGGGCAGCCTATGCCTGCAATGATCCTTGTTGTGCATATTGATCCTGCACCTTGACCTACTTTGATTCCATCTGCACCAGCTTCTACGAGTCGCAATGCAGAATCAGGTTCTGAGATGTTACCTGCAACAACATCTATCTTGAATCGTTTCTTTATCTGCATCAATGTATCAAGAACTGCTTTGGAATCTCCATGCGCAGTATCAATAACTAAAACATCAACTTGTTTTTTAATGAGCATCTCAGCGCGAAGTATGTTAGGTACTCCAACACCTATTGCGGCACCCACTAAAAGTCTTCCTTTCTTGTCCACATTGTGCATTGATGATTTTCCTTTGATTATTCTTGCAAGATCACTAAAAACATAAAGACCGACCACCTCAAGGTCATCATTGACTAATGGAAGTATCTTCTTCTTATTCTTCTTCATAAAATCATAAGCATCTTCAAGAGGAGTATCAGGTTCTTTAGTCAGGACCTGTTCAGTCATTACATCCTTTGCTTCTTGAGAGTCATCATCGCAGAAATCAAAATCATTCTTGGTAAGAATACCCGCAAGCTTACCAGATCTGTTTATAACTGGAAAACTATGGAATTTCCATCCCTTTTCATCAATTCTTTTCTGAATATTTTCAATGGTCTCGTCTTCATAGACACATATTGGCTTGTCAATCAGACCATGGAGATGAAATTTGACCTTTGCAACCTCTTTTGCCTGTTCTTCTGCAGAAAGGTTCTTGTGAATAATCCCAAGACCACCAAGTTTTGCCATTCCAATTGCTAATTTGTGTTCAGTCACAGTATCCATTGCAGCGCTAACAATAGGAATCTTGAGTGGAATGTTCCTGGAAAACTTGGATTCAAGGATTACAGACGCAGGTTCCACCTTAGAATGCCCTGATTTCAAACGCACATCATCATATGTTACAGCCACACCTATGTTTTTTAGGTTCTCAAAGAATTGAAGTCTTGCCATGTCTATCTAAACAAGTTGAAAAATAAAAAGATTGTGGTGCTGGAGGCTAGATTAAGCTCAAAAGTGTCCAAAGCATCTTTCAAGAGTATATGCCATCGCCATATTATGCTCGTTTACAGCTTGGATGACCTCATAATCACGTACAGACCCTCCTGGTTGAATCACACCAGTTACTCCATGCTCTGCAAGCGTATCTATAGAGTCTCTAAAAGGAAAGAATGCATCTGAAGATACTACTGCACCCTCAAGAGGATTCATACTCAATTCATCACGAGAATGCGCACCATCCACACTGTTATATTCTATTCCTTCTCTATCCATTGCTTTCTGATACGCTTTAATTATCGCTTGTTCTACAGCACCCACTCTTTCTTGCTGACCTGATCCTACAGCTAAAGTAACCCCATCTCTAACAATAACAATACCATTGCTTCGTACACCAATATTAACATACCATGCTGTAAGCATATCTTGAAGTTCTCCCTGTGTTGGATCTCTTTGAACCACATATTCATCTCCCTTTTTTCTAACTAAGGGATCTGTAACCAAATCATCTGGTCCCTTGATACTGCTCATGTACTTCTGCTGGATTAACACCCTTCCTGTCGGAAGAAACTTTGGTTCAAATTCACCTACAGGATCATCCCCTGAAAACCTTGGAAGATCATCTAAGAAATTAAATTGTATAAGCCTGAGGTCTTTTTTGGATTCCAAAATGTTTGGAACTCCAACCTCAAAGTCAGGAGCAGCCACACCTTCAACATATGTTGATACAATCGCATGAGCAGTTGTCTTGTCTACGGGCCTGTTAAAAACAACCATTGAACCAAATGCGCTCCTTGCATCAGCATCCCTTGCAGCCTCATAAAGGTTTGTCAGGCTGTTGCCATCATTTTCTCGTGCAAAACCAGAAGGTATAAGATGCTTCATTACTGCCACAGCTGGAACATCAAAGAACTTAAGGACATCCATGGCTCGGGCAACATCCATGAAGTTTGTTGCAGATAATCCTCCCTTAGCAGATCTTAGCAATCTGATATTTGTAAATTCTCCCAAAGGGTTTCCTGCAATCCTGTACATTGCAGCAGACTGGTTGGGATTCTCACCATAACGCAGATCACACTCTTTTCTTAAAGTAAGATATGCTTTGTCACCCAACTGGCCTTCTGTTGCAGTCCTATACTTCCTTTTCATATCAGTAACATCAGTTCCTCTTGCCATCATTCCACCACCTCATTAAATTCATAATCCTCTCTTACATTCTCAGCAAAGTGTTGAGAGAAATACATGCTGATCTCAGCTTCATATAATCCTGTTGTTTCAAATGCTTTTTTTGCTAGATCAAAGCGCTCATCAAAGGTTGTACACCCTTCATTGTCATTAATGTGAGCTAGAACATTTTGATAATCCTCAGGAGTACATACAACTGCACAACTTGGGAAGTTCTTAGCAGCACCGCGTATCATGGTCGGACCTCCAATATCAATATTGCCCCTTGCTTTCTCGAATCCACATCCAGGTGCACTTATAACCTGTTCAAAAGGATACAGACTTACGACAACCATATCTATATACACTGCGTCTTCAAGATCATCTCTAAGATATCTCTGATGGTCTGGATTATATCTTTCTCCTAAGATACCTGCATGTATCTTGGGGTGGAGGGTCTTTACAAGGCCGCCTTCCATTTCAGGAAATCCAGTGTAATCGCTGACTTCGGCTAAGTGTTCGGGTGCCCTGAATCCCAGAATCTCATTCAATCGTTTATGCGTCCCACCAGTTGAAAAGAATCTAACTTCAGGATTCGCCTCTAGTAATCCAGGAATAAAAGCATCCAGTCCTGTTTTATCATAAACACTCACAATAACATTCTTCACAGGTATCTTGTCCTGCACTTTTCCTTTTAGATCTCGTATTGTCATTCTATTCCCCCCCATAAATATGTACGTTATGTTCATGCGAATCAACACGAATAACCCCTGCTTCATTATTTACTTCTCCAAGCTTATATGCTGAGAACGGTTGTTCAGATGCTTGTCCTAATTCGTGAGCACTTCGGATTATATCCTTTGCAGTTGCAGGATTGACAATCAGCACCATTCCTGTTCCCATGTTGTATACTTCATACATCTCCTTTTCTGAAACCTCCGCGTGCTTTTGAACCCATCCAAATATTGGATGCTGTTTTTGAACACCATCTGCATCATAATTAAGTTGCAAACCAGTTCCCGCAGGAATGACACGGTGCATATTGTGCACACCCTCTCCTGTGATGTTTGCAATTGCGTGAATATGCTGTTCGAAGTCATTTATCAATTCAAGAACTGGTCGTACATATATAATAGTCGGAGTAAGTATGGCTTCAGCCAAGCTTTCGCCCAATTGACTATCCTTTTTATTAAGTAAAAAGCTGTATTCAAATCCACGATTCTTATAGTCAATTGCAGCGGTCCAAGGTAAGGTTATACCATTGCAATGTATCCCACTGCTACTGAGTCCTATCACCCAGTCTCCTGGTTTGACTCTACCTGGCCCAAGAGGTTTATCAATTATATCTGGATCATCTAAATATCCTGTAGCCATATGGCACATGTCATAAGCTTTTTTTGGAATTGGACCTGTGATCATTGATGAAAGAGATGCATTCTCACCACCCGTAATCACTGCCCGGGACATGTTCGCTGCTCTTAAATTTCCTACAGCCATTTGCGCTGCAATCTCAAGATCAGGTGTGTGCCATGCATGATACTCTAAGAGAGTCAAAGGTCTTGCTCCGCAGCAAACAAGATCATTTACAGCCATTGCAATTGAGTCATGAGCAGTACTAGATAGTTTTACTGGATCTTCTCCATTGTATATTGCATGGACAATTGGTTTAGTTCCAGGACCATCAGTGCTCTGAAGAAATTTGAACCTTCTAAAACGATCTGTAACATAATTGGCATTGAGAGTAAATCCTCCAGAGAAATCCTCTTCTGATGTGGGAAATGATATTCCAATATCCTCCAAATCAGCAGCATTCGGTCGTGTTTTCTCAAACAATTGCCTAAATATTCCCACAACACCATGTTCTAAATCAAAATCAACTCCTGCTTGTGCGTATTTTCCTTTGGTCATTTCTATACCCCCACTGTTTGTTCTTGATAGCATTTATCTGCCACTTTTTGAATTATTCTCTTACTTTCGCCAAGATATTGCATAGGATCACTAATTTCCCTAATAGTTCCAGAATCTAATCTGCTTGTAACATCAGGACATTCCAAGAGCACATCCGTGAAGTTGGTTTGAGTATCCCATGCTTGTGTTGCTAGTGTACCAAGCAAATCATGTGCTTGACTTCGCGTCATTGGATCGTTTGCTCGTCGATGATCAGTCAAGTATGTCAATACTTGGGGAGATGTCACAACACCATAACTTCTAGTAACTCTCTCTTCTGAACGTTCTTCCCTTATACCAAGATGATGCATGATTATCCCAAGTCTTCGTATACCATGATCAAGATACTTGAAACCTTCTTCAAAATTAATCCTTGAGTTTGAAGAGGCTGCCAAATTCCTTGCATAAGGTAACTCACAATTGGCAAGAGCAGTTGTCATATTACCCATAAGATAATTTCTAACACTCATAACCTGTTCTTCCGCAGTCGGATTACCGTTTTTTGCATCCTTATGCGGTGCTGTACTCGACCCTTTTTTCTTTTTCGGATTCAAATTGACAAATACATTTACATCATCACTTCTTCCCCAAGCAACATACTTTGCTAAGTTGTTAATGGTTTCCCCTAAGCGAGCCATGACATAGACCACATCTGCTTGAAATTCCAGGCCAGGAATCTGGGCAGAAGCTATCATGTGTCCTAAACCAAGTCCTTCACAATAAAGTTCTTGGAGGGCCATCCCGTCAATCCCCAATGAATTGACAGAATGGTGATTTCCAGTCATATCACCCCATTTACCGATAATGCTATTATCATAAACATATCTGAGTAAATTAAGTCCTGATTGAAGCATCTCTGCATAATGCGCAAAAGCACGTCCAGCCACACTAGGCACAGCATCATACAAATGTGTTGTATCCATAAATGGGACATCAATCCATAGCAAAGATTTTTCTATTGTAATATCTCTTAGATTCTCAACAGATCCTGCAATTACCTCCAGTGATTCCTTAATCTGCAGACCTTGAGCATTTACTGTGGTATCTCCGCTGGTTTTTCCTTTGTTTACATGAGATGCTGCTGCATTACTCACCTTCTCTTCAATAGATGTGTTAATTGCAATCATATCATGTCCTGTGTCTGCCTCTATCTTACGGATTCTGTCAGGATCAATAACCTTAAGAGTTGCAGCTGCTTCGATTTCACTTGCATGTTCAGGTGGTACAATGTCAGGATATTCTTCTGAGAGCAGTAGAGAAGATTGTGCTTGACAATGCAAACTATATTCGAATGTTTTCTCGTCACCCCAAATATTAGCCATGTCTAGTGTTCCATATCTTCCAACAGCCAATGTGTGTGGATCGACTTTGTAATCTTTTGGGAATCGAGGTTTTGGTTTTGTTTGTGTTAAATGTGGTATTGTCATTGTGCTTCCTCCTGGTACTCTAATTTACTTGCATATAGCAAGAACTCATCCACCCATGTCTCGAGTGGTTTTGCATCAAACACATTCTGTCCCAGAATCCTGTTTGCAACCTCACCTATTGCATAGCTCATAAGATTACAAGAATGTTCTGCCACTTCGCGAATGTCAATTCCTCTCTCTTGGAGCACACCAGTAAGATATGCTTTCCATTGGGTCTCATCTCCTGCTTTTCCTGCCCGTTGAATTGCCTCATATTTTGCCGCATCAACCCCTTCTCTCTTGAATATTGCTCGTTGTATTTCCTTATTTGAAGGTATTGCCCAGGTAACTCCATCAATATCTATTGTCAGCATAAGCCTATTCTCATCAGGACTGCATGCAAAGTCAGTGATAACTGGTTTTCTACGATATGCAACACACTCTGCCTTGCCATCCATGTTCATAAGACCTCTATCATCTGCAAATACGATCTGCGCTTGTGACATCACAGGAAACAATTGAGTTGTCCAATACTCAAAGCCTGCTCTATCAAGACCACTATATCTAAAAGCCTCATCTTCTTGAATTTCCCGATCTCCAGCACTCTCAAACTTGGTTGTGGTATCATAAGTCATTCCTTTGAGTACAAATCCTGGATTTGGAATCTGGGTTCCTAGACCCGAAAACTTGAGAATTCTTTCTAGATCAGGAAACTTACTAACTCCCCACTGCGCTACCTGCGCCCTTATATGATCCAATCCTTCAACTGTATCATCGTATGTTGCTAATTCTGCATACACTCCACCCATACCAACTGATTCAAAGATTCTCTTGAAGGTTGAACTTCCCAAGGGAAATCCATGCCGGAATATTGATTCTATATCTGCAACCCCACATTGGAGCTCTCCAGATGTCAATGCTTGCCGGTATTTTTCCAAATCACCATCGGAATACGAACCAGGCGTATGTGCAAGTTCCATTACAATAGTATTAGAAGTCTCTCCCATATCTAACAGGGTTCGTGAATCCTTGATTCTTCCATTCTTATCTAGTAGCCCTTGATAGCATGTCTTGATCTGAGGATAAGATTCTTCAAGCCATTCAAAGAAATGTGCAACCATCATGGTCAATGCCTCTGCTTTATCTTTAATCTCAGTATCAGGTATCAATTCCTTCAAATCTCCTACAGAAAAACGCCCACTGACTTGCCAGGCACCTCTTCCAAAGTCCATTGCTGTTGGTGGAATATAAAGTCTTCCCCCTGGCGAATCATCTCTTATCAAATCTTTTACACTTCCCATTCTTATTCAACTCCTCCAATACCATCTATCTGCAAACCCGCATAACCCATAGGTGCTTCATCAACATAGACAGTTCTCCATTTATCATAATGATCTTTTGTTGTTCCTAAACCCATTCTTCCTTGTGAAATCAATCGTAATGCAGTTGTTAGTGCAGGCCAGTCAGATCTTACCTTGAGCATACTTTG
>JAHJEM010000088.1 GCA_018825425.1 Nanobdellota archaeon | reverse complement strand
CTTAATAATTGTGTTCTGGATCTTAAGCATAATCTATCTGATGTTAGTGAAAAGATTACAGTCATGCTTGGTGAAATGACAAATTGTGTGAAATCTGGAGAGTTTTTGGCTATAAAAAAATATATTGAGCTTTGGCAACCTGAAAGGTTTGTTACTAAAAAAGAAGTCGAAGATATAATGGATACTTCCAAATCTAACCATAACACACTTCAGTAGTTAATAGATATGGGATTGCAACCAGATCGATTTGGAAGTTCCGGAAACTTTGTCCCGTCAGTGTTAGTCAGTAAGAATCTATCATTTTACGGAGGCAGCAGGAAGAGCAGATGGGCTTGGACAAAGTTACCGTTACAAATACAAAAACATTTATAAATGATACAAAATGAATATAATTAGCGAGGTGAGAGGTTGCCAGAAGTACAGTTAGCGCATGTTCGCGCCCTTAAATCCCAGGGGTTGGATAATAATCAAATTATTGAAAGCCTTCAGAGAGATGGCTATAGTTCTTCTCAAATATTTGATGCAATCAATCAAGTTGATATGACATCTGGATCAGATCTGGGGCTGGTGTCTGGAACTGCCATGCCTGGAAATCCTCCTCAAGCGCCTTCGCAGTCTTTTGTTCCACCACCTTCTGCTCAAAGCACAGGTCCGCCACCTCAAGCACCTGCTCCTGTCTTTTCTCATGAAATGCCTCAAAATGTGGACGCAGAATATCAGGATCATGCTCATGATCATTCCAGCTACGAAGTTTCAAACACAGAAGAAATTGTTGAAGCCATAATAGATGAAAAATGGAATGAGCTTCTAAAGGACATCAATAAGATCATTGATTGGAAGAATGAAGCAGAATCAAAGATTATCGCTATGGAACAGAAGTTTGATATGCTTAAAGACCAGTTTGACAAGTTGCATCAAGCTGTGATTGGAAAGGTTGGAGAATATGATAAGCATATTCTTGATGTTGGTTCTGAAGTGAAGGCCATGGAAAAGGTCTTCTCTAAAGTCCTTCCTGCATTCACAGAGAATGTACATATACTTCAGAAAGTTACTGATAAGTTCCAAGATAAAGCAGAAGAAAAATAATTATTACATTAATTCTATCCAAGTGGTCTTGTTAAGAATATAACTGTAAACAGTGCAATCATGAATACGAGAAGCATTCCTAGGACTTTTGGGTTAATAAACGTCTTGAGTACATTATCCCCAAAATCTGACTCTGCATTCTGTTGTTGTACAGGATAATCACCGGGGTAATAATCGTCAGGAGGAGGTATATCATCAGGATAATAATCATCTGGATTATATTCAGGTACACCATTATCACTTCCACTACCCTTTTTTAATAAACCCTCTCCAAAAGCATTTCCAAGAGAGAACAGTACAATAATAATAGACAGTATTATTATCCAAGAATGCACGTTTCCATCTTTGATCAGGTTAAGCCAATTGCCTTCTTTGACTCCAAATATGCCTACAACAAACATGATTAGGAATACAAAAAGACCAAGCACAAAGAACCATGTAGTCATGGTCTTTATGAAGATGACTGCTTTACTAGAGACTGCGACAATGATGGATATCACAAAAGATATTATTCCATAGATCCCTCTTCGTTCATCCTTCAAAGGGTTTACATAGCTTAAGATGCCGAAGACTACTGCAAAGACCAGAAGAAAAATAAAAATAAATGAAAACTGGTCAAATAGTCCTCCAACACTGTCACCTAGCGTAGCCATTCTTACCTGTCACCACCTAGTAGCTTACGGAAATTTTCACCCAGACCATCTCTAGTCCTTTGTTCACCGCCTCTATCATCTTTTGTGATGAACCAGATAACTAGTGCAAACACGATTGCTCCTACTAACAGAGTTTGGGTTTCTGGATTATCAAGGAAGTCAAGCCAACTTGGGCCGCCAAACCAACCAGTTGCCCGGCCAAAAATATAGACAACTACAACAACACCAAGAATCACAAACCAGCCTCCAATAGGAGACTTTGACATATCTGGTGTCTTTCCACTTATTCCAATTATTATGAACATCATTAATACTGCGATTAGTACAACTGCAACATTTGGGATTGCTGTATTGATAATATCAACAACATCACTACCTGGCGGATACCTGCCCATTACATGGGGAATTACAACCGCTAGAGCCATAACAAGAGATATCATGGTATTGATACTTCGATTCTTCTTTTCCGTACCAAGTATTTTTGTTTTAGTCAATACTGCCCATACAACTGTAAATACCAATATGAATGGCATAAGTACATCTGCTACTCCGATACTATCAAGATATTGTAGTAATTCTGCGAATCCCATTTTTAAGCCTCCGATTTGTCCTCACTGCCTGAGCCCCGGTCATGGGTAACCCAGACAATTGCTACTATTATTATGACTACAAGTCCTATTGAACTTACAACAGTTCCATTCCAATTGCCAAGCAGGTACCAGTATGCCCAGTCTAGCCAGCCAATAGCATTTAGGAATATCATTATTATTGCAATGAAAATAAGTATCATGAATGTTGTCTTCCAACCCTTATATTTTTCAAGACTGAATTCTTCCTTTCCAGTGTGCATTGCACCCACAAGCATCATGAAGCAAAGGAGCAAAATCAGAACCAACACTGTATGCGCCAGGGTTTGATTGATTATTGCCACAAGTTGCGAGCTTGCAACGACAAAGAATGCCATGACAAAAGCAGTCATTGCATTAAGGTTCTTTCGTGGTATATCCATTAGTTTTCCATCTACTTTGGCCTTTTCAGTACCGTACACTTTGGTTTTTTCAAGTATAGCATAGACTACAGTGAAGACTAGTAAGAAGGGCAGGAGTACATCAAATAATCCTAGCCTATCAAAAAACCCTAATGAACCTGCTAACGCACTTGGCGGAGGTTGAACTGGCATACTAGTTTTTTTACGATATGTATATTTAAAGGTTTCGATTGGTTTAGCTTTTGGTATTGGTGTATTGCCAATATACAGAAAATATTTAAATATCCTATTCAAAATATAAAATTATATGCCAATTAGAAGAGGG
>JAHJEM010000087.1 GCA_018825425.1 Nanobdellota archaeon | reverse complement strand
TCAATCAAATAAACATGAGCCAGAAAGGTATTGCTTTAGTTCTACAGGAATTGGAAGAGGCTGACATCCTACGATCAGAAAAAAGAGGAAACATGCTATTGTATAGCTTGCATTTGTCTAATCCAATAATCAAAGACATCTTGACAATTACAGAAACCATGAAGAAATTGCAATTTCTAAAGAAGAATCTGAAAATCCAACACATTTTCCAAGATAATTATCAGCTTATCGGAATATTTGGCAGTTATGCCAAGGGAAAACATAAGAAAGATTCTGATATAGATGTTTTTGCGATTGGCAAGGAACCCATGATTAAAAAATATGACATGGATGTTCATGTACAGGTGTTCAAAGAGAAGGAATTTGTACATATGCTACAAGAGAAAATCCCCTTAGCACAAGAGATTGTTTCCAATCATATTATACTCAGCCATCCAGAACAATTCACTTGGATGATCTGGGAAGAATACTATGGTCTCCATAAAATGGTGTTTGGATCAGAAAAAAGGCATTTCATTAGTTGAACCTAATACAAAAATGCCCAGATCATTTCTTAGGATGGCTCAAGAATCCATTGATTGCCTTGATATCAAGAGCAATTTGTGGAAAGCTACAATCGCGTATTATGCCTTTTATTACTCGCTTTATGCAGTCATGCTATACATTGGAATAAAATCTGAAATACATACTTGTACCTTATTGTTCATGAGCAAATATCTCAGAAAGCATTACACTCAGAAGGATGTTGATACCATACAGTACGCATTCACTCTAAGGAAAGATGCTCAATATTATGCAAGGGCAGTAGATACAGGAAAGATAACCGATTTAGCAATAGACTTTCATTTGAAGAGCAAGGACATAATAAATGGAATGACACAAAAGGACATCAACAAAATACGATCCCAATTTTGTACTCAGACAGAAGCTGAATAGACCCACACACAAAATATTTAAATTCACCAAACTCATTTCATTAAATGGATGTTACAAAGCGCAGGTTCTTCATATTGTTTGTTTGGATTGTAGGATCAATTTTTGTATTTTTAGCATCCATTCTCAATTATTCTTATTGTACCAACTGTTTTACTTCCTGTACTGGACATCAATTAGAACATTGTATTGAATTCATTCCGTGGTCACTGATTGCAAGCTTGTTCTGGCCAATTGCAGGCTTGTTAGGTTTTTTTACTGGCTTTTATGGCATACTTAGTATTGTAACAACCATTGCAGCAGATATAGGATTCATTGTCTCCGCAACAAAGTTTCCAAAAATAGTAGATAAATTCAAGAATCCGAAGATATTCTACATCATAGTTGGAGTAATCCTTCTAATATGTTCATACTTCATCGGTCTCACATTGAGATTTAGCATAGGATATATTCTGAGTTAGGATGTGTGTTTTTCTTTTGGGAGGGTTGAGGTTTGTTGAGGGGCTTGGAAAGGCCAATCAAGGTAGTGTTTAAATACTAGAAGTTACATTTAATATAATTATGTCACAAAAGCCTTCAAAAATACATCCTCATGAAATTTGCATTAAAATAATATCAGAAGATGATGACTTAAGCAAATTTACCTCTTATGAAAAGGAACTTGTTGATTTTCTCCAAGAAGATGCACTTAATAATCAGCAGCAAAAGTTATCAGTTACATTCCTATGGTATTACAAAAAACAATTGGCAGGTTATGTTAGTTTACTTAATGATAAGATCAATCTTGAAGGAAATCTTAAGGAATTTTTCAGAGAAAAAGATATTCATTACAAATCATTGCCTGCATTGAAAATCGGAAGATTGTGCACAGATGACAAATTTCTCAAAAGAGGATTAGGTAGATTAATGGTACAATTTGCCATTCAACAAGCCAATGAGACTAATAATAAACGAGCAGGTTGTAGGTTTATTACTTTAGATGCAAAGAGAAATCTCAAAAAAGAATTGGATTCTATTCATTTCTATAAAAGAATGGGATTTAACATACTCAAAGAGAGAAAAAAAGGAACTACACCAATGTATCTGGATCTAAAGCTACCTAATAATTGAATCTAATTGCAGCTGCTTCCTTAATCAAAGCAATTCTGGCTTTAGAAGGGTTTTTCTCCTCCTTTAGCACATCCTTGATAAAATTAACAGCATCAATTCCTTTAAGTGTAGGTGTCGCCCTAATTGGTTTTGCCATGAATATGGAATTGGGGTATGCATTTATAAATTTAATTATTAGCGCTGTTATTTTCTAAAAGGCAATAAATATCAAACTTACAATCTTGGACTCTAATGATCTACTATCCTCTTACACCATTCACAATCATCACCAGGAATATCTCCAGATAGGACCTCTAATGCGTTCTTGAAGATGTTTTCAGCATTTTCTACTGAAATTGGCATCTTTACGAGGTCTGTATTGAATATAACTACCCCAACGCCACAACAACAGGATCCCCTATATAATAAGAATTGTAAGAAGTCTCAAACTTTGGTAAGAACATCATACTCAAATCCCGTCCATATAAATCAACATTTTTTACAAGTTCCTTCGAATACAATTTACCGCTTTCAAACCCACGACCGAGATAAATCGTATCATAGAGTTCATTAGTATAGGAAGGATATTTTACCAAGAATATGTCGACTTTAAGGAAGGACGAATCTTCAAATAAGGTATCCTTTGCTTGGTTTTGGACAAAGGAGAAGTCATAGCCTTTGATTATGACCGCATTGTCTGCGTCTGGTATTTCATACTTAACCGAAGCTTCGAATTCATGATCCAATACTGTTCTAAAAAACACATCCATATCCGAAGAGCGTTTTTCAATACTGCTGTAGTTTGCCATGTCAAGCTGTTGTGTCAATTCAGGACTAACACCACAGAACTTCATGACTTCAATTGCTTTTAGCAATGATTCTGGTTCTTCAGATCGCATCTCGGAAAACCACATAGCATATGCATTGTCCTTGTTATTCACCGTGAATTTGGCATTTCCAAATTCTGTAGCCCAACGCGGTCTATAATACACAATAGTGTCTTTGGTACACGGTAATTTGTAGACCACAACTGGATTGTCCCAGAATCCGCGATATTTTCCGAGCTGGTTGAATATAAATGTCTCTCTGCGATATCGTGGTATGTTCCACTTTGCGCTTAATACAACCTCTTCATTTATATCAAGGTCAATATGTCCTTTCTTCTCATAATCTACATAGAAATAATTATCATAATACTTGTTTTTGGGAAACAAGGTGTAGAACTCATTCTCTGTTAGGTATTCATGTGTCATACCCCAATCTGTCTCATTCAGATAATATCTCCACCCTTGCCAAGTGGGAATTGCGACATACTCATGGAAGTCAGAGATGGTCTCTAATTCTTCTGAAAGCATCTCGATTGCCCAGGTTCTCATAGCACGGTTGTTGACCTTGATTTCTCCTTCTAGTTCGTTCAGATATGGAATGTTCCTATTATCTGTCACAAAGTAATTGTGTATTCCATCCACATTATTAATCAAGGATTCAAGTTCTTCCATCCTGAAAGATCTGTCAGGAAGCTCGCCAGGTTTCAGGGCGGTAACAGGTCCAGTGCCATTTACTGGTCCAGTTTGATTAACCTCTTCAGTCTGATTAAGGATTTCTTTATAGTCACAGATATGATTACTGTCTACATCCAAACAGCAACCCTTTGAGGTCTCCATGTATGGACGTAAGCACTCCTCCTTATTAGGAGTACAAGAAACAATCAACAAAATACCCAATATTACTAATACCCACCTCATAATTGGATTATTGACTGAACAAGTATTTAAAGGTTGTGGGGGAAACGAACGTGATTTAGTATTGGATTGAAATGGTGTCAAGAAGCGCTTTTTGGAAACATTTAAATAGCATTATGTAATACATATTGCTACAATGACTACTATTTCAATCAGATTCGAAGATGACTTCTTAAAAGACATAGAAACTGCTATGAGAGATAATCGGTACTCCACAAAAGCAGAGTTTGTAAGAGAAGCTATCAGGGACAAGATAAAGGATCTAGAAAAAGAAAAGGCACTTATGAGATTGGAAAAAGTCTATGGCGCAAGCAAGAGAAAGACTACTGATGCTCAATTGAAAAAAGCAAGAGAAAAAGCCGTAAGACAGCTAGCAAAGAAACACGGAGTGAAGCTAGATTAGTTCTTCTGGTAGAGCAACTCTAGCAATATCCTTAAGCTTCTGAAAGTCTGAATCGCGTGAAACCAACAAGGACTCGGTATCTCTGGCAATTATGGCATGAATGGCATCACCAGCGGGTATGCCTCTCTGCTTCGCAATGTGCTTAGACTCTCGATACTCCGCTTTTGTAACTTGTACTCTCTTGATGTGATCTGGCTTGGCAATGGTTAAAATCATATGAATCTGCTCTTGTGAATAACAAAGGTTAGACAATTCTATCACAACCATTTCAGAATATACAACTATATTATCTTCCAAAAGTATCTTCTCCATAAGTCGCTCTGCTGATTCACCATTCCTCCCTCTCTTCTCAAAAATATCAAGCCAGATAGAAGTGTCAAAATAGTAATGGATATTCATTTGATAATTGTCAAAGAAATGATTAATAAACTTAACCCATAAAATCATGAAGAAATTTCAAGACAATAGGAAAATACTACAATAAATTGAAAAATTATTGAGAAGACACCTTGAATGGCATTCTACCAAATTCAAACGAAAGGTATTTAATTAACCGCATCATAAATAATCATCATGGGGAGATTCGATTCGTTTTATGCAGCGCCTTATGCCTTATTGGAGAAGGCTATCAAGAAACATATCAAGAACAAGTGGATTATTCTTGATATGGGTTGTGGAGATGGTGTCATTGAAGAGCTTATCAGCAAGCACCATCAAGGTTGTGTGATTCATTGCGTGGATTTTAGCGCTGAAGAGCTTGCTAAGCTTAAAGAGTATCCAGAGACAGAGATAGTTAAGCACCATTCTGATATACATGAGTTCTTGAAGACAAACCAAATCAAATTCAATGCAATAGTCGTAAATACCGTCTTGCATGAAATCAATACCCCCTCTGACCAGAGCAATTATATGAGAACATTCTACGACCTTTGCCACCAAAATATGTTAGAAGGGGGAAAATTAATCATTGGAGACCATTACTTTCCACCAGAAGTCCCAGATGATCTGGTCAAGGAGTTCAGGAAATTTCAGTTGGCTAGCATCGGACATGCTGATTTAAGAGAGAAATTTGTAAATCCTGAAATAATCCTGACCCAAGTACGCGGTTTCAGATTTATGCATCAAAAAGAGATAGTATCTGGAAAAGGTATTGATAGAAGATACTATGTGTTTGTTCTAGAGAGAGAAAAAAGTCAATGAATCATTCTTTTTTCTAATATTTAGTCTGCGACATTAATTAATTATTATTTTTTCGCAGACTATATTGAGAAAGATAAAAATATTTATAAGATATTTTTGTCTTGAACTAATTTTAGTAAATATGTCAAAAATTTCTCACTCCAACAATCTCACAAGACCATTCTGTGCCAAGTAATCATGTTCAAGATATGTTCTTGTTTCTCCTACTAACTTAGGCATTTCTGTTCCATCTGATCTGACACTGATTAATTCTTCGCGATCATGATACAGTCCTTTTTTTATATTCCACACATGCGAGCCATCTGTCAGATTAAATATTGTTAATAAATTATAGCCTTCAAAACCCAGCACCACATAATCCACTCTGTTTGGTTCATGTGATAATATGTCAACCAAAGTTCCTTCGATTACAGTACCCCCATTGGACGCAACCCCATTCTCATCCTGATGTGAACAGGCAGTATCAACTTTTACATCTTTTCCAACATAGCTTCTTAATGTTTCAATTTCTTCATCATTCAAATAATGTACCATTTTATCCCTCCGAGCCAATTTTCATAATCAAGAAACAACACTGCATACATTTAATTTTATTCAATAAGAAAAATATTCTAATATAGTGTATAAATATTGAAAAGAAATATGAGAAGATGTAATAAAAAATATTTGTCAAGTCAATGTTTATGCCCTAATCGTCATATTCGCTAATCTTCCTTCTTAACTTATTTTCCTCAAACCGCAGTTCATTGATACTTCTTAAATAAAGTCCTACATGAGGTGCTGCAACAGGCTGTTGTAATTCTAGTAACAACCTCTGATTTTTGACCGCACCTAGTTCAAACTCATAACCACTCCTCAGATAATCTTTTTGCCGCTGTGCTTCCTGTCTCTGTTCAATTTGGTGAAAATCAAGTTTAAGTGGTGGAGGTGCCATAGGCATCTTTAAACCCTCCAAAGTTTTCTTTAAGCTGTCAGTTCCATAGCCAGCACTCGGTACAGGAGCCCTAAAAGAATCAAATGGATCCTGAACGTTTGAGTCTCCATAATAATCATCATCTATCATAGTATGATTTGCTGCTTTTCATTTTAAATAATAATGATATATATGCCAATACAACTATATAAATGTTTCCATTTTTATTACTGTTTAGTGGTTAAAAGAGCCAGTCTGAATAATCTGAATTGTTTGTACTTTAGACTCAAGAATAAAACGCCCAGAGTGGGATTTGAACCCACGCTTCCAAAGGAACGGGATCTTCGCAGTCCTTTACTGGTTTAGCAATCTTACGCCAAGGTTTTCCTTGTCCGCGCAATACCAGGCTATGCGATCTGGGCAATAGAACTCTAAGAAATTCTCTCCATTTTTAAATGTTAGCCAAGAAGTTGTTGATTTTGTCCTCAACCATTTGTGTTAGTGCTTGGATGTGTAATTGTGCCTGTAATTCCAGTCTTTTCCATTCTTCCTCTTTGACAGGTGTTCCGTGATAACATATACCATTTCTTACTGTACGGATTCTCTCAAAGAAATTCCAGTCAAGGTCAGGATTTTTGCACACATATGCAAATATACATATGTGGTTTGTGGACTCAAATTGATCAAATCTTAAGAGAATATCAGCTAAAACATGAAGAACATCATAGTAGAGTTTTAGAATACTGTTGATGCTTCCTGTATTCTTAAGAATCTCTGCAGCACGTATATCCCCTTGAGATGTAATGAACATGGATCGAAGTATCTTAATATCAACTTCTATTTTTGGCATTAGAATGCCTTCTTCTTGGCAAGCCTTTAGGGCTTCTTTTTGAGTTTGGTTTATTTTCATTTATACTGACCTTGAGGAAATCAACATTACCTTTAATGACATATCCCTTAATAATGTTTTTCATGAGATCTTCGTGTAATTTTCGGAGTTCTTGGAGATTCTTGTACTCAAACACTTGTATTTCCCGTTTCAATACCTTTTCATACCTACTTATTTCAAATTCGTCGGAATTTCCAAATAGGAATAAATCAAGGTCGCTCTTCCAATGCCAATCCCAACGTGCAAAACTTCCAAACACAATCGCAGTCTTTACCCCCTGCAATGAAACTATGTGATTCAGAAAACCAATCTCATGCAACACCTGCAGTGCGTATATCCTCTTCCTGTTCTGATACTCAGGATGCTTGAAATTGCTAATATAGAATGGCATTTCACCTTTTATTTTTATCCGCTCCACCAATCCAAGCAGGATAAACTTCTTCAACCAACTATCCAGCTTGCTGTCAGCTATTCCAATTTCTTTTACCAACTGATTAAAATGCCAATGTTTGGTCGGATGATTGTAAAAAACAGATAACACATCCTCTTCTTTACTCTTCATAATACTTCCTGTTATAGGAAGTATTATTAAAATGTATCGTTAGAAAGGGACATCAACACCAGGCAGACTCTCCGAGCCCTAACCATGCGTGTGGGTTTTGCCGAGCTATGGCTCGGGCTGACTCAGAAGATATCATCACGACAATATCTATTAGAAAAACTATTCCCCATTAATAAGCCTTACGACTCGTCCTCAATCACAGTACCATTAAACTCCTTTTCTTCCAAGAAATTCTTGAGATTCCGAAGATCTGCACCCATGATCACCACTTTCTTCTTCTCTTCCCAAGCGAGTTTGGCAGCAACAGGGTCGAATGGAGCATTCATACCTGGCTTCCACTCTGTTCCTACAATCTTCTGCAGCTCTTCATAATTCATCTTATGTAATGGCCTTGCTCCCTTGTTCTTCTTTGGATCCTTATCATACACATAATTGACATTTGACATGTTTATAACAGTTCCACAACCATAGTTTTTAGCCATCTGAACAGCCACATAATCTGTACTACGTCCAGGTTTCCAACCAGAACACACAAGTATTTTCTGGAAATCCACTTTTTCAAAAGGATCCGTGATAACTTTTTCGAAAGCGTCTTTACCAAAGATCGCACGAACCAACTCAGCATTGACTTTTGTTGCACCAATCCCAATCCAGTCAAGCTCACTTTCATCCAATTTCTCAATTTGAGAAGCAGCATCTTGATACGATCTAGCAGTACGACCGCCACCACACACTAGAATAAATCTTCCTTCCCTAGAATCAATCATCTTCTTGAATTCTTTCAAGAATGTGACATCTATCTCATACGGCACTATAAGGCTTCCGCCTAAGCTCAAGACATAATCATTTCCCATCTATTCACCCCAAATAACTCATGTTTTTCTTATCTGCATCGTCAGTCGTCTGAGTTGACTTCTGCAACAGATCCTTAATCTTAGTCTCAAACTGCTCTGCTTGTTTTAGAAGCGGCGCACTATCAACTTTTAGCTTCAAGTATTTATCCAATAAGCCAATGACACTCGCAGCAGCTTTGCTATCTGGAAGCTGTGAGTGTGTACCTGCAAAGATACAGCTTGTTTTTGGATAACGCAGCATCATAGCACTGGATACTCCAACAATTATGCTTTCTTGGACTGGTTTTGCACCCAGCTTGACTAATTTCGCATTATTATAGCTGTAAAGATGAGAATCAGCTTCTCCGCTCACGCTTCCGACGCCTTCAATACTGATTAACTCTTTAGCTTTCATCTTCTTTAACATGTCAATTATTGCGTCAGTTATCTTCCATTCATAACCTTTAGTATTAAGGATTGTATGTAGAATAACCAAATTGTGCTTCTGAGAATAAAAGACAGCCATAGGTCGGACTAGGTTTGTCTTGTGGATTGCAACTGTTGCAGGGAGCTCATCATACTCAAATTCTCCGATCAATTTCGCCTTTAAGTGTTCTATTAAGAATTCTGTGGAAATTGTACCAACCAGGCCAAATCCTGGAAAACCCTCTATTACAGTCGGGTTCTTTGGAATTTTTTTCAGGACTACTTTCATGAAATCACCTCACTGTTTTCTCAAAGAAAAGTCATTTATAAAATATTCGATTTGATTGTGATTCGAAAATTTTATAAATCATCCAGCCCTAAAATTCAGCAGTATGGCTTTATTAAAGGGAAAAGAGGGGAGACTTAGTCAGATCTGGAGTTTTGATGTCGGATCTCATCTTCTATGTGGGCCTAGTGTTGATGATTTGAATGATGATGGTACTGAAGAGATCATCATTGCAACCAAGACTGGAAAGATAATTTTGCTGGACCAAGATGCAAAGCCAAGATGGGAATTTGTAGTCAATGAGAAGATAGATGAGGTTGAAGTGATGTTCATGGATTCTGAATCAGTAAATAGTGTCATGAGCAGGCCAAAAACATGTGATATCAACAACGATGGTCAAAAAGAGATTGTCTTTGGAACTGAGCTTGGAATGGTCTATGCTCTTACTGCTGATGGCAAGCTCTTATGGAAGTACCAGGCAGGAAGTGCAGTAAGTGGAATGTGCTTCTGTGATACTAATAATGATGGCAAGCAGGAAGTGATATTTGGCTCTGATGACGGCAATCTCCATGTAGTCAACGCTATGGGTAAGCTCCAATGGAAATATTTTGCAGAAAGGGGCATAAAAGGAACACCAACAGTCTCAGTCTTCAACAAAGTCATTGTTTTTGGAGACAATGAAGGTGTGATTAACTGTGTAAGCTTTGATAATAAACTCCTCTGGAGCCATAAGACAGGTGGCAAGATCACTGCTGAAGTTGTAATCAAGAATATTTATGGAGATAATAAGGAATACATCATTGTGGGTTCTGCAGATAACACCCTGTATGTCCTGGACTTGGATGGCGATGTGATCTGGGAGTACAAGACCAATGGATCAATACTGAGCAAGGTCGAGATCGATGATCTGGATAATGACGGAAAATTCGAAATCCTGGTCTCAAGCTGTGACAACAATATCTATGCCTTGAACTGTGAAGGAGAAAAGATCTGGTCTTATGAGACCAACTTCTGGATAGGATCAAGTGCGGTGGCAGTTGATATTGATGGTGATGGTCAAAAAGAGGTAATTGTTGGAAGTTATGATCATAATGTTTATGTGCTGAGTGCAGAAGGGAGGTATGTGCTTGAGCACATTCCAGGACTTAGTCATATTATCAATCAGGCAGGGCATTATTCTGATATTCAGAGCCAAGACCCTGGTGAGAATATAGGAAAGAAAATATGGCAGTTCACTGTTCCAGACATGATTGTGGGCCTTGCACATATTAAGAAAACAAAAAGAATAGTCGTAGGAGTTAAGACAGGTAAGGTTATCTGCTTAGCACATACAAAATCCTGAGGTGAGAATAATGGGAGAGGAAATAGTCGCAAGAAAAGAGGATATTAAAAGAGTAAAGACATACATTGACGGTTTTGATGAGCACTTGCAGGGAGGAATTCCCGCAGGGCATATCACATTGATTGCAGGCTCAGCAGGAACCATGAAAAGCAGCGTATGTCTCAACATAATGTACAATGAAGCCATTAATGGAAGAATAGGACTTTACCTATCACTTGAACAGTCCTATAGTTCTTTGATCAATCATATGATCAATATGGGATATGATTTCCAGAAGATCAACCTGGTTGTGATCAAGGATCTTGCAAAGATCCATGAAAGTCTGGCCAAGACCAAATCAGGCAATGGCGGGAGTCTTATCATCGTCGATGTCGGTTGCATTAGAAAAGAAATCAAGGAAGTTAAGATTGATGAGAATAGGTCATGGCTCAATGTAATAAAGAATATTGTAAAGAAAGTTGCAGCAGAAGTAAGATGCGAACTCTTTGTCCTTGATTCAATGAAAGCTCTGTATGTGCTTTCAAAATTCAAGAATCCAAGGATTGAACTTTTCTATATCTTTGAGTTCTTAAGAGATATTGGGATGACAACCTACCTTGTAAGTGAGATTCCTCCGAACTCTGATTCTTTAGGAGAGTATGATGAGGATTTCTTGTCAGACGGAATAATTAATATCAGACTCACTCCTTTCAGGAGAAATATTGTCCGTGAAGTCCGTGTTGTCAAGATGAGAACAACCAATTGTAATCATGATGTGTTCTCATTAGAATTCAAAGACGGAAGATTCAAGGCATTGTATGGCGGACAGAACCCACTGCTTTAAATTCTTTTTTTTATTTTATTTTGCGAAAGAGTTAAATTAGACATATCTATTGACTGATACATGCAGAGAATAATTGAACGATTCAACAAGGACTATTTCAAGACAGTCCATGAGATATCGCCATTGATCAAGATCAGCTGGGCTAAGTATTTCAAGAAGACAAATGTGAATTCGAACAGGATACTCATTGTGAGTTCGTGTCTTATCGGTGATTTTGTTGTCTCTTTGCATGCAATCCATTCTTTTATTCTTGACAATAAGAATAACAAAATTGATCTGGTTGTCACATCTCCATTATATGAGTTGGCTAAGCACATCAACGGTGTAGACAAGGTTTATGTGGCTAAATCGAGTTATCAGAGGAAGACAGAGAAATATGCCAAGATACTGCCAAAAAAAGAGTACAAGTTTGTCCTGGTCATGCGTATGAGTCCAGATGCATACAAGACCTTAAGCAAGGTCAAGTTTGGAGAGATGAAAACATATGCTAGGGAAATGGTCAAGTACAGCCTGCACATTCTGAAGTCTTTAGGTGGAGAGAACATTAAACAATGGAGAGAGGTAAATTTTGATTTTATTGGAAAAAAGATCAGATACTATTCATACCAGGATATTTTTGATATCAAAAAAAAAGATTATTTATGCCTATCACGCTTGAATCTTAAATCTAAAAAAAAGATCGTGGTCCATACAGGTTCTGGTTGGCCTAGCAAACTCTGGGATAATGACAAATGGATAGAACTTGTCAAGAGAATCAATGATTATGGAAATTTCCAGTTCATTTTTGTAGGAGGGGAACAAACAGAAGAGGAGACTTACAATAAAATAAGAAAAGCAGTGAAAATTGATTCAGTTTCTGCTATAAAAAAGATAAATGTATTTCAGAATATTCTGTTGATGTCTAAGTGTGACTTATTTATTGGGGTTGACAGTGGACCTAGACACTTGGCTAATCTGGTAGATATTCCAGGCGTCTGTCTGCTTGGCCCCGGCCTCAAGACATTCATGCCCACAGGCAAAAAAACTAATGTGATAAAGAAATCGTGTAAGAAATGCACAAGCACACTCTGTGTCAAGAAAAACAAGTGTATGGATAAGATAGGTGTAAAAGAAGTTTTTTCTGCTTTCAAGAGGCGCATCACTTAAGATAAGACTTGTTAATGTATTTATTGTAGAGCAACATAACTACAGATGCTAATATATATGCAATAATAACTGCTCCCAGAATATTCCATTTGATAGCAAGACCTGTAAGGGTTGTGTCCTCACACACTAGATTGTTAGTGTCTCTATTTATCTCACAGATTGAACGTGTTGTAAAGACTATCCCAATAATTAGAACTGTCATAATACCAACTGCAATTATTGAACTGATCAGTGTTGGCTTTAGAAAGGCGATATAATTGAGTCCAAGCTTAATGAGTCCCCATATCTTCATTAGATCTTCTTTTAGCTTTGGCATGCCTCAAATTGAATATTAGATGTATAAATAATTTGTGAAAAGCAAGAATACATTTAATTCACATAAATAACTGCTTTAGAATCATAACCTTGGGCTTGGCAAGGGAAGGCATCAACAACCTCAAACTTTCCCTCTTTAGTTGCATAGAACTCTGCTCGTTTCATCTCACTTCCTTTGACAACCAAATCAACATCCCATTCCTTTGCACTGATTCGGTGGGTATTTCCAGTGTCATCGTATGTTGTGGCTCGCAGAATTATCTTGTCCCCTACTTTGGCATACATCTTCCTAGGTGTTAATTTGCAATCCTTGGATATGACGTCAAATGTCTTGGTATTTCCTGTCTTTATCAGCTGTTCTTCCTCTTCATACACTGAAAAACCAGTCAATCCCTTCTCCACAGGATCAGAATTGGCAACAAGTCCTACCATAAATATGAATAGCACTCCTAGTGATAAAGCAAACGCATATTGCCTGAGTGAAGAGATATTATCTGACATATTGTTATTTATATGGCTCGTTGCTATTTAAATATTTCGTATTAAGAGCCCGAATCCGTGCTTTGTCTAGACATATGTACTATTTCACCATAATATTTAAATACTAGTTAGTGTATACTTAACACCAAGTGAATGGAAATGAGAGCCCGGATTCTAATTCGGGCTTTTTTATTCACAAAGTAAGTGTAAAAAATACAATAACGGAGGTAAGTAAGATGAAGAGTTCATATGAAATTGCACAAGCCCAATTCGATAAAGCCGCACAAAAACTCCATATTCCAGACTGGATAAGAGACAGCATCAGAGAGCCAGAACGAAACCTTTCTGTGGATTTCCCTGTCCGAATGGACAATGGAGAGGTCAAGTTATTCAAAGGATACAGGGTACAACACAATAACACAAGAGGACCCTACAAAGGTGGAATCAGATTCAGCCCGAAAGTCGGCCTAGATGAAGTCCGCGCCCTTGCGAGCTGGATGACCTGGAAAACAGCTGTTGTTGACATTCCCTTTGGCGGAGCCAAAGGCGGAGTTATATGCGATCCAAGTAAGCTCTCAAAAACAGAGCTTGAAAGACTGACACGAAGATTTACGTACGAGCTGAGTTCAATAATCGGACCAGACATGGACATCCCTGCACCAGATGTCAACACCAACGCTCAAGTAATGGCTTGGATGGTTGATACATACAGCATGGGCAATCACAAAGTAGATTTTGCTGTTGTCACAGGAAAACCACTATTCCTAGGCGGAAGCCAAGGAAGAGAAGAGGCCACAGGAAGAGGTGTCACTATTGTTACAATGGAGGCTCTTAAAGAACTCAAGCTCGAGCCAAAAAAAATGAGTGCAGTGGTCCAAGGATATGGTAATGTTGGAAGCTTTGCCTCAAAGACTCTAGCAGAAGAAGGAGTCAAGGTTGTTGGAATTAGTGATGCCACAGCCGCAATCTATGATGCCAAGGGATTGGACCTAAATGATATAGATAAGTATCTGAAGAAAAACAAGGTCTTGTTCGGATATAGCAAAGCTCAAACAATTGAGCCAAAAGAGAAACTCCTTGAACAACCTTGTGACATCCTCGTGCCCGCTGCAATCGAGAATCAGATAACAAAGGAAAACGCGCCAAATATCAAGGCCAAACTCATAGTAGAGGGTGCAAACGGACCAACCACACCTGAAGCCGACGAAATCCTGAACCAGAAAGGAGTCCTTATAATCCCAGACATCTTGGCAAATGCTGGCGGAGTCACAGTATCCTATTATGAATGGGTACAGAACCTGCAGAGAGAACAATGGGAATATGATTGCATAATCGCTAAACTAAAGAAGAAGCTTGTAAAAGCCTATGGTGAAGTTAGCCAGATGTCAAGGGTTGAAAAAGTAGACATGAGAACTGCTGCATACATGATAGCAATCAGAAGGGTTGCAGATGCAACTGAGGCTAGGGGAATATTTCCTTAGGTCTAATGGTGTTACCTTGACGTGTTACTTTTAGATGGAAAGATTAAAATAATCAGTACCAAATCAACCCCATATGAATGTAAAAATTAAAAACGTTGAAATTGAGATATCAACGCTATTGCTAGTAATTGCGGTAATCGTAATTATTGGGATAACCCTTTTGCTAGTATATAGAAGTTATTAGAATAAAATTCTGGGCGGTTTTCGCCCACCCCTTCTTCTAAAATTATGGAAACAGAACACACAAAACTTAAATAACTAGGAAGAGTTCCTCTTATTCATGAGAATATCCTATGCAACCCAGAATGATGGCAAATTAATATCTTTGCAGAGGGATCTAAAGCAGTATAATATCGTTGTATCCCAAGTCAATATGGATATTCCTGAGCCTAGAAGCAGCGATGTCCAAGAGATTGCTCAAGCCAAGATACAATATGCATTTGACCGTCTGAAACAACCGATTGTTGTTTCGGATGCAGGCTTCTATATCCATTCATTGAAAGGTTTTCCAAGAGCATTTGTGAATTTTGCATTGGAGACCATAGATTTAGAAGGAATGTTAACCCTTGTTGAAGGAAAGGAAAGGACATGCGAATTCAGAGAGTGTCTTGCATATCTTGATACCAGTCTGAGCGAACCAAAATATTTCATAGGACACGTACCTGGTACAATCGCTAAACAACCAAGAGGTGAGATGCAGGATCACCTATGGTCACGTCTCGGACTGATCTTCATACCTGACGGTGCGGATAAGACTCTTGGTGAGATGACGGGAGAAGAATATACAGCATGGCGAAGCAAATGGCGCGACAAGGTCGCTGCAGGACATCTTTTTGGGGAATGGATAACAAATAGACCTTAAGAACGAAGTAACTCCCATCTATCAATCAACGCTTTCATTGCAAGCGCTGCTTTTCTTGGATCATTGTAATCAGGTATATTGTGTTCTTCCAGGAATTCTACGCCTGCAGCACTGAATTTTCCACCCATGTACACGCAGATGATTGGTTT
The DNA here is from genome assembly GCA_018825425.1 of Nanobdellota archaeon. Taxonomy (GTDB): domain Archaea; phylum Nanobdellota; class Nanobdellia; order Woesearchaeales; family JAHJEM01; genus JAHJEM01. The sequence goes on along the minus strand of JAHJEM010000087.1, from coordinate 11,191 downwards.
CCTCGGATATTTCTTGTGGATCTTGGTCACGATCTTTGCATCTGCAACCGTATCTGTCATGGTCTGCAAGGTTTGCAAGACTATTGCACCATGTACATCCTTATTACTCATGACAATGTCAAGTGCTGCCTCATATCTTTCAGGAAGAGCGTCTCCAACCAGATCAAGCGGATTTCTTCGCGAATATGCAGGATGCATTTTTTGGGTCTTATCCAATCGTTTGAGCATAAGCTCGTCAAACTCAGTGAGCTTGACTCCAAGTACATCGCAGTTGTCAGCAGTGAGTACCCCTGCACCGCCACCATTTGTAATAATTGCAATACCATTCTTACATGGAGGCTGATGAGACAAAGCTTTAGCCGTATCAAATAATTCTTCAACAGTATCAACCACAATAACACCGCATTGCTTGAATGCCGCCTCATATGTCTTATAGCTTCCTGCAAGACTTCCAGTATGAGATGAGATGGCTTTTTGTCCACTCTCTGTCCTTCCTGCTTTTATCACGATTACAGGTTTTCTTTTCGTAACCTGTTTTGCGATTCGCATGAATTTTCTTCCATCAGAAATACCTTCTAAGTAAATGGTTATTGCTTTGGTCTTTGGATCACGTCCAAGATACTCAAGGTAATCTGCGGCATCTAGGTCCATTCCATTACCAAAGCTGATAAGTGTACTAAATCCGTATCGCTCTGTGACTGACCAGTCAATTATGCTGTCTGCAAGAGCACCACTTTGGGTAATAAATCCTATATGTCCTACTGGCGGCATGGTTGGGCCAAAGCTTGCATTCATCTTGCTATGTGTGTTGATTACACCCAGGCAGTTGGGTCCGACAACATTGACTTTTCCTTTGATTATTCGTTTAAGCTCTGCTTGCAGGTGTTTTCCTTGCTCTCCGAATTCTGCAAAGCCCGCTGAAATTATGATTGCGTTCTTGATTCCTTTCTTGATGCAGTCCTGCATGACCATAGGAATTATCTTTGCTGGAATGCAGAAGATTGCAAGATCCGGTTTACCAGGAACTTGATTAATTGAAGGATAACTTCTAATGCCTTGGATGTTTGTGGCTTTTGGATTTACTGCATAGATCTTGCCAGGAAACGGTTTTCCATGCACACAAGGAAAAAATCCACCTGTATGAAGGCCTTTTAGTACTCCATAACCCACAGCTCCAGGATTTCTGGATGCACCTATAACTACTACGCTTCTTGGGTTGAACAAACGTCTTAGGTCTCTTGGCATTTTGATTCTCTTATTTTCTTGAAAGTATCCTAACATCTGCAACAATTGCTTGCTTTGAATTGGCAATCACCGGATTGAAGTCCATCTCAACAATGTCATGATGAGTGGCACACATCTTTGAGGCTTTTACAATAAGGTCAGCAACCAGCACAATTTTTACAGGTTCCTGTCCACGCGCACCTTCTAGTACTTTGTAGGCTTGGATCTCTTTTATCATCTTTATGGCTTCCCTCTTTCCAAAAGGAGCGATTCTAAGGGATACATCCTTCATGATCTCGACAAATATTCCGCCAAGGCCGAAAGCAATTACATTCCCAAATTGAGAGTCTCGTTTCATACCCACAAATAGTTCTGTTCCAGATTCTTGCTTGAATGCGGCCACGCCATGGATACGTGCTCGTGGCATTTCTTCCCGAACATTCTTAAGAATCTTGTGATACGCTTTTTTTAGATCATCATGGTTCTGGATGTTAGTAACAATCGCACCCACATCACTCTTATGAATAACATCCTCAGAATCAATCTTTAGCACAACTGGAAACTTCTTGACTTTCTCAAGATCCTTTTCTCCAGCAATATAGATAGGTCGAGTATAGGGAATAGCATGTCTAGCTAGAAGACTAAAGCTTTCTCTTAAGGATAATTGTCTCAACCTCTCACCTCTTTTATAGCTGTTCTGATTTTAATTTAATAAAGGTTTCGGTTTTGTTATATGGTTTGCAATGCAGCAATATCTGAATGGATTCTTTTCATATTCTGTCCAGTAATAATCATAGAGGTGCATTTAGATAATAATTGTTCAGCACTCTGTTGTAGCCGTTTATAATCATATTCTCTACTTGGAGTATAATATTGGCTTTCAATTCTTGCAGACATACATTTTTTGATGGTTTGAATTTCGCTTTTTTTAAAGATATCACTAAGACATCTTTTTGCGAATTCTATTGTGCACTCATGATTTTGGCTATTGACGCCAATTTTTTGAAGAATCGAATAGACACTAAAGTACATGGAGTAGTATATGCAGGTTATTTGCCAGTCAGGTATTCCTTTAAGTCTCGTAGCAGCAGTTATTGCAGTTTTAGCCTTTTGCAGATATGCATTTGCAAGGTCTTCATTAGGTTCTGAGATTAATAATCCTTTATTAATTTCCAAGCACCATTTTATTTTGTCCATATTTCATCACCAACGATACAAATCCTTCCGCATCTTTGATAAAGATATGGTGTTTAATAACTTCTTTCACTAAAATATCGGAGTTTCTAAGTGCTTTTTTGAAATTTCTTCTGGTGAACTGTTGAATATTGATGTCAATACTGTATGTCTCTGATATTTCTTCAATTTTTTCGAAATTCACAGCACCAACAACTAATACATCCAAATCCGAATCCTTTTTTTCAGTACATTTGGCATAGCTTCCAAAGATTGCCGAATTTCCCCTACAATGTGGCATAATATCTTTTATTACTTGCCTTATTAGACTGTGTTTTTTTTGGAATCTATATGTCCTCATCAATTCTGTTGCAGAAAGTACATTTATCAGAAGATCTGAATTCCAATTATTAAGGGAATATACCTTATTTCTTCCTTGAGTGGCGCATTTGAGAATTCCCATCTTCTCGAGGGATAAAAGTACAGAACTGACTGACTTTTGATTAAGGTTAGTTCTTTTTGCAATCTGACTTCCAGTCAGGCCTGCAAAATAATCTAGACAAAATTCTGAGAGGACAGCTAAAAAAAACTTATTTAATAACATTTTACTTATATAAGTATTTAATTACTTATAAAGTTTATGATAAAACTTGAATCAACAACAAAAGCCACGCTCTCGCGTGGTTCAGACCCTGCCAAGGCAGGGGTTTTACCGAACCGTACGGTTCGGCTCTGTTCCGAGCACAAGCTCGGCTTGTTCCAGTCCAAGGGACTGGCTTTGATTATACTATTAATAAAACTCCCAAACAAATACTAAGAACTAACTCTATTTCCCACACTGCTTCTTTACCCATTCCCATCTTTCATCAACATGGGCTTGGAATTTATCTAATAACTCTTTATTTTCTGGTTTCAACAGATGTCTAAATCGTGCTTGATGTTTGCACCAATTGATAATTGGTTCTTTCTTGTCCCCAGGATTATAATTCAATTTCCAGACATCATTCTCTATCTCAAACAATGGCCAGAAACAAGTATCAACTGCAAGTCGTGCCATCTCTTGGGTCTGGTCTGACTTATAGCCCCATCCTGGAACACATGGTGAAATCGTATTTATGAATGCAGGTCCTTCGACTGCAAATGCTTTCTCTGCTTTTTTCATCAAGTCAACCCAGTTATGTGGTGAAGCCTGGGCAACATAAGGAATATGATGTCCGGCAATAACCGCGGTTAAATCTTTCTTAAACTGTTCTTTTCCCTTTTTTATCTTTCCGACTGGCGAGGTGTTGGTTGCTGCTGCAAAAGGCGTACTACTGCTCCTCTGGATTCCTGTATTCTGATAAGCTTCATTATCCATGCAGACATAGACTAGATTATGGCCTCGTTCAAGTGTACCAGATAAACTCTGCAAACCTATGTCATATGTTCCACCGTCTCCACCAATGGCCAAAAACTTGATCTTCTTGTCTTTTGGAATCTTGCCGCGTTTCTGCAATACTCTATACGCAGTTTCAGCACCAGACATGGTTGCTGCAACATTCTCAAAAGCATTGTGAATCCATGGAGTCTTCCATGCAGTATAAGGATAGATGGTTGTGCTAACTTCTAAGCATCCTGTGGCACAGCCTACAACAACAGGTTCACCATGCAATGAATGAAGCAATTGCCGTGCAATCATAGGCAAAGCGCATCCAGGACATAGCCTATGACCTGACTCAAGCCGTTCTTCTTGTTTTGACAATTCTTTTAGGTTCATTTTTTTATTCCTTTTATTCTCTGGATCCTAAACTTCTAACCTTTATTCCAAGATTTCCTTTCTTGACTTCTTCCAATTCATTGAATACTTGGTGTGCATGTTTAATTGTGAACTCACGTCCACCAAGTCCATAAATATAATTGATTATATGTGGTTTTTCTTTCCATTCATGAAATGCACTTCGTACTTCAGTAAATATTGGTCCGCCGAATCCTCCAAAGCTTGCACTCCTATCAAGGATTGCCACACCTTTGCAGCTTTTCAAAGCAGTTGTGATCATTTCAGGCATAAAAGGTCTAAAAACTCTGATCTTTAGAAGCCCGACTTTTTGTCCTTTCTCTCGCAAATCATCAACAACATCTTTTATGGTTCCACAGCTCGAAGACAGAGCGACAATCGCTGTGTCTGCATCATCAAGCCTATATGATTCAATAAAGTCAAATGGTTTGCCACTGAACTTTTCAAATTCAGAGAATACTTGCTTGATTACACCCTTAGCTTTCTCCATTGCATCCATCTGCTGTCTCTTATGCTCAAAATAGTAATCATAAAGGTCAAGTGGACCCACAGTATGAGGATTATCAGTATTAAGCAAAGTATATTTTGGTACAAACTCTCCTACCCATTTCTTGATATCCTCGTCTTCAAAAACATCAACCCGTTCAACTGAGTGCGATGTGATAAATCCATCCTGACAAACCATAACAGGCAATAACACATCATGATTCTCGGCAATCCTCATTGCCATCATAGTATGTTCGTATGCTTCTTGCGCAGTTTCTGAATAAATCTGAATCCAGCCGGAATCCCTGCAACCCATACTATCTGAATGATCACAATGGATATTGATAGGACCTGATAGTGCGCGGTTGACCACATTCATGACAATAGGTAATCTAGTGCTTGCCGCAATATAGACTATCTCCCACATGAGTGCAAGACCATTTGCAGCAGTTGCTGTCATAACTCGCGCACCTGCACAACTTGCTCCAACTGCAGCACTCATAGCAGAATGTTCACTCTCAACACAGATGAGTTCAGTATCAACCTCGCCATTTGCAACGTATTTTGCAAAGTGGTGCATGATTTCTGTCTGAGGTGTGATTGGATAAGCAGGAACTACATCAGGATTGATCTGGCGCATGGCTTCTCCTACAGCATCATCACCTGTTAATGCTCTGGGAGTTCTTTTTGCACTCATTTTTCATCCTCCTTCTGTGCTTCAAGTTCTGTTTTCATTACAATTGCATCTTTTGGACATCTGGCAGCACAATTGCCACACCCTTTACAATAATCATAATCAAAATGTGAAAAGTTTCCATCCTTTGCCTTGACAGCACAATCTGGACACACAATCCAGCATATCATGCAATGGATGCACTTGTCTGGAACATGTATCGGCCTATTGCTTCGCCAACTACCTGTCTTGTACTCTTTTGAATTACCTGCTTTTTCAATTACACCCCCAATAGGGATCTCTTTCCAGGATTCTCCACTCATTTTAGTTCATTGGCTCCGCGCTCTATAGCACTGATGTTCTTATCGATGATGGCTGCAGGGAGCTTGGCTGCAAACTTGGCCCGGAATTCTTCCTTAAGTAAGTCCATTGGCACAATATCTGTTGCTTTTTGGATTGCTCCAAGCATTGCACTATTAGGATTGTTACGTCCGATCTCTTCAAAAGCAATCTTAGTTGCATTGATCACATTGATTGTTCCATTGAATCCTGTCTTTTCTTTTACATGATTCACATCCTTATCAGTATTGACAATCAGGATCCCATTTACATCAAGACCTTCTGCCACAGGAATATTTTTGAGAAGGGTCTCATCCATAACCACCACTAGATTTGGATTTGTGACTCCCGAATGCTTTCTGATCTCTGTATCAGAGAATCGATTGAATGCTTTCATAGGTGCACCTTGTCTTTCTGCACCATATTCTGGAAAACTCTGGATGTACTTACCACTATTAAGAGCAGCTTCAGCTAGAATTGCACTGGCACTTTTGGCACCTTGTCCACCTCTTCCATGAAATCTTATCTCAAAATGCACATGTACACCTCTTTTTTGACCTCTCTCTAACCCTCAGGTTATGGTCTGAATGAGCCACGCGATATTTATAAATGTTTGGGTTTAAAGAATTTGCAGGCCCCATTAGAATTTATTCAGATTCAGGTGATTCCTATGTCTGAGTGCACTCATTATCTACACACTGACATGTAAAAGCTTGTGAACATTCCTTTGTCTCAGTCTTATCAGAATACCATGCGGCTGCAACACAACCATATGTACATGAGGAACCGCAATCTGTATCAGATTCACATGCTAATCTTGAACTCTGGCATCCAGAGAATAAGGTAATTATCAAGACACAAACAAGGAATAGACAGGTTTTTCTCATAGAATATGCCAATTCTAGCGCATTTATAAATATTTTGGGACCTTGAACTGTGAATTTTCCGCCAAATTTATAAATGAAAATTGCTTCTTGAGTCCTATGAGCCTAACAATCCAGGAGAAACAGGTACTCACCCTGATGCATGACATTTCTGTACAGGATTTTGTGCATTTTGCCAAGAGATATGTAGATATGGAAACAGAGGAAATCAGGAAGATAGCTGATAAGTTAAAAACAGAAGGCTATGTTGAGATCTTGGAAGGCGTAGACAAAACAGACTTAATCTTTGAACACACTAAGAAAGTAACTCCAGAAATGCTAGATGAGAAAACAGATAATTTGGCTAAGTACGGTTTGAAAGAACCAAAGGATGAAAGCTGGAGAAAGTAAATATTTGTTCTCATTGAATAAACTTTTTAAAGGATAGAGTTAGGGATAGGGTTTATGGGAAGAGAGTGGGATAGATTGTGGTGTATTGTTGTTTGTGCATTCTTAGTAATATTTATTCCAAGTATTAGTGCGTTGGAAGAAGGAGATTTTGCATTGGTAACTCAAGCAGATATAGGAGCAGGTTATCCAGCGATTTGGAACCCTATAGATAATGATAATGTCCTATTACCAGGATCATTCATCACATATAGGACTTATCCAAATACTGATTGCAATATGCTAAGAAAGTTTGATGCATTTGGAAATATTGGATTTACAGAAATAGTTGGTACTACTTCGGGAGATAATTGCGAGGGCATTTTCAACGATAATCCTATGATATTTCATTATCCTAACCCTGTAAATGTATACTCACTCATGTATTTTTATCTGTATACAGATTCTGGCTTTAGTGAAATGGCGTATACACAATTCATCAATCCTATTGATGGAACTAGACAAACCAATGCAATGCAGACTTTTATATCTGCGGCAAAAAAGCAAAAACAACCATCGGTTGTAATATATGAATATCCTGCAGGTAATGACCAGTTTCTTTACGCTTTTGTTGGTGAGAAACCCAGCCAACCAAATACAGTTGTTTTAACAAGAAGGTCTAGTACGTCGTATAATGTATTATATTCTTCAAATGCTGAAAGCTACAAAATCCAATTCATTAACAGCGAATATAATAACAATCCTAACCTGTGGCTTCTTGTCAGCGTTTTTGGAGGGGCAGATCCTGGGACAAAATTGCTGAGAATTGATCCTGATACAACAGGGAATCCCTCAATTGAACTAGGTCCTATTTCCCTGGATCCTGCCGGGCGCAGTTTTGAGCACACCATTCCTGACAACCAAGGCGGTTTGATCTATGCATATGATAACAACAAAGTGAGCAGGGTTCTTTCAGATGGAACCACTAGATTTGATGTTGACCCAGTTGGAGCCTGTCAGACAGAGACAAGACTCGTAGCAGGAGAGAACAGCATTATTGTATTCTGCATAGAAACTGGTGAACTCAAAGCATACAAACTTGACTATGACGGTAACGAGGTTGAAGGACCCTTTGCTGTTGGAACCAAAAACGCGAATGCTGACGATCTCTATCACGCAATTCGTTATGAGAACGACAAAGCACTTGTGGCATGGAGTGATGATACTGAGAAAATAAGGGTTGCAAGCATTGATGCTTCTGGCCCTCTGACAAAAGAATTCGAAGAAGTGATGTCAGACCCTACTGAACCTGCAATAAAAATCAGGCCAAAAGTCATGCTGGAACCAAATGCTCCAAGGGGATGGCTTGTGATCTGGCAGGACGAAAGATCAGGACAACGGGAGATTTATTCCAGATTACAAAACCCACCTCCAGTAGTCGAACTCAACCAACCAACGGATCTAGACCTTTTAACTTGCACAGATAATATTCAGATGAGTTATACTGCAACAGATGATTCTGGAAATAATATGGATTGTGAGGTCTTTTTTGAGGATTCTGGTGCAGATGTCAGTGCACACGGACCTGTAACTGTTCCTAGTGGAGGAACAATGAATATTAATCAGGATCTTACTGCAGTACCAAATTATCCAAAGTTGAATAATGTCTGGACAAGAACATTTGCTGATGCGCCTATTGAAGGAGCTGTGTACACTGGAGATGGTTATGTAGTTGCGGGTAAAAAGAATTCTGATGATACAATCTTGATTAAATTAAGACCAGACAGTGCTCTTTCATGGGCAAGATACTATTCTGTCATGAATGGTTTAGGTCAGGTAACAGGATTGCAAACAGCAGATAATGGAGACCTTCTACTTTCTACCAAAGCTACATCTAGCATTGGCAAATTTAATAGGTTTGATTTTGAAGGAATACGAGATTCTGGATTTGGATTATGGCTAAAATCAGTCTATGAGACAATTGAACATTCTTCAGGCAATCTATTTGCAGTTGCAGAAGAACTGGGAGATTCTCTTATCAGAAAGACTCAGGCAGATAGCACTCTGATAAATGAGCAGAATTATTTGGGAGAGAAGTTTAGGGATATAATAGAGAAATCTAATGGTAATCTGATTGTTGCAGGTACTCAACTAGCTGAAGAAATTGATCCAGATACTCTTCTTCCTGTTTGGCAGGTAGCTCTTACTTCTTATGCTGAAAAAGTCATTGAAACAAGTGATGGAGGGCTCCTTTTTGTTGGGGTCGAAGATAGCAGTGGAGATTATGCAATTATGGAACGAACAGATCTCAATGGAGCACCTGATTGGATTTGGACGTCTGAAATATACAGCGAAGTATTTGCAAATGGTATAATCGAAGTTGACCAAGGATACATAATGCTCTGCACTGTCAGGATCAATCCAACTGACAAGTACGATTTTGCCTTATTCTTTATAGACAAAAATGGAAATCTTATCCTAAAACAGGAATACGACTACAATGGTAATGACAATTATGGTAATGACATTATTCGGACAGAAGGTAATTCTTTTGTTGTTGCTGGATATGACAGGTATTATGATGGACTGGTAGCTCATAAGGACGCACGCATAATGAAAGTTAACATAGATAACTCATGCTATAATTGGTATGTAACTTGTGAAGACGGTGATGGAAGCACAGGAGTTAGTGAGACCTGGGAATTCTGTATGGATTGTCTGTGTGGTAATGGTGTTGTGGATAATGGTGAAGCATGTGATGGAAGAAGTTGGGGAAGTATGACAGGATGCGAAGATTTTGACGAGTTCACAGGCGGAATTCTTGATTGCTTCAATGATGGCCCAAACAAATGCTTGTTTAATACAGGGAGTTGTGAACCAACTATAGCTGTGCCAGTCTGTGGGGATGGAAATATTGAATCTGGAGAGACTTGTGATTTTGATCCTGCAACAGGTGCAATAATCTGGGATACCAATGTAAATGAATGCGGATGGTTCGATGATTGGACAGCTGGAACCTTGGGTTGTTTTCCTGAAGGGCATGAAGATGAATGCCATGTTGATACCACGCTATGTACCAAAGGCGAAGAGGTATTTTGTGATGTATATACACAGGCGGTTGATATAACTGCTCAGTCAATTGGAGTTGCTGGACAAACAGGTTGGTTCATGAAAGAGTATAGCAATCTGGACTATGTTACAGTTGTTAAGGGACCAGAAAAAGCACACCTTATGGAAGGATCCCCATCAAAATTCATTGTCGGCCTAGAAAACGATTGGAGGTACTATGAAGACGACAGTCAAGAATTTTCAGTTAATGAAAAAATTTTGGCTGCAGATATTAATCCTAGCACATGGATTGCAGTTGGCGGAATTGACGGTTGGAAAATCTATGACACCATAGGAGCTATTAGAGCTCAAGGCAATCTCGAAACATATGATATTGAATTTACAGAACCTTGGGAAATCCTTGTGGGCGGACCTTCTGGTTGGGAAGAATGGGATGTCTTGACTCCTCAACTATTGGCCTCAGGACCTGAAATTACATACTCTATTGATTCTTGGAAACAAGAAGATCCTCCTGCGAGCAATTATTTGATTGCTCGAGGCGGACCTGATGGATGGTATGGGTATTATAAGAATAGTGGAGGTGTTCAATGGTTCTGTTCAGGACCAGAATCAGTCAATACTCTTGCTGTGGGCGCATATATACTTATCAGCACAGACACAGGGGTGTATTGGGTCACCCCTGGTGCATGCACATTGAATCTAGTATCTCCAGATAGTGCAAACCAACTTAGCGGCTTAGGTGGAGATGACCTATATGATGTAACTAGAATTGGCGCACTTGCAGACGATAACCAGTTTGCAACATTTAATGACATAGGCACAATAAGCAGTCATGAAAACCAGAGAGCAGTCACTACTAGTGCATTTTCCGGTTTTCCAGGAGGAAATTACCATCTTGCAATAGGAGCAGGATAATGGGGTTGGAGACTATTCAGTTACAGCACCATAGGTTTGTATGAAAACTATAGAACAGGATTGGAACCTATTGGTGAATGCATCAAATCGGCAGGTCTTTGTGGCAACCATGTTGTCGATCCTGGAGAGGAATGTGAAGTCCACACAATATTAGGTGATGATTGGGGACGGATTGAAGGTTGTTGGGATTTTGGCACATTCCAACCAGGTTTAGGAGAGCTTAAGTGCCACGCACCAGGTACAGAACATGAATGTTTCTTTGATACAAGAACATGTGAAGCATTGGTC
>JAHJEM010000086.1 GCA_018825425.1 Nanobdellota archaeon | reverse complement strand
AATGCTTTATCTTGCTAGAGCTGTTAAACACCTTGAAATAACTGTTACAGCGCCAATGACTAATATTACACCTGCATTCATTTTACTTTTTGCATTCATATTCCTAAAAGAGACACCAACTCTTGCTCAAATAGGGTGTATAATGTTGTTGATTGCAGGTGCATACCTTTTGGAAATCAGACCGCATAAGCATTCAACATTTCAACCAATTGTGGAAATGATCAGATCCAAATACATGCACTACCTTTTGGGAGCGATTATCGCTTTTGCACTTCTTGCAGTATTTGAGAAACACTTTGTCACAAACCTTGTCCAGCCATTGACGTACATATTCTTTTTCTGGATATTCATCTCAATGAATTTTGTGTTCCTTCACTGGTACAGATATGGATTGAGTGAAGTTAGACAAGAAATAGGTAAGGGATTGAAGTGGTATGTCATTGGAGGCATATTTAGTGTATTGGCATCCATCACCTATTTGATCGCTTTATCTCACACACCTGTGACCCTTGTGATTCCTCTACGAAGAAGCACAACACTGTTTACAACATTAATTGGTGGAAGGATGTTCAAGGAGAGTAACAACCATATGAAGATTGCTGCATGTATTATTATGATTCTGGGAGTGTATCTGATAATTGGCACGTAGCTCCATGTCATGTATTCCTGTTTTTGACACAACATTAAAAAAGAACTCCCACTTCTAATAAGAATATGCTTACAATAAAAGCACCTTTAAAGGATGCACAAAAGGTAAAGAGCTTATTGCTGGAAAAAGGACTTCTTGATGAGAGATATCAGCTTAAGAAGACCAAGACAGATATATTCTTACCAATTGTCAAGCGTTTCAATACAGCGTACAAGATTACAGAAGTCAAACTTGAGAAAAGAGAGCCAAAGCAGGATCTCAAGAGCAGACTATCAGAGACCCTCTCTAAGCAGGAGATGACTACACTCAAAACAAGCATGGACACTGTTGGAGATATTGCCATAATTGAACTTGATTCTGGACTTGAGAAGAAGGGAAAACGTATTGCTGAAGAGTTTCTCAAGCAGAGCAAAAGTATCAAGACAGTTCTTAAGAAAAAGGGCAGTCACGAAGGTGAATTTCGGGTTCAAAAATACGAATATTTGGCAGGCGACAAAAAGTTTGAAACGATCCATGTCGAGAACAATTGCAGGATAATGCTTGATGTCAATAAGGTGTATTTCTCTATGCGACTTGCTACTGAGAGGAAGAGGATTATGCAGCACGTCAAGAAGGGTGAAAGAATACTTGTAATGTTTTCTGGCTGTGCACCATATCCGTGCGTTCTATCTAAAAATACTGAGGCAAATGAGATTATTGGAATCGAGATCAATCCCGAGGGGCACGAGTATGGTTTGGAGAATGTTGGCTTGAATAAATTGAAGAATGTCAGATTGCACTGCGGAGATGTAAAAAAGATTGTTCCTAAACTGGAAGGTACTTTTGACAGAATACTCATGCCACTTCCAAGAACAGCTGAAGATTTTTTAGATACTGCATTGTCTGTTGCTAAAAAAGGCACCATCATACATTTTTACAACTTTCAGAAACAAGATGAATTCCATCTGGCAGCGAAAAAAGCAGAGAAAGCTTGTAAAAAAGCAGGCTTTAAGTGCAAGATACTTCGGACTGTGAAGTGTGGACAACATTCCCCGAGGTTTTTCAGGATCTGTGTTGATTTTGAGGTAAAATAATATGCGTGAAATGAAAGAAACCACAATTCAAGAAATCGTAAGGATTGCAAAAGAACTTGCCTCCTCAGGTAAGAAATGGCATTTTCATATGTTGACACCTGATTGCATGTTCAATGATAATAAAGACAAGCACGCATTCATTCTTGAAGATGAGGAGAAGCAAGAGGTCTATGTCACATACTCTGATGAAAGGTATATGGATGAAGGAAAAGAGCTGGTTAAACTCATTCACGGAGATAAGATTGTAAAAGAATATGAAAAAGACGAAAAACCACCTGTAATTACCGATGAAAACATCCAGTTCATGCTTGACAAAGCCAAAAAACTCAATGAAAAGGGCATTCATTGGCACCATCACATGCTCTTTCCTGATTGCATATTCAATAAACACAAGGGAAACTGGTGTATTGTGTTTGAGGATAAGGAAGAAGATAAACTTGTTGAATCAATTTCTGAAGAAGAACCAAGTAAGAGCTTACGCGCAATAGAAGTATTATATTATGCGCAAAAGAGTTAAAATAATAACAATAACCGCGCCGAAAAAATATACCAGCGCGGAAGGACCTTTCAGCAAGCTGTTAACACTT
>JAHJEM010000085.1 GCA_018825425.1 Nanobdellota archaeon | reverse complement strand
TATACATTCTTTTCCGTATTGTTCAAATTTCACATTCTTCAAGAAATTCTTGGCAGCAATGAATTCTCCAGTATAAGCCCCTCCTTTCATGAATTGCACTATATATATTTTGAAACCTTGGCCTACTGCACGTAGTGCAATTCCCATCGCATGGGTTGTCTTTCCTTTTCCGTCTCCGGTGTATACATGCACCAATCCTAGTTTTTTTCTCATTTAATATCACAAACAATAAGAATAACCACAGGATGTGCAAGAAGCACATCCTTCCTGAAACTTCATCTTTGACCCACATTCAGGGCATTTATCATCCTCACTCACAGTAGATTCTTCATCCTGCTTTCTTGCTTTTTCTTTTTTGAGGTTCATGTTTAGGTTCATCACCTGTAATTCCTTGCTGCCGTCCCTGTAGATTGTAACTCCTTTACATCCGAGCTTATACGCCATCATATACACACTCTCAACATCCCTGACCATCGCTTCGTTTGAAAAATTCACTGTTTTTGAAACTGCGTTATCAGTGTATTTCTGGAATGCAGCCTGCATCTTCAGATGATACTCTGGTGTGATATCATGAGCAACGACAAATACTTTTCTTATCTCTTCAGGAATGTCTTCCACGTGCTGAATCGAACCCTGATTTATTACTTTATCCATTAACTCTTTTGTATACAGATTATTCTCATCCAACGCTTTCTTGAAATTCTTATCAACGTATAATAGTTCCTTTCCATCCATCACTCTTTTAACAAAGCTTAGTGCAAATATTGGTTCTATCCCACCTGAAGCATCTGCAATCATACCGATTGTTCCGGTCGGTGCGATAGTCGTCCTGGTAGCGTTTCTAAGCCGCATGTGCTGTCCTTTGAAAAACTTGCTGTTCTTATTGAAGATGCTTCCGTTCCAGTTTGGGAATACTCCTCTCTTCTTTGCAAGCTCAGATGACGCTTCATCACTTTCTTTCTTGACAAAAGCCATCACTTTCTCAGCTAATTTAACTCCTTGTTCGCTATTATATGAAACTCCCAACTCTACAAGCATATCCGCCCAGCCCATAACTCCCAAGCCCACTTTGCGGTTTGCCCTTACCATCCTAGTTATCATTGGCAGAGGGTATTTTCCCATGTCAATTACGTTATCTAGGAAGTGAATTGCGGTATGGATGACTTTTGCAAGCCTTTCAAGATCGATTTTCTTATTATCATTAACGAAATTTCCAAGATTTACAGATCCCAGATTGCATGCTTCATATGGAAGCAATGGTTGTTCACCACAGGGATTAGTGCTCTCTATCTCTCCAATGTTTGGGGTCGGATTGTCAACGTTAATCCTATCCAAAAAGATTATCCCAGGGTCTCCATTTCTCCACGCAGAGCTTACAAGCATGTCAAAAACCATTTTCGCATTTAACTTGTTTACAATCTCTTTTGTTGACGGATCTATCAGGGGATACTCTTCATCATTCTCTACATGCCGCATGAAATCCTCTGTCAGCCCTATAGAGATATTGAAGTTTGTTATCGCATCATTTTTCTCTTTGCAATTTATAAAATCTAGGACATCTGGGTGGTCTACCCTTAGTATTCCCATGTTTGCGCCTCTTCTTTTTCCGCCTTGTTTTATCACTTCTGTTGCCGCATTATACACTGTCAGGAACGAGACAGGTCCTGAAGCCACTCCTTTTGTAGATTTGACCCTTGAATTCCTGGCTCTTAGGTTGGAGAATGAAAATCCTGTTCCTCCTCCGCTCTTGTGAATGATTGCAGCATCTCTTAAGGAACCAAATATCCCTTCCATGCTGTCCTCGATTGGAAGTACAAAGCAGGCAGCTAATTGCTGAAGATCAGTTCCTGCGTTCATGAGTGTGGGGGAGTTAGGCATGAAATCCAAGTTCGCCATCACATCATAGAATTCTTTTATCGTCTTCTTAACATCAGCATTCTTATCATATAACTTGTCAGCTCTTGCAATGTTCTTTGCAACTCTCATGAATAATTCATCTGGTGTCTCAACCACGTTCCCCTGCAGATCTTTTAATAGGTATCTCTCTTTCAAAACCTTTAGAGCATTTACTGATAGTTTTGATTTTTTGGGTGTGCCGATGATTGCTTCTTTTTCTTCTCTTATCAAGCTCCGTTTGTAACGATAGATTATGTATGATTTAACTACCTGTGAAGGAGCAAATTTCATAAGCACAGATTCTACCACATCTTGTATCTGTTCAACTTCTGGAATCTGATTTGCTTCAAAACTCTCTTCAATTCTCTCCACTACCTTATCAGATAACTCTTTGGAAAACTTACCATTCCTTCCCTTAACTGACTCCACAGCTTTATGAATGGCCCTGGTTATATTTTCCTGGTCAAATGGGACTATCGTTCCATCTCTCTTCTTAATCTTCTTTATCCTGCCAACACTCAATTTAACCCCCCGTCTCTTTTCATCAGTTTCTTTAGTTCCTTTTCAAACGAACCTAAATCCTGAAAATCCCTATAAACACTTGCAAATCTGATATATGCAACCTTATCGATATCCCTAAGCTTCTTCATCACAAGAGATCCTATCTTGCTGCTGGGTATCTCTGCTTTCTCTTCTTTTCTTAGTTCCGACTCTACTTCGTCAAGAACTTTATCTATTTGTTCAATCGAAACAGGCCTCTTCTCACAAGATTTTAATATGCCTATTTTAACTTTTTGTTTGTCAAAGGATTCTCTTGTCCCATTCTTCTTTAGAATGATCAATGGGCTTATCTCTACTCGTTCATAGGTTGTGAACCTCTTATTACAGTCCAGGCACTCTCTTCTTCTCCTGGTTACTTCCTCTGTTGTCTCCCTTGTTTCGACTACTTTTGTATCTCCAAACTGGCAGAATGGATGGCATAAATTTGCCCTTCTGAGAGAATTTCCAGGTAAGGTGGCCGATTAAACTCCTGGTTAAGCTTTATCATTTTTTAACCCCCTGGAAGATATTTAGTGTTTACTTGCT
>JAHJEM010000084.1 GCA_018825425.1 Nanobdellota archaeon | reverse complement strand
GATCTCTGTAAAAGTATGTTAGCATATAAGAAATGGGGAGAAAGCAAGGATCCTAACAAGAAAAGCGATCATTTTGTTGGAGATTTCTATGTTATGTATTCTAAGAAAGCAAAAGATGATGAAGGACTTGAAAAGGAAGTGAGACAAATGCTTCTTCAATGGGAGTCAAGAGACAAGGTCACAATTGAGCTTTGGGAGAAAATGAACAAGTGGGCAATAGATGGTTTTAATCAGACATATGCTCGCCTTGGAATCAAGCATGAAAAAGTATATTTTGAATCTCAAATGTTTGAACACGGTAAAAAAATCATCCAAGATGGATTGAAAAAAGGCATATTTGAAAAGGATGAGGAAGGAAACGTATTTGTGCCGCTAGAAGAATACGGCATGCCAAATCGTGTATTATTGAGAGCAGATGGTACCTCGATATATATAACTCAAGATATTTATCTGGCAATGTCGCGCTTTAAGGACTTTAATTTCAGCAAATCACTTTATGTTGTGGGAAATGAACAGAATTTACACTTCAGACAATTGTTTAAAGTGCTAGAACTTCTTGGCTTTGAAAGATACCAAGATTGTTATCATCTAAGCTATGGGATGATATTTCTTCCCGAGGGCAAGATGAAGAGTCGCGAGGGTACAATTGTCGACGCGGATAATCTGATTGATGAAGTTAAGCAAGAAGCTGCAAATGAGATAAAAAAAAGGCACAAATTGCAGGATGCCGAGCTGAATACGCGCGCTGAGATGATTGGAATGGGTGGTTTGAAATTCTTTGTTCTCAAATATGATGTTGCTAAGGATTTTGTCTTTAATCCAAAGGAAAGTATTTCATTTGAAGGTGAAACCGGTCCATACATCCAATATGCTTATGCAAGAATCTGTTCAATCCTTAAGAAAAATGGATTGCCTGTAACAGACAAGATTGATTTCTCTCTTCTCGACCAAGAAAAACATATTATTCAGCATCTTGCAGATTTTCCTCAGGTAATCCAAGATGCTGCCAAACATTACAAGCCAAGCACAGTCGCAAGATTCTTATTATCCTTGAGTCAGGATTTCAATGAATACTATCACAAGACTCCAATTCTAAAAACAGATGAGAACACTAAGTTGGCAAGGTTGTTTCTCATAACTTGCATCAAGGATGTTATTTGCTCAGGGCTAAATCTTCTGGGTATTGACGCGCCTGAACAGATGTGATTAATAGATTGCGTGGTCTTTTTAAATCAAACAAAAAGCTTTTATTCTGCTCTAACATCTAGTTGAAAATGGAACTTGATAGAGTTGTGAGTGAGATTGAAGATACAGGGGTGTATTGGAGAGGAGATTCTTCTGTGGAATATATTGAAGGACAGGCTGTACTGTCCTTGAGAATCAAGAATGGAGACCCAATCTCCCAAATGATTCCTGGGCTACCTGATGATGTCGTAGATCAGATCAAGTATCCAACTCCAACACAGGTAGCTGATTCAACTTCTTTCCAAACCGAAGTCCTGCCAAGAAGG
This sequence comes from Nanobdellota archaeon, assembly GCA_018825425.1. GTDB lineage: Archaea > Nanobdellota > Nanobdellia > Woesearchaeales > JAHJEM01 > JAHJEM01. Next base: position 17,124 of record JAHJEM010000084.1, on the reverse strand, counting down.
ATTAAGGTGTTCAACAACGGAGGCTCAATTCGAGAAGCTGTTGCACCATTGGTTGAGATCGCTAATAGTGTACAATACCCTGAAATTCATATTACAAGAAGAGCAGGATCATATATTCTGATATTGGATCAAAAGGCGATCTACGCCACAGAATCACTCATAGAATATTGTCCTTTGGCAAAGGCCTTATTTACCAGGCATGACTATGAAGATGATACAGGGCTCCAAGATAGAATACTTCGTGAGTTGAATGAACAGGCGATCGGAGAATTCAAGATGTTTGGTCCAAATAGGCGATTGCAAGAGTGTGAAGCCAAGGTTCCATTTGGTTCTTCTGAAATAATGATGAATGCAATGGAGCAAGGTTATTTTGAGGTTGGAATCCAGGTATGTGATGGCGTTGGTACGGTGATTACCACAAGTCCTCAAAGCAGCCAAGGAGTAGGTGCTGTTATGACGGGAACGTTCTTTACCACACCCATACGTGACCTGGTGAGACGTTGTTATGAAGAGGGGGTCTATCCTGTCTGTCCAGAGACAGCAGACATTGACCAGGTAGAAGGAGTAAGATCTGCAATTTTATTGGGTCATAATAAGATTGCAGTAACAACTGCAGCAGAAGCCAATAGAGATCTTGGAAAGATCAGCGAACTGGAAATGGAGGGTATAGAGATCTATAAATTCGCCCTATGTTCAACAGGAATTGAGAAGGAGACAGCTGAGGTGATGGCAGAACATGCGGATCTAGCATGGACCTGTGCTTCCAAACATGCACGGGAAGTGATTGCTCCAAGTGCGTTGATACAAGTAGGTTTGAAGATACCTGCGTATGTCATGACACAGAGGGGATGGGAGTTGGTTAAGAGCAGACTTCTAGCAATAGATCCTGAATTTAAAGAAACATTGGACAGTTTACCTTTGGATCCAGAGAATCGACATTTTATTGCTCACATATCTGGTGGGAGACTTACAGCAAAACCTGTGAGTGCGATACGAGAGGGTGTGGATATACCTAGGCCGCTTGTATGAACAATCTTTTTATACCCCAACAACTTTCTCCAGTTTATGAAAGCATACCGAGAAGCAATCTATCTGCTTATGGGACTTAATATTCTGTTCGCAATATTGGCATTTGCTTCATTTCTGATGCTTCATGCAGGTAAGGCGATAATTTCAATAGGTATCTCTTACTTTGTTGTTGACTGGTTTGTTTTGATATTCTGCTGTATTGCAATGGCATTTATTGTGTTTCAGATACATAGAATCAGTCCTGCACTCAAATCGAGCTAGACCTTTTTTTAGATGAATATACGATAATCTTGATTTGAAAGGAACAAAGAATTTAGTGGGGTAAAGTTGCTATTGGTTTTTTAGCAAGCCAACCAGATTATCCATGCTATCGCGCATAGTTACTTTCTTTTTTTCAACATCTCCGTATTTCTTTAGGAGATCTTGAATATGCTTTTTCATATCAGTTGCTGAGAGAGCCACATTGAATGCCCTAGCCGTCTTGATAAGCTCTTCCATTTCTGTCTTTAGATCTGCCTTATTGCTTTCAATCTCATTGAACAGCTTGTCAATCCTTGATTTCTTGCTAAAGAAATTCTCAAATTTCCTCGCAGCTTCTTTCCCTTCACTTGAAAGGATTTCAATGTCTGATTTTCTGGATTTGATTTTCTCTAGAATATCATCTTGTATCTTGATAATTTTCTCTTTGTGTGCGTGAGACATTTCAATTAGTGGCGTCACGATATCTGTCTTTTTCTTCTTGAGTTCATCTTCAACTTTACTAGCCATTTTTTCCAATGCATCAATCTGTTTTTCTGATTTTTCGATGATGTTACTCTCTTCAGAAATTTTCTTATCTATGACATCAATAACTTTAGTGAGTGCTGTTAATTTTTGTTTAAGAATGTCTTCTTCATTCTCAGCTTCTTTCATCTTGTTTTTTTCTTGATTTATTCCCTGCCTTTCCTTCTCTATTTGACTGATTATGTCTTCGTATTTCTTTTGTTCTAAACTTATCTTTTTGTCTGTCTCATCTAGTACGTCATTATATTCTTCTTTTTGCTTCTGAATCTCTTGATCCATATTCTTCTTCAAATCCTCAAAATGACGTATTTCTGAGAGTTGATCATGTATTTTCTCAACTTCACCACCCAGACCTTCCTTAAGTTTGGTGAACTCTATCTTTATTTTCTCAAAGTTTTTGGTCTCAACATCCAAATTTCGCATGGCAACTTCAACTTTCCTGATAAATGAGTCTTTTTTGTCGGCATATTCCTTGGTTTTCTTCTCAACTTCCCTTTTTGATAGTTTTTTCTCACAGAGAAAGACCTTTGAAAGGCTGTATTCAATACTGATCATGCCTTCTTCTTCAAGAAAATCTGCCCATTCTTGAATTATGACATTGGAGACGCCAAGCTCTTTGGATGCTTCGTCCACAGATACTTTCTGCTTTTTTTGGACCAAATTTACCAGCTTATCAACGCCTGTCTCAATATGTGCCATCTTTATTATTTGTATAAATTTTCATTTATAAAGATTTCTAAAACTGGAGCTCATCTGCAATTTTAATTTTTTTGTCATCAATTCTGCCCTTAGGCAACTCCAAAAAATATTTCATCTTATGTTTCGTTGCATATAACGTGAACGGTTTGAATGATTTCTTCAATTCCACCACTTTTTTTTCGCTATCTAAGAATACAACATCAATAGGATAAAAAACAAAGAGCATGTGAAGATCAATGTGCTGCTCTTTCTTGAATGTGAACAGTAAGCAAAATTCATTCTTTCTTCTAGAGAACATAAGACCCATGGCTTTAGAGAGAGGATTGCTGCACATTTTATATTCTGAGCATATCTCTTTTTTACTGCTTTTATTCAATATTTTCATTTTGATCAGTATTCGAATTTTATTATTAACATGTGCACGGACTGTGGTCTAACGTGTTATTGATATGATAAATATCGACGTGGGCTGTGTCCATGATGAACCAGTTATCTGGTTGAAATATCATATTTTGGATATTGCACCAAACATCTGTTTCAGTCTCATTGAAATAGAGATAATCAACTATGCTTCTGTCATTGCAGCCTATGACCCACCCTTGATCTGCTAACACCTGAAGGTTTACCAGGCTTTCGATTCCATTTATATCAGGGCTTATATTGTTCTCAAATCTCATAAGGAAATTTGGAGCCATAGTGTTATTAATATAATAGGAGTTATTTAAGTGAATTTGAAGATTGATCGTGTCATTCTTATTATCCGTATCATTTACAAACGTCTTATAATGGCTTTTGCGAATTATTACAGGTAGCTTTCCAAGGGTATTTACACTATACATTGGGTCTCGCAGATCAATTATTGGAATATCAGAACTTATAGTCTTATTGTATCTCCAGCTTGCTAATCCTGAGAAATCAGTGAGATTGACGCTTATATCAACATAGACTCGCACTGTCCAGGGATTTGCCATCTCTAAATGTATGCTATTTACGGAGGAATTAAACTGTATATTTATTTCCCGAGCAATACCGCTAACTTTAGATTGATAGTCTTGAAATGTGGATCCATTCATGATGTCAAACGTGTATTCATCATCAATAACCTGCCCGTCAAAGAATATTTGCTTGAAATAGTAATCAGTATCATTGAGAAATTCTGCATTGCTTGAGACGTAGTCCTCCATTGCAATTAGTGACCTAAATGAAGATATGTAGATGGCTCTAACAGCATCGCTTTCAAATGACTTAATAAAATCATTCATAGTCATTATTCTGGATTCATAAACTTGCTGCTTGTCTGTAATTGAATATCTTGTTCTGCTGAATGCAATGATAAATACTATTGAGAGAGCAATGAGAACTACTAATGTAAACATCATTCCTTTCTTCATCGCCACATTATCACCTCTAAGAATGAAGGACCCCAAAGATAAGGAATTTTGCTGATCAATGTGACTACAACTTCTAAGTCTTCCGCATCAAGATTTACAAATACTCTGCCATCCTTATCAAAATCCAGGTCACTTAGAATATTATGAACTGATATATCATATGCATCAGATTCATTATAGAAAATGGATGCATTGGTATATGAGCAATTTTTATCTCCTAAGTATTCTTCAGGTATTGAACTGTTGATAAAAGTACCGTCTTCAAATTCCACAGCCCATTTGCACCCTTCTGCTTTTTCCACAACGTCTGTCCTGGATGTCGATGCATTGATGCTGCCGATGTAGATAAGGGAATTGTTCTTTGAACAATTGGTGAAATTGCCGTCTTCATCTCCTGTTCGGATCATGAAATTGTTGACAGTACCTGTGGTCAGCGTGTTTGTGGGTATCTGCACAATGAACGGATCACCTACACTATAGTACTCTGTTGAAAAAGATGTAAGATTGAAAACTTCTTGGTTGTTTACACGCACTTCGTCAGTCCAGTAATCTCCAGAATAGGAAGTAATTTTGGCATCTATCAGTCTAAGTCCTTCAGCAATTTCAATTGTAGGTGTACAATTCTGGAATTTTTCAGATTCAAATGAAATGGTTATCTCATTTGGTCTCAATTCTTCAGCAATCGGTGTGTAATTTATTTCAATGTATGATTCTGATGATAGATTAGTGTTTTCTAGGTCTCCACTTATCTCAATGGTCTGTGAAGAATAGTTTGATAGTACGATAATTTGGTCAGTTATATTCTGGAGGATTATCTGAAGATCGGAAACATCGGTTGCATTATAGTAAAGAGATGAGTTGCACGCAATAGATTGGAGCGTTGTTGTTCCAGCTGCAGATATGTCTGGTCCAAAGCCAATTGCGAATACAGTTATTCCTTCAGTACATGCTGCCTGACCTGCAGCAATAGCTTCAGCAAACGGATCTCCTCCTGCACAAGCTTCATTGGTATCGCCGTCACTTATCACAATCATGTATTCTTGATTTGTATGAGGATACATTGCTCTGGCTGAATTAATTCCTGCGCATATGCGGGTGCCATCCAGAGGAGAATAACCATTGATAGTTGCATGAAGGGTGCCTGCATCATCTGTAAGTGCTAAGGTGCTTTTTGTTCCAGATGCATAACTAACAAGGCCAATTCTTGTTCCACTTACGTTCAGAAACATGTCAATGGACATGTTTGCAGCTCTTTTTAGGACCTCGAGCCTGCTGTCTGAACCTATACTTTGAAAGCCACAAGGCAGTGGTCCACCGCACGGATTTTCACCCCAATTGTCACATTCATTTGTGTTTCCTACTTGACACGAATACCATACCCAGTTGCCTGGTCCAACTCTACACCTGTATGAGCACTGATACAGTGGTTCAGTGTACATTGCAAACCAACCCATACTGCCACTCACATCATTGACATATATGATGTCTGCAGGTTCACCTGCTGTCCCATTCTGCCAGAAGTTCACTCCAAGGACACCTAATCTTAGGGGGATTGTTGATGTGGGCCAATCAAGATCTGCACGTGCACGATATATGCTTTGTGTATCATTGCTTCCACTGACATTAAATACTGTTTCATTACCGACAGTCATAAATGTTGAGTAGTTATTATAGAATGTTATATTGGCTTTGTAAGAGTTGATTGGGCCAGGTACATAAAATGAAGAATATAAATTGATGAGACCTACAATCTCAGGAAAATAGTATCGATATATTCCGTAGGACGTATTTCTTTGGAACTCATCTGTTTTATAATTGATACGAATAAATCCGCCTGCAATGTATGATTCATTAATATTTCCATCGAACATAAACCGGAATTGATTTTCTCCAGAAATTGTATCATTTCGGCAGTGGGTTGCATTGAATCTATCAGAAATCATTGGTCCTGAATTTGGAGTGAATGTATCACAGAACTCATCATTGATATAAAGATCAAATACCCTAGGCACGTCCAATTCGAGTAATATGTCTGTTATATCTGAAGGTGTGACGTCTGTTGGAATATCATTTGTTAGCTTGGTTATGTTTCCCTGTCCCTCAAATCCGCCAAAATAAATATAGCTGGCGGTCCTCTTATCTCTGATACGTTTCAGATATGCTGCAGAGGATGAGCCCTCTAAGGCTTCTCCCTGCGCAACACCTGATACCATTCTTTTTACTGATACTACATCTGAAGGGGTTTTTGTGATATTTTTTGAGTAAATTACATCATTTCCAAGAGTGATGTTTACACCATAGTTTTCTGGAAAAATATTTCCAACCAAAATTCTGGATAGGTTTCTTGCTTTCTCAGTTTCATTAATGGCCCAGTATTCAGCAATCTGATATAGTACAGTTACATTAGGATCTGTTATATTGTCATTGTCTATCTCCTGTTCAACATAAGGATCCTTTACCTCTACAATCGTAATTTCATTAAGATTATTCACAAGATCTCGAGACAACATTCCTATCTGTTCTGTTTCACTTTCCTGGACAAAGAAATTGGTCATCAACAAGAGTCCTCCGATAAGAAGTAGTGATGCTAGTAAAGCATCCATTGTAAAGTAAAATCCTTTTTTCAATATATTTCTTTTCATTTCATTCCCACACAAACAAGCCCAGTTTAGTTATCTTATTGTTCAATACCACATATCTTTCTATCTTAACAAAGTTATCTGCTTCAGTATCATCTATGTTAAGATCTTTGCAATAACCTACAGCCACACGTGAAAGAGTGTGGTTAATCTGTTCTGAGATGTTGCTGTAGTCTCCGTTACCATAGTCTGCTTCTGAATCACCATAATAAAAAATCTTTCCTTCACCATAATTCCATGTTGCCATGCCAATCTGGTCATTACTATAGTTACCTAGCATTGTGTACCCTTCAATCTCTGTTTGAGGAGTTATAGTATATTTGTCAGTAAAGATTAGACCGTCTCCTTCTTCAAATGGGATATCGACATGTTCATTCTGTATTGTGATATTACCTGCTCCGTCCTCTGTTACTGGAAAATTGGCCAGAGCAAAAAGTCCCAAGCCCACTTTTCCTGTGATAATTAGGAGTTTGCCTTTAGAAAGCCATTCTTCAAGCAAGTAGGATATCTCGGTGAGTGGTCGATCCCCAGAAAAAAGATCAAACCCAGGATCCTCAAGTATGATTGTCTCATAATAATCTAGCTTGTTTGTTAGGTTGTAAAGGCTTCCATTGATTGTGTAAGCATCTACCACCATTCCCTCACTTCCGTCTCTGAAATAATAGTCCACATTGTAATTATCTCCCAAATAGTCTCGAATATATGTATCTCCACCAATATTTGAAAAATAGTATGCAATGTCATAATATTGTACCCCTCCTTCACCAATAATACCTTCATCACCGTATCCACAGCTTCCATTGAAATACAAAAATCCTTGACCCTGGCTCTGAAAAAAGAGGTAGTAATTATTACGGGTTTTCAGATGACTCCTGGCCCTATTTGGATCCATATTGTAAAGGTATCGCAATTTGGTGATGTTGATGTTACTGCCTGTGGTAAGCCCAATCTGGAACAAGGTTTCATTGTCCCAATCATTAGGATATCCTTCACTCATAAGCAAATCAGACATGCGTTCAGCATTCCCTTGAAGGATCTCAAATTCTTGGTTTCCATATGTGTTTAAGAACATCTTCAGGCCTATTATGATTGCTAATAAGAAAAGAAGCATTCCTATGACATAGTCTATGGACCATATCTGTCCTTTTCTAGTATTGATACTTTCGGCAAATCTATGGGTTGACATGCACTTCACCCTCGATATTTTTAATTACATTAAGTCCTTTTCTCAAATTTCCTGAGATATTTGGGATTGCATAATAGTAATTCTGATCTCCATCATTCAGTACTAGATAACTGTTATTTAACTCCATAGTGTAATTGTATCTTTCGTAACTATGATTCAGTTCTGGAGGAGGAATGTAAAATTCACGTATGTATCCTTCTTGTGCAACTGCAGCTAATAGTATTTCCTGTTGGATGCTCATACTCAATTCTTCAAACAGCTCTTTTTTTAATTCATCGCTCTTGGTCGCAACCAATGGATTAAGTACTGCAAGAAAACCGATTGCGAGAAGCGATGATAAACCTAGAAGCATAATAAATTCCATTGCAACCTGACCGTCCTTTGATCCTTGTGATGCCATTTCTTCCGAACCATTACTCCGTGCCATCAGATATTTCTACTCCCCCACTGATTGCCATGATCTTGATGATATGTAAGCCTCCATATGTGCCAAGCGTACCTGTTAGATTGGCCACGCTGCTTCGTGGAGTTCCTGTTATTGTGTATGTGTTTATCTGCACATAGTTATCTTGTAGTATTATCTCTTTGACATTATCTGGCATGAAAACCTTAAATGTCTTAGTGGTTGGAGGTCCTTGGAAGTAGACTTGATCGGAAGCTGCAACAATCTCGCTAGATATCTTGTCAACTTGACTAAGAGTGATTTGTTCATTGAGCGTATTTGATGAATCATAATAAAGTATGATAAGTGGTATTAACATCAAGAATGCAAAGCCAACTACCATGATGTACTCCACACTAACTTGAGCTCTTTTCATAGGTCTAGTTTCTCTTTTGTCGTATATAAATTAGTGTGACTACTACAAGATAGAAATCTGCATGTGTGTACAGAATAATAAGAAATTAGCTAATATACTTAGCCAATATAGTTAGTATCCTTATACTTGAGATACTTCTTAGCGAGAGGTTGACTGGATATTTGCTGAGTCATCTCTCTCTCAAGTGCATGGATTTCCTTATTCAATTCGTTTAGGTCAATCTTAAATGGATATTTTTTCATAAGAATTTTGAGCATTTCTCTTGCACCTGATAATCCAATGTACATCGGATGTCCATATGTTTCACTAAGGAGCGCTGCTGCTTTTACTCCTCTCTTTTTTCCGAGGCCAAGTAGAAGGCCAGAGACTCCTATGATTGGGCCAACGATTCCATAAATGTTAGTGTGGGCGCCAAGTTGTTTGAATTCTTTAATCCAACCTTTGTCATTTCCTGTACAAAATACTTTTGGATGTTTTGGTATCTCTGCCAAGCCAATACCTCCTAAAGTCACAAGGTTTTTGCAGCCATACTCATTGACAATATCAAGTACTTTTTCACTGAATTCATATGATGCTTGCTCACTTGTAGGTTGCGCATCCCCTACTAAGAACAGGAAATCCTTCTGACCGATTTTTTTATAGAACATTTCAATCTTTGGAAGTTCGACAAGATTATTTTCATTGACAAACACTGAGTTTGGAAGAGAATATGAGAAGAACTCCAGAATTTTTACAGCCTTGAGATCATCCACAAGTATGTCTGCTGCAATCTTTCCAACGTTACCTATGCCTGGAAGACCTTCTATTAGTGTTGGGTTCTTAGGAATAATATTCTTTGATTTTGTAACTTGCCAATTCATTTTTCTTTCATCTCTTTGTATTTTCTTCTGTACTTGCCGTATTTATCTTCAGGACTATATTTTTGGGGTTTTGGGCTAATTCTTGTGGTCCCACACTTGCACCCTGCGCTTAGTCCATAACTTCCACATTTAGGGCATTTAAGAATCTTCATATTTACCTGCTTTTATTCTTTTCGCTTAAATTCAACATCTCCTTTTTTCATTGAATTTTCACACTTTTCAACAGCGGCTTTTAACTTTTTTTCTGCATCTTTATAATCAGTGCTCTTCACGCTTATGCTATATGTGCCGCCCCCTTTGTATCGAATGATGATTTTATCAGTCTCTGCCTTTTTTAACGCGACTTTGATGGCTTCAACGCCGCCTTCTTCATAAGTCTTAATAATCAAGACACCTCCAATTTCCACAATTTTGGGCTTGATCTTTTCCTTTATTAGAGCAGTCAGAGGCTCTGCAATATCTTTCTTAATACCAAGTTTTGTGAGATCAAAGTTGTTTTCAACAACTTCATTAAACACTTCGTGAATGTATTCATACTCCACAAAGATGGGCGTTGAGACGTCTTTATATAAATCCTGGAGCTTGAGTTTATGCTGTTGGGCAAAGGCTTCAAGTATCTTCTCAGCCCTTTGTTCCTGCTTAATCTGATCATTTTTTCGTCTTTTTTGGGCTTCGTTTACTCGTCTTAGACTAAGATCAATATATCCTTTTTCCTCATTGATTCGTAAAACCTTGCAGAATATTTTCTTACCCTCAACTACAAAATCTCTTATGTTTCGAATTCGTCCAGGACTAACTTCAGAAATATGGATCATTCCTGTTCTGCCACCATAATGGTCCATGTCTGCAAAGACACTATGGTACTGCACGTTCTTGACAGTGCACAACACAATTTCGTCTTCTTCAGGATATCCAGTCTTTTGATAGAGCATTTTTAGTCTAAAACTTCCAATATTCTAGCCTTGAATCTGGTTTTTCCTCCAGTTGGCTCAGCTAACGGTTTTCCACATACAAGACAGTTGACTTTTGTTGCAGCCTTACCAAAGGTTATCTGCTCATTCTTGCATTTAGGACATCTTAGCTTGATGAATTTCGAGTTTGGTTCTTGCATTTCCATTTGTATACCTCTAAATATGATGTGCTTTGAGAATAATGGACTATTTAAAAAGGTTGTGGGCTAGATGGCCGTATTTCGCCCTATTTCAGCTTAATCTGCGTCTTAACCCAATCCATATACTTCTTGTTGGCTTCAGCAGAAATCTTTAGAATGCAAGGTTTTTCATATTCATGAATCTTCTCTACTTCCTTCTTGACCAGAGCGTAGCTCGTAGTCTTGGCAACAATAACATGCTCATAATCATCGACAATCTTGCCTTCCCACCAGAACATGCTTCGGATAGGGAAAAGGTTTGCACAAGCAATGATTTTCTTCTCTAGAAGATGGCGTGTAATCTCTCTTGCATTGTCCTCTGAGGGACAAGGTATGTATACTAATGTTAATGGCATGTGTGTATTTTGGAACTTTGAAGTTTAAAAATGTGTTGGTGAGTATGCCAAATCAAGCTTTTTGTAGAACAAATAGATAAAAACAGCCAGAAGTTCTCTTAGCTGTGATTGAAAAATTATAGTAAATATTGTGTTTGAATCCCAACTTCATTATTATTTTGTTCATTTTGGGTAATTCATAGATGAAATTATTGTATTTGCTTTCCATTATCTTGCACTTCTTCTGTTTGCCTTCAAAAATTACATAGACTTGGTGAACAAAACCCCTGTTTTTGCTCTGTCTGTAGCTCCTATCAACTTTTCCTATTATCAAATTCCCCTTCTTTATTGTCTTTGAATTCCAAAATTCCTTATGCCAGTTGCGCTGATCGAACATTGTGTCAAATATGATCAAGCCTCCCTCATTCAGGTTATTTTTATATGCGCGCAGCATACGTTCAAAATCAGTATAGCTTGTAAGATGGTTTATTGCATTGAACATAGTGATTATGCAATCCGCTTTCTCCTTTATATTGAGAGTTCTCATGTCCTGTTGGAAGACAGGCATTTTTGGAACGTTTTGTCTGGCTAATTTTAGCATTCCTTTGTTTGAATCAACACCTATGACTCTATACCCTTTTGCAATCAATAGTTTGCTGTGATTGCCTGAACCACAAGCCACATCATAGATCAGCTTTGGCTTGGCTTGATATTTCCTGAATATGTCTGTTATGAATTTGACTTCCTTGGCGTAATCTTTTGTAGAATACGTCAAATCAACATATTTGGCCATTTCGTTGTACATTTTCATAATATGGATTAATTGTATATAATATATAAAATTTCTTATACTTGAATTCCGACTTGTTCCGGATTCTTTGTGATTTCACCGCATTCTCTTCGGTTTTTCTTGGAGAATCCATATTAATACTCTTACTATCTCATAATTGAGGTGATAAAATGTTTGGAAAGCAACATTTCAGTAAAAAAGAGCTTTTGTTGATATCAAACCTGCGAAAAAGTGGTAGGTCAACCCTAACTGAACTCAGTGCTAAGACTGATATTCCAATCAGTACGATTCATGAAAAGTTAAAGCATCAGAAGCTTATACGAAGGCACACATGTATATTGGATTTTAATATGCTTGGTTATAGTACTGTTGCTAATATTCTGCTCAGGGTCAAAAAGGGAGAGAAGGATAACCTACAAAATTATCTTCTTAAACATTTTAATGTGAACTCTCTTTATAAGGTGAATTCGGGTTATGATTATATGGTTGAGGGCATATTTAAAAACATTAAGGAGATTGAAGAATTCCTAGAGATAATTGATGACAAGTTCAGGATTAGGAGCAAGCAAGTATACTATATTATTGATGAACTTGCAAAGGAGAGATTTTTGAGTGAGGCAGAGCATGTGAATGGGATTGTTTGAAGATAATTCAATGTGTTCCACTCAGCCGTCCGTTTGGAGCTGCGTAAGCAGATACAAACTCCCGACAACTCGAAGAGTTGGCGAGGACCTTGCTCGTCGGCCGCTAGTGTTGTTGCCTTCACGATTGACATTTGCGCGGGCCTGTGGTTTGGGGTGGGAGGGTGAGTACAATAAACCACCCTCACTCCAGCGCAAACTTTATATATCAAATATCTTAAACGTTTACTATAAGGTGTTATAACGTATGGAACTAAGTTCACAAATTATTATTCTTATGATTCTATTGGCCCTCTCTGCATTTTTTTCAGGAGCAGAAGTGGCATTGGTAAGTCTTTCTAGGATTCGTGTGAGACAGATGATTGCAAACAAGAAACTGAGTTCAATCTATGTTCATAAGCTCAAAGAGAATCCTCATCGTATGCTTGCGACAATTCTTATAGGTAACAATGTTGTAAATGTTGCAGCTTCTGCAATCACTACTGCTATCATGATTGAGATGTTTGACAATTATGCTATAGGTATCGCAACAGGTGTCATGACATTGCTCATATTGATTTTTGGAGAAATCACTCCAAAGAGTGTTGCTACAGTTAAAAACGAATCTGTTTCCCGTATAGTGGCAATGCCAATATGGTATCTGAGTGTTGTGCTTAAACCTGTTCTTTATGTTCTGGATCTGATTCGAACAGGATTATTCAAGGTTATGGGAATAAAATCCAAAAAAAGGCTTGTGACAGAGGAGGATATCCTTCATATGATTAGCCAAGCAGAAGAAGAGGGTAGCCTAAAAGAGGTGGAAAAGACCCTTCTTAAGAACGTCTTTGAATTCGACGACACAAATGTGAGTGAAATCATGACGCCAAAGACAGATATGATTATGATTGATTCCAAGACTAAAGTTGCACAGGCACTTTCAATAATCAAGAAGAGAAAGCTTTCGCGGCTACCTGTATTTGAGAAGGACAGAGATCGCATTGTTGGAATAGTATACCTTAAGGATTTGATGAAATATTTAGGTAATGCACAAAGGATAGGTGTTGGAAATATTATGAAGACACCATATTTTGTTCCTGAAATCAAGAAGATAAGCAATCTTCTCAGACAATTCCAGAAAAGAAAAGAGCAAATGGCTATAGTTGTTGATGAGCATGGATGTATAGCTGGGCTGGTCACATTAGAGGATGTTCTCGAGGAGATTGTAGGAGAGATAATGGATGAGACAGATAAGATGGAGCCGCATATTATCAAGAAATCCAAAGATGTTTGGCAGGTAAACGGTAAAACTGATATTGATGACATTAACTCAACTCTCAAGATGAAGATTCATGCAGATGATGACTTTGATACTATTGGGGGTTTCATATTGCATAAGACTGGTCGCATTCCTGAAATAGGAGAGAAAGTTGAGCATGAAGATTTTCATCTGTTTGTAGAGGATGTTGCAGAGAATCGGGTAATTCAACTCAGAATCGAAAAAAAATCATGATACGCATGTTTTCTAGGGTAATAGCGTAAAATGTAATGCAAACTGGTTTTCATTACGAAATAATAACACATCTTTTTATATCCATCAGGATTAGGGAGGACTATGATTAGCATTCCCAGGGGGGTTGCAGATGCAAAGAGATGCAGGAATATTCTTAGCGTTAGTGTGAAGTATGGTTTTTCTGATCTTATTGGTCACAAAAAGACCAAGAAAAAAATTAGTGCACAAAATTTAAGACTTGCAATGGAAGAGTTAGGTGGTGCATTTATCAAATTGGGACAGCTTATTTCTCTTAGACCGGACTTGGTTCCTATTAAATATTGTAGAGAGTTTTCAAAATTGCAAGATCATGTCAAGCCGTTTTCTGATATAACTGCAAAACAGACACTTCACAAGGAACTCAAACATTCAAGCAAGTCGATTAAGCTTGGCAAGCTTATTGCTTCAGGTTCAATTGGTCAGGTCTATGCTGCAGAGATAAATGACCATAAGGTTGCAATCAAGATTATGCGACCTGATATTGAAAAGGTAATGAGAACAGACCTTGATTTGATGTACTATCTGGCACAGCTTCTAAAGAAAAAGATCAAGAGTGATATCATTGATCCAATGGAGATATTTGAGCAGTTCAGAATGTATACAGAGAACGAGTTAGATTACAATGTTGAAGCAAAAAACATAGAGGGATTCTATGAAAATTTCTTAAAAACACACATAATAATCCCTAATGTTCATTCACAATTTTCAACCAAAAGAGTATTGACTATGGATTTTATTGATGGGACAAATCTCTTGAAAAAAAGATTGACCAAGCCAGAGAAGAGAGTGTTTGGCAAGGACCTTGCTAATTCTATGTTCAAACAGGTATTTATTGATGGGCTTTTCCATGCTGATCCGCATCCAGGAAACATTTTTATTACAGACAATAAAAAGCTGGCATTTTTGGATTTTGGTATTGTTGGGAAGCTTTCTGAAAAGCTAAAAAAGAGTCTTTCAGATTTATTCATTGCACTGATTTCCAAAGATCTTGATGGAGTTGTGGATGCGTTTATTGATATGAACTTAGTATCATATAAAGTGGATAGAGCCGTATTGAAAGAGGATGTTTCCGCGATAATGGGAAAATATTTTGATAATGAGTTGTGGGCAACTAGTCTATCTGAATTGGTATTTTCAACTATTCACACTGCTAAGAGAAACAATATCAAGCTTCCCAAGGATTATGTTTTGCTTGGAAAAGCATTTGTTACAATGGAAGGTGTGGGAAAGCAGCTTTATCCAGAATATAGTTTGGCAAAAGAAGCAAAACCGTTTGTCAAAGAACTGGTTCTTTCAAAATATGATTTTAAGAAAGTTTTTGGAGATGTTAGAAGAAGCACTCCAAAACTCGCGAAGTTCATTATGGATGTTCCTCAGAAAACCAATTATTTCTTATCAGAACTGGATTTGCTTGAGGATAGACTTCTTAACATAGAGAAGGATGCTCGAAAGCTTCAGACTGTGATTTCACATGGCACTAATAGGCTTGTAATGGGTATTGTGATTGCTGCGCTTCTTATTAGCTTTGCAATAGTTCTTCCTGTTAATGGAACTTATGCATTTGTAATATTGCTCATTGCACTTGCATTGTTAGTTGATGTTGCATATACTTCTGTTATGGATAGGATAAAATTTAAATAGGTTGAGATAAATAATTAATTGAGGTGATAGTTCATGGATAAAACACTGAGAAAGGCTTTCTTGCTTGGTCTTGGAGTTACACTCTTGTCAAAGGATAAGGTTGAGAAAGAAATGAAGAGATTGATGAAAACCCACAATATTACAGAAGCAGAAGGTAAGAGATTTGCCAAGAAAGCAATGTTTGAAGCCAAGAAGCACAAGAAAAAGCTAGAGAAACACATAGTCACACTAGAAAATGATGTATTAAAGGCTAAAAAGGCAGCAAAGACTGCAAAGAAAACAGTCAAGAAAGCAAAAAGGACTAAAAGAAAATGTTAGTGATGCAAACTACTTGTGGCTATTTCTGATGGTATTCTAGTTCTATAGTTGCATTTAGAACAGGTAGTCTCGCGATAGTGTCGCTTCTTTGACCATTCATCTTCCCACATGTTTTCGTGCTTAGTGTTGCATCGAACGCAAATGACTTCCAAATGTTCTTCTGTTACATTATGCATTACAATCACTCATTTCGTCACCTTTTCTTTCATAGGTTATTTATATATTTTGTGACTACTTTTCCGGAAAATTTGAGCCGAAGATACGCTCAAATCAAGCCAAACCTCCTTCTTTTAGGTGGGATAGGTGTACTCACAGCGAGCTTGATTTGAGTGTTTCGGAAACTTTGTCAGGATATTGGAAGTCCGTAATGCTCCACCCTTCAGGGTGGGGTATGACGTGCAAATCAATCAAGGACAAAGTTGCCGTTAGCTTGAACTCAGTTAGGGTTTTTATTGATTATCATACTTAATAGAGGAAGAAGTTCTGTCACTATTATAGGACAACAAAAAATGGTTTTTATTAGAAATAACCTGTATGTGCAAGAAAAAACAGTATTCCGCCCGCCAATGTGATGATTACTTCCTTTGTCACCTTGCTCCTTCTGGTCTTGAAGAATAGGTTAACAATATGCCTGGACACAGGAGTAAATGGTGCTGTGTTTACAGTAAGGAAATCCACCAGCCAATGGAATGCAATACAGAACATAGCTATTGGAATAAGTGGATGATGCACTCCATAGATTAATAGTGTGGCTAGGATGGCTTCTATCGTGATGATTCCAATTGGTTCTTCTACTCCTGTCCTTACCCAACGAGTGTTCTTTATCGCATTGAGGCCTTCCCAATGGTGTGTACTCAGTTTCAGTTCGCGAATCAGTCCAGGAATGTGGTCTATGTCAAGAATTATAGAGAGAATGAAGACGGGGATAACAAACTTCTGAAGGTCATATACAAAGAAACTAAGGACGAAGTATGTAAGGAAAAAGTGTGCGATTCCGTTCATGATATTATTTTTAGTACTGTCTTATTTAAACTTTTTGTGCAAACGCAAAATCACATAGAAGTTAGCCAGATACCAATGAAGACAGCCAATACACCAAAAGCCTTTGGCCAGGTGGATTTTTCTTTCAGAAACAATGTGCCAATGATGAATGCGAATACTGCTGTTGACCCGCCTATGGGGTAGATCTTGGATGCGGCTGCTAAGGATACTGCGGTGAAAATTAGCATTGTGCCCACTGCTCCAAATAAGGCAGATATGGAAATCTTGCCCAATCCAATAGGTGTGCGCTTTGGTTTTCTGAAGAGTTGATATAT
>JAHJEM010000083.1 GCA_018825425.1 Nanobdellota archaeon | reverse complement strand
CTTTTCAGCTTCTTCCCAAATTTTTTCTGCCAGTCAAGAATTGTTTTTCTTGTGACTTTTATTCTATGGTGCTGGTCTAAGTGATCAACTACATCTGATAAAGAAAGACCTTTAGCCCGTAGGTCAAGTGCTACAGTTATTACTTCAGCATTATGCCTATAGTTTTCAAGACCTTTTCGATTAACAAACCATCGACCGCACTTAGTACAGCTAAATCGTGGTATCCATCCACTCTTGTTTTTCTTCACTCCTCGTTTAATTGCAGAAGGCTTCTTGCAGTATTTGCATTGAAACAATGTAGTTCACCTCTTGCTGAACAAGAGAAGAACTAATATTTAAACGTGTCGATTAATAAACATTGTCTTGAAAAGCAAGTTATATATATCTTTCGGAGAGTTGAGCGTTGCGCGGATATTAATGATGTTCATCCCAAAAATCGAATTTCTTAAGTATATTTTCCACATTTCCTAAGTAACGAACTACCTTCTGGCTAAGTTTGCCTTTAGAATCATACACCCCTTTTACAATATAATAATACGTTTTACCTTTAATCTTCTTTTTTCTTATGAATACCATCATAAAAACGATTAGGCATATATACTATATAAATATTTCTATTCTGTAGAATAGAAAAAAGCAAATAGTAGTTAGGCATATATTCTTTGAGGTGATCTATATGCCTAAACTACCAAACAAAGAATTCAGACGGATGGTTCCTCTCTTAAGAGAGAAAGACTTCTATGAGCCAGAAGACCAAAGGCCAATTTCTTGGCCTGAATACAATCTCTCGCAAATTGAAGAAGCCAAAGATACACTGGAGTTTATTCGTAGTACAGTAGATAAAGCAGGAACACTATCCCTGAAAGGGAAAGTTGGTAAGCCCCTTACCAATCCCAGGTCATTAGCCAAAGCAATTCTTGCCAGTGAAGCACTTGGCCTTACAGAAAGAAGTGCTCAAGGATGGTTAGCAATCATCAGCCCGTTCTTAGAGATACGAGAAAAGCTAGACGATCGTACAATAGGTGATGCTTATGATAAGATAGAAGTGCTCCATATAATAAAACAGGTTTTTGATAAAACCAAAGATTCTGATGGCAAACTGAGTGGAGATGGAACTGGTCTTGAGACCAGCAGGAAACAAAACTATGAGAGCAATAAAAAGACAGGAGAATATATGACAAGCATTGTTGATTCAAGAGAGATTGTACAGGCTTTTGATATAAGCGGAGAACAGGAGTGCAGAGCAATGCATAAACTGATAGAGGGAGTATATGGAGATAGCCTGAGATTAGATGCTGGCTTTAATGACAGAGAACTTGTAAGGAAGATAGCAGAAAAAGACATGGTTCCCTATGTCTTTCCAAAGAAAGACAATAATTTGAATGGTGATCTTGCGTGGAAATTGATGTATATGGAGCTTTTTCTTGATGTTATGGGATGGCTAACAGAGTATCATATAAGAAGTCACACTGAGAGTTTCCATTCAAGTTTTAAGACAAAGTATGGGATTATTACAAAGAGAAGGAGTACTTCTATACTAAGCCAAGTAACAGCAAGAATTATCTTACATAATAGAAGTAGGCTAGCCTACTTCTCTAGGCTTGCTTGCTAATATCCGCGCAACGCTGGAAAAACACTATACAAATCTCAAAATATCCTTAATATCTTCAATCACAAAATCAGCTCAAATCTTGGATGCTTTAGGTCCATTCATAATTTTTAAAAGAGATTCATCATTCTTCTATTAAGTGATACTTACAATTGATGAAGTGCCTGGCGGATTAGAGTTGTTTCTTAAACTCATGTTAGAATATGATAATAATTATTTAGCAGGGTGGGCTAAAAGAAGACCATATTCACCTGAAAGAATTAGTAGGATTTGGAGCAAATTAGACAAATATAATGTGCTTTTAGATATGGAGGGTGACTCTGAGGCAATGGGTTTTGTTGTAGGATCACAGGGGCATGTTCCCCAAATTGGGACTATTGATCACATTTATGCAAAAAGAAGAGGAGCAGGTAGACAACTCACAGCAAGAGTTGAGACATTGCTACGTGAAAGAGGAGCCACATCTTCTAATGCATCGGTTTATTGGAATAATCAACAAGCACTGGACTTTTTTCAAAGAACGGGCTACCGACTTATCGG
>JAHJEM010000082.1 GCA_018825425.1 Nanobdellota archaeon | reverse complement strand
CTTCCTGCACCGACTTCTTGTGGAGTTATTGTAAACAAGGTAAGCGCCAAGTCACATACATCACCGATTCCATTGACATTTGAGTCTTTCTGATTCAGATTTGGAACTACAGGACAATTATCTCTATCATCAGGGATACTATCGCAATCAAAATCTGGAAGAGTCTTATGAGTTACTCGGTCATATGAATCACACATAGTGTTTGGCTCAGCTGGTTGTGGCTCAAAGTCATATATTGGGGGCTGGTATGGCAACCAATCAACATAGTACCCCTCGTAATGGTCATAATAGTCATCAAGATAGTCTAGATCTCTGCATCGCTTGTAATAGTAATAGCAATCATGATCCATATTTCTATCAAACCATCTGTAATACTCATCCCATGTATCGATTTTCCGATAAAAGTCTCTGCAGCTGCATTCGTCATCATCGTCCTCATCCTCTTCCTCTTCATACACGCGAATACTGACACTGTCGCTATCTATCTCACCATCTTCATCTTCAACAGTACAAGTTGCAGTATAACTTCCATCACGTTCGTATATGTGAGTTGGATTCTTGGTTGAAGAAGTCTTACCATCTCCAAAATCCCAATCATAATCATAAGGATAATTGCCGCCTTGAGCATCACATGTGAACCTGACCCTTAATGGCTCTTCGCCGCTTCGAGGACTTCCATCTGCATCTACTCTCAAATCTTCTGGATCATCTTCACATCCATAGACCTCGAATGTTGCTCGTGTACGATCTTGTTCATGACCTTGAGGATCCTTAAGGATAATTGTGATTGTATCAACCACATTCTCTTCTGGATTCTCAATGAACAATCTATCATTATCAATATAAGCATAGATATCATCATAATCCACATCAAAAATCAACTCATCAAAATCATAATCACCCGAGTCAACCATAGGCTCAATATTTACTGGATTGAAATTTTGATAGCAACTCTTTCTCTGCGGATCAAGATCATATCTGAAGTATGGATCATCAGGATCCTGTTCGTTAACTGTAATTTCTACATAGTTGCTGTAACTGACTGTATCTCCATCATCAACTTTGCATCGGACATCATAATTACCAGGCTCGTCAAACTCATGCCGCTCATCATCACTGCCAGAAACATAACCTGCACCTTGATCAAAATTCCAGTAATAGTCGTAATCTCCACTACCACCACTGGCATGGCACTCGAAACTTACATCAAGCGGTGCAGTACCCCTGGTTGGATAGCCAGATAGGTCAACATCAAGTGTGATAGGTTCATCAGTCACTTGAATGGCAACAGATTCACTTGTTACAGTGTCTTCACCATCATGTACCCTACATCTTGGATGATAGTTTCCTTCTGAATTGTAAGTATTTTGATTATTTCGAGGTCCTGTCACAAAACCATGACCCTCGTCAAAGTCCCATTCATAAGTGTATGTACCTGTTCCGCCTTGTGCATCACAAGTAAATTCAACATAGAGTGGTGCTTCTCCTGATGTAGGACTTGCATCCAGATCAACAGTCAGATCTGTTGGTTCTTGACATCCATACACCTCGTAAGTGGCTGTGGTTCTGTCTTTTTCGACTCCAGAGGGATCTTTAAGTATAAGAGTTACTTCATCTTCTACATTCTCTTCTGGATTCTCAATGAACAACCTATCATTATCAATATAAGCATAGATATCATCATAATCCACATCAAAAATCAACTCATCAAAATCATAATCTCCTGAGTCAACCATAGGTTCAATGTTAATTGTAGTAAAGCTTTGATGACAACTCTTTCTCTGATCATACAGATCATATATGAATTGTGGATCTTCTGGTTGAGGTTCTTCATCTACATCAATTTCAATATAGTTACTATACTCAATCTCATTTCCATCATCTACTTTACACCTGACATTATACTCACCAGCATCCTCAAACTCATGCTGCATATCATCACTACCGGAAATATAGCCATTGCCATCATCAAAATTCCAATAATAATCATAATTGCCACTACCACCACTAGCCTGGCACTCAAAATTAACATCAAGAGGCGCATAACCACTGGTTGGAGAACCAGATAATGATACATCCAATGGATCTGGTTCATCACAGGTCACACTGTAATCAGCAGTCTGACTAAGAGATAACTCACCATCAGATACAGTGAATCGAAGTCTTCCATTTCTATTTGCATGCGGATTAGTTATATATACTGTTGCACCATTAAATGTAAAATCAATGTTACCAGAGACACGTTCAACATCAAGTTCCAGAACATCACCAGGATTATCATCTGCTACAATCTGACTGAAGTAAACAGGGTCAAATGTAGCGTAGCATCCAATGTGCTGATCAGGAATGTTTTCAGTGAAATAAGGAGGCTCATTAACAGGTTCATCTTCCTCGACATCAATTACAACATAATTGCTGGTAACTACATCTTGACCATCATCAACCTTGCATCTTGCCCTATATGTTCCTTCTTCATCATATTCATGTTCTTCTTCTGCACTTCCTGCAATATAAGCTTGACCTTCCTCGAATTGCCAAAAATATGAATACTGTTCGGTTCCGCCAGTTGCGTCGCACTCAAAAGCAACGTCTAGAGGTGCATAACCACTGGTTGGAGAACCAGAGAGCAAGACCTCAAGAGTATCTTGTTCCTCTTCAACATCAATATATACATAGTTACTATACTCGACTTCAGATCCATCAACCACTTTGCAACGAACATCATAGTTTCCTTCATTGACAAATTCAAATGGTTCATCTGGTCCACCAAGTACATATCCATTTCCATTATCAAAATTCCAATAATAAGTATAATCTCCGCTTCCACCAGTTGCATCACACTCGAAGTTTACATCAAGAGGAGCAACACCGCTTGTAGGATAACCAGAAAGTGAGACATCTAGAGGATCAAAAGGTTCTTCTTCAACAACCACAAGTTCAGTATCAGATACAGTCTGCGGTTTTGAGTCTGTAACAATGCAACGTGCATTGTAATTATCTGCATCATCATATTCATGACCATGACTCCAAACCCTATTGTCAGTATTTGTCTCGTAAATTCCACCATCTCCTGAACGGATCTCAAAATGAAACGGACCATATCCCTCTTCAACCTCGCAAGTCAAAGTGACATGTTCACCAACCATTGCAGGATTTGGCTGAGCATCCAATGTTACGTCTTCTATTGGTTCTAGGATGTCTGGAATTCCATCGCAATCTGAATCAATTAGCCATTCTATTTCATTCCATATCCAGCATGGCTCATCTGCACTAACAGCAACAACTGCAGTAAGCAGGATTAAAAGTATTGAAATGATTATTGTAAAAGTCTTATTCATTTTCTCCTCCAAATGTGTATGTAAACGTTATTCCTGCACCCGGAGAGGTTGAATGAACATCTGATAATTTCTCTCCATCTCTACTTGCGGTTGCCGAATACCAATCAAGACCGCCCCAGGCACCTACACTAAAACTATTCCATGAAGGTCCTTCTACAAATACCTGAGATTCAATGCGTTTGGTATCAGTTGCAATACCATACCCATCTTGTTCTCTGTCCATGTTAAAATATGATACTCTGGCTTCAACTCCAGAAATTACTGAACTTGCAATATCTGCATCAGCAGTTCCAACAAGAGTCCAGCCTCTGTCTACAATATTTCTGCCAACTCCTTTTGGCCGATTTACTCCCTCAACTCTTCCACCTGCAGCAGTAAGGTCAGTCCCTAGGACTTCTCTACCTATGCCCCCATATATTGATTGGCGTGACTCACTTAGTTCTGACGTTCTGTCATCAACCTGAGTTGTTCTACCACCCCAAATATATTCCAATCCTGCCATCAAGTCAAATCCCAAAGGCAGATGCATAAAGGAATAGTCTGCTCTTAGTGCAAGCTGATTGTGATCAACATGAGAATCATGAACACCGTATGGTGTAGTATCAGTACCAGATACATCTTCATGAGTATACATCACAGAAACTTCATAATTCTCTCCTTCAACTTCTCCTCTTAGATGAACAGCACCAAGACAATCAGTGTCTTTATCATGAACCACATAACCTGCAGTCTCATGATTAAATTGTCCATTAAACCATTTGAAGAATGGAATCGCAGTTAAACTTACATCTGCGTCTGTTGGAGGAATAAAAAGTGGTGGTTTGTCAGGTTCCTCTGGTGGATTAGGAGGACAAGGATCACAGTCTTCTGGAAAAAAGGGTCCGAAAGCGATCCCTTTATGCGTGCCATCTTCACATAATGCAACTCCACCGTAAGCATATTCCTGGTCAGGAAGTAAACCTGCTTCTCGAGGTGTTGTACCATTTATCCATCTTCTCCCAGAATTTCGTACAGGGATTCCATCTTTTTGATCCCAGACCATATAAACAACAGGATCACCTATTGCATGAACCATATCAGCAGGTAGGTTAAATTGAACATCCTTTGGAGAAAATGAGATTTTGTCATCAAGACATGCTTTTTTTGCCTGAAGTCGCTCACTGACATATACAGAATCAGTATCCCCATCAATTGTAATCGTAAAACCAGGCACAATAACCCTATCATGAGTATCTTGAAGAGTTCTTCTTTTAAGATCTTCAGGTGTTGGTTTTGAACAATCTGCAGCAGGAGGCTTGGCTTGTGCTTCTGCCGGATTAAACATGTAATCCACAACCGCTTCGGTTGCGAAGAATGCCAGAGGCGCTGCAACCCATTTGGGTGTTTTATTTACTACATCTGCAACTAAACCTATTGCACCGTCAACTATACTTTCCAGAAAATTTTTATTTTTTTTTCCCATGATTATCCCAACTTTCACTTAACTGAAACTTTGTCTTAATCTATCTGCTCGCCATATACAACAGGACAAAGTTTCTGGAACTCTTAAATCGATCTTGCTGCGAGCCTACATTTTCAACAAAAATTGAGTGTTGACTCGATTTAAGAGTAAAATTGTCATTGGATAGTGAAGAACGCTTTAAAAATGTTTCGATTTTGTTGTTACTAAGCAGTTGTATAAAAACCTGAGAAACAGAGGTCCAAAAACTTCGAAAATATTGCGAAAATATATAAATAGGCCACATAATAAAACTTAAATAGTGTTTAGCCAATCCGAAATATATTCGAATGTGGTTTAAGGGAGGGAAAATGAAAATTGATACTATAGATACTATACCTCTGGACGTAGAAGTGCGAGAGGTGTTTCTTTCTTTGCAACAAGATTTTGGCATGAATATACTTGGTGCCTCAGAATACTATAACGAGCTATCAGCGTTAGGTATGGAACCAGGTGTCATGCTTTGGTCCATTAGCCAATATGGACCTGGAACCACAGTCCATTTTGCAAATATTGCAGACAGGGTTTCTCCTGGCAGTGCAAAGACCGCAGAAGTAATTGAAAATGTTGTAGCAACTATCCGAGATCCTGAAAACTCGGAAGTACTTTCCCAATACCTACATAATTTTAGCAGAGCTATGGATACTTGGCAAAGTATTGATCGGGTGGATGCAGCTTTTTTGGCAAGAACCTATGGTACTAGTATGTGGAGACCTGGATTTGATGTAAATATTGCGTTATCAGAACAAACCCCAAGTCCAATGGCACGAGAAATGGAGCAATTCAGATATTTTGCAGAAGATGATATCGTAGGAATCGCTTGCTGCCCAAAACCATGCATGGGCGATTCCACGTGTGTTGAAGACATCCTTGCAGGCAAATATAATTTGACAGCCATTGATTCAACATCACGCCAGATTCCTATAAGTCAGATGAACAGAGATGCAGAGAGAAAATTAAATGCACTCACAGGAAACATTGCTTGCTATCATGATTCTGGACGCCAAACAGGAGAACATTACGACGATCATTGAGATTCAACGAGTCTTCAACAATACTATCCATATGATTTAACAAACATAAATGGAGTTCCAGAATATTCTCTATGCAGACATTCGTTAATAAATGATAAGGTCTCTTCTAGATTAGTTGGTCTAGGACTACCTCTATTGAAATCAGGAACAAGAGCAAGCTCGTCTGTCTGGATGATTGCCTTTTTTCCTTCATGATTTTTAAACATCCGTTCATGATTCTTTTCCAGCCCTGGTAAATAATCTTTGCGCTCAGGCGTAAGTAAATCCTGCTCAACATCTCTATCCCTCGTGCGAATCCTATCCTTCAGAGTCTCCACTCCAGTTCTAAGATATATCAATAGATCTGGACTTGGCAATACCCTTCCTATACCCTCTTCAAGTTCAACCAAGCGAGTGTGTTGTTTACGTGTAAGCAATTTTTTCTGCTTGAGAAACAGTGCATACACTTGCGAATCAACACCAAATGCAAAATCCGTCACAGAGTATCCACCAATAACATCAATTTTTTTTAGACGTTCTGCTCTGGACAGGATGAAATGCTCCTGGGTGTCAAAGCCATACGTAGCCATGTCTGCATAGTATCTTGATAGTACATCATGATCTAACGGCTCTTTGTAGAAATTAAATTTCCAGAAATTACTAATGTGCCTAGCCAGATTACTCTTACCACAAGCAATATTACCTGTTATTGCTATATATGCTGCATCAATCGGCAACACATTAATTCTTTTCCCTGAATTCAAATGCTTCCCCTTCGTATTTTTTGTGCAGACAGTCTTCTATGAATTCTAGTGTCTCATCTATTTGATCTTTCTCACCTTCTTTTTTGACAAGCAGCAATTTATCAGTATGTATGATTGCTTTCGGACCATCATGTTCCTCAAACATCTTTTCATGAAGTTGTTCTAGACCAGTCATGTACTTTGCACCTTCAGGTGTCAGCATGCTATCTTCTTCTGGGCGTCCTCTAATCTTGATTCTTTCCTGAACAACATCAATGTTTGCTCGCAAATAAATTAACAGATCAGGTTTAGGCATCAAAGGTCGAAGAGCATTTTCCGCAGCTAGTATCTTTTGATACTGCTCCCTTGCAAGCTTCCCCTCATTCAATAGGTTTAACGCATAAACCTTACTATCAACGCCAAAAGCAAAATCAGTTACAGACAGGCCTTTCATGATCTTTAGCTTGAGTAGGACCTCTGCACGCGTTGTTATAAAGAATACTTCAGTTTCTATTGCAATACTTTTCATATCAGTGTAGAATTTACCCAAAACATCTTTGTCAACTCTTTCCTCATAATGAGCAAAGCCCCATTTTCCAACAAGAAGTCTTGCCATATTGCTTTTACCACAAGCAGTATTTCCAGTCACTGCAACATATGCAT
This sequence comes from Nanobdellota archaeon, assembly GCA_018825425.1. Lineage (GTDB taxonomy): Archaea > Nanobdellota > Nanobdellia > Woesearchaeales > JAHJEM01 > JAHJEM01. The sequence goes on along the minus strand of JAHJEM010000082.1, from coordinate 9,599 downwards.
TCTTAACGTCCATTTTCCACCCCTACTAATCCATCAATTACATGAGCATCGCCAGCAAGCATTGCCTGAACTGCAGTCACTAATGTTTGCCTATCCTCTTCAATATCTCTAACATTTAACACTTCCGTATCTACTCGAATTTTTGGTCCCAATCTATACTCTTTGAACCAAGTATTGTAAATGCTCTGAAGACTCTCCAAGTACGTATTGCCCGGCTTCAATAGGTCTACCTCGCCTCCTCGTCCAGGCTCTTCAAGTCTTCCTTTAATGCGTTCTTTTAATGTCGGGACTGAGGCCCAGAGATAAATAATCGCATCAGGGCTTCGCAATTCCGGATGTAACAGTGCAGCAAAGGCAGAATATTTGCCGTATTCCTCCGGAGTCCATAGACCCATTCGAAACTGGTTCTCTGCAAACAACATATCTTCATATAGACTTCTATCCTGAATAGTGTCCTCTGTCGCCATGTTAATGTCGTCATGATCCAAAACTCTTCGAAAAAGCATATTTCTTTGGACTCTATAAGCCCAAGGATTTAGCTCACCTTTGGCAGTGCCCGCTTTATAGAATTGCTGCATATAAGGATTGTCCTGCCAAGTCTCTTCTTTTTTCTTAAGTCCAAGCATCTCAACTAACAAATCTGTTGCAGTGGTCTTCCCCACACCAATATTTCCACTAGCACATACGAACTTCTTTCCCGAATATCCATCCATTAAACCACCCCATATATACTGATACAAAATAATGATACAAAATTATAATGATCCGAAATACTTTGAATATAATGCTTTAGCCTCTGCTTCACTTTGAGTACGGATTATAACACGCCCATCACGAAATGCAATGATGTTGTTAAATCGTAAGTAATCAGAATAGTCCTCGACTTTTCCATGCTTTTTTAACTTTGTCTGCATAGTCTTTAGGTTAATTGATCTGCCATAAAAATGAACAGATCCTCCAGACTGTTTGATTCTTGGTTTGTTCTTACCATCCAAGAATTCAAATTTCTTGTCAGAACATAATGGACAGTGCTGATTTCTTTTGAATTTTATCTTATCAATACTATCTAACGTAATTCTTATCATATCTTTTTCTGGTGTTTTGCCAAGTAATATTTTCAATGCTTCATTGGCCTGGATTGCTCCGACCATTGTAGTAAGTGTGTTTAACACTCCTGAGTTTTCACAACTCAGCTCATTGGACTTATTTTCATAAAGACATCTGTAGCAAGGGCTGTTTTTATCATGGTAAAAATTCATTACGCACCCAATATCCCTGACTGCACTAGCATTCACCCATTTTAGTTTCTTTTTTCTGCAGTAATCATTTATTACAAATCTCGCATATAGATTATCTGTACAATTAAGTATCAAATCTTTTTTTTTCAATACATTATCAATATTATTAGGACCAACTTCCAAGATATCATATGAAATCTTAATATCTGAGTTAATTTTTTCAAGATTCTTTTTTGCACAAAGTGCTTTTGCCTGACCCACATCATCTTCATTGTACAAAAACTGGCGGTGAAGATTAACAAACTCTACCAAGTCTCCGTCAATAAGTTGAATCTGACCTACACCTGCCCTAGCCATAATAGTAGATACAATACCGCCCAATGCACCCAACCCGATTATGGAAACTTTTGATTTGGATATTCTTTTCTGACCTGACTTTCGAAAAATAATCTCATGTCTCTCATAACGATTCTCTCTTCCATGCAGCAGGAAAGGCACCTTCATTTTTTTAGGACAAACAAAGCATGATCCTTCTCAAATGGATCCAATTCACGATAATCAACAACAGTAATTTTCTTTTCCATTTCAAGTCTCACCTGCTTAAAAATCAGTTTTGGCTTCTTTGTAACATCTATACTTCTACTCTTTATAGCAAGAATCCCAAAACCACCCTTTTTTAGAAATTGAAGATTTTTAAGGAATATTTCCACTTGATTTCTCTGAGCAATATCCTGATACAAAATATCACATTGTACTATAAGGTGTTGATAAGATTCAGGATGATTGCAATTGGCTAGAATTGGTGCAATATTATTTCGTTTTTGTGAAACAAAATACAAATTCCTTACCACTTGAGGAGCAACATCAATTCCAAAGATCATACCATGCTTTCCCACCATATCGCTGATAAATGAGGGCGTATATCCATGGCTTGCACCCAAATATAATACATTATTTCCTGGCTTAATACCTACCTGACTGATATTTTTTGCAATAGCCGCGGCAAGCTTACTCCTATCAGGTCTAAACTCCCTATATTCTAATCCACCTTCTCTTCGAATTCTTTCCTCAAAATGACACGTCCCAGGATAGGCACTTGCAGTGAAAAGAAACCTACCGTTTTCATATAAGTTAGGATATTTTGGAAAAGCTTTCATTGGAATTTTTCCTCCATTTCTTTACGCAACTTATCTCCGAGGAATTCACCTTTGAAGTAATCAAGCTTGGCTGCTAATGAAAGTTTATCTGCAATAAACCGGGCAATCCTACCTTTATCTTTCTTCTTAGATCTTAACATGATTGGATGATTGATTATGTGGCCGTGCTTTGGAGGCAATGCTTTCTTATTCTTCAAATGTCTAAAAAGAGCCTTCTCTGCACCAAGCATCTGTATTGTTGAGCTTGTGGTTTTTGCAAGTCTCTCGAGGCTACCCGCCTCTCTAATAAGCTTCGCCGAGATGAGAGATCCTGTAACCGCAGTCATATTCCTGCAATATGCAACCATGATTTCTTCCAAGTACATTTCCATGCGTCGTTTCTCATCCAGTAGATCAAGAATTGTTTCAGCCAAGCTCAATATCGGCTGAAGATCCTTTTTCTCAAACTTAGCACCAATACTTTCTTTAATGCCTAATTCCCGCATCAAATCATGTTTTGTCTTCTTGGAAATTGCCTTTATGAATCCAACATTATCATCAATTAGTTCGCATGCTTCTGGAAGATGAAGAGCATACCACTCTCTCACTCTTTTGGCAAGAGTATTTGAAATCTTAGTTAACTCCTCGATATTATTGATGGCATTGATGATGAGCATATCTGTTGTAACAGAATTACGAAGTTTGTCTGCAGTAAGCTGCAGATTAATCTTGGCCAATTGTTTTATGTAATTGTTGCTTGATAGAAGCTCGCGAATTCGAGGGATGTCTTTTTCAGTTGCCTTAGTTGCATTATATGTCTTACGCAAACGTAGTTCAGGCTCAATATCCTTGCCCTCAACAAGCGCTTTTGCAAACTCCATAGATTGATCTATGTTGAATTCTACCTTAGCTATGAGTTTATCACCATCAAACACATAGCTACCCACCGCACTCGAATAGGCAATAGCCATTAAAATGAGGGGAGAAACGGTATTTTATAAAGTTTGCTTTAAAATGCAAGAATGGTCCCAAAAGTCCAAAAAATATAAAAACTACGCTGTGATTAATGATAGTTATGCTGCTTAAACTTAAGGAACATCCACATTGTAATAATTGTAAACATCTTCAGAAGAAGAAAAAACACTTTCATTGCAAAGGTCATTGGAAAGATAAGGTGCACCCAGAGCATGCAGGTCATGTTCATGAAAAGTTAAGCGAAACAACTTCTGTTTACCATGTCAATTGCCATAGCTATTCTCCAAAAAAACATGTTAAGGAGTAGCAAGGCTTAAAAACACACATCTAGTTCAACATAAGATGAAAGAAAAACCTAAGAAAATGACTGCTGCTCAAAGGCATAAGCTAAAGCAGTTTGTAAAGGAGCTTGATCCGATCACAGGCAGGCATACCGAACTTGTATCAGTTTATATTCCTCAGGATTATGACATGAATAAGATAATCCAGCATTTACAACAAGAACAGGGTACTGCAAGCAATATCAAAAGCAAAGCAACAAGGGATAATGTCCAGAGTGCTCTAGAACGAATGATTCAACACCTGAAACTGTTCAAGAGGACACCAGAACACGGACTTGCAATCTTCTCAGGCAATGTTTCAGAGAGAGAAGGCCAGCAAGACTTTCAGGTTTGGAGTATAGAACCACCAATTCCGCTAAAGCAAAGGCTTTATCGTTGTGATAAAAGATTTGTGCTTGAACCCATTGCAGAGATGTGTGAGGAAAAGGACATATTTGGTTTGGTTGTAATGGATAAGAGGGAGGGAAATATTGCACTTCTGAAGGGTAAGACCATCCTTCCAATTAATTCTGCCACAAGTGCTGTGCCTGGCAAAACAAGAGCCGGCGGACAGTGCCTAGATCCTGAAACCAAAGTCTTACTCGATAATGGAAAACTTACAAGTATCATAAATGTTCAAATCGGCGATATACTCAAAAGCTATGATTTTGAAAAAAAAGAAATAATTAAATCTGAATGCCTTGACGTCTTCCAGACCGAGAAACGATTCATTCTCAGAATCCGCACAACAGACGAAATCACGATCAACGCAAGCAAAGATCACACATTTTTTGTTAAAAAAGAAGGTATGATTGTTGAAATCAAGGCAGACAACCTAAAGAAACGTGACATCCTCTTCCACATGGAATCTGAGAACAGGATAATGGAACTGGAAATTAAGAGTATTGAGGAGGAACCAGGGGTATTCCTTCTGGTTGACATTGCAGTTGAGAGCCAGAATTTCATTGCAAATGGCCTAATTGTCCATAATTCAGCTCCCCGATTTGAGCGGTTGAGAGAGGGCGCTGCAAAAGATTTCATGAAAAAACTTGCTGACATGATGAAGGATGCTTTTCTTGAAAATAAAGACCTTAGAGGCATCATTATTGGAGGCCCAGGCCATACAAAGAATGATTTTGCTGCATCTAACTATATCACAGACCAACTGAAAAGAAAGATCATTGCAATAAAGGATCTTAGTTACACTGGAGAATTCGGCCTACAAGAATTGCTTGACAAGAGTTCAGATGTTCTAGCTGAAGAAGAGGTAATGGAAGAAAAAAAAATCGTAGGCAAGTTCTTTAATCTTCTTGCTACCAAAGAGAAGATGGTGACTTATGGTGAGAAACAGGTCATGGAACAGCTCAAAGCAGGAACAGCAGATACTATTCTTCTATCTGAAGACCTGGATGATCAAACAATTGAGGATTTTGAACAGGAAGCAGAGAAGATGGGAAGCACTATCGCAATTATTTCTACAGAGACCCGAGAAGGAGTTCAACTACGGGATATTGGCAAGATTGCAGCAATATTACGGTATGAAGTGCAGAATTAAGCCTGAAACAATTAACTCATTGAAAATCACTAAGAAATAAGGTTTTTCCACCTCTTGTTAATAATAAGATAGCGATTCATATATAAACTTCCGTATTCTGTAATAATTATTACAAAATAGTTATTTTACATTGATTATTTTTAAATAGTATGATTGCTTATTAAGGATTATGAAGGTAACAAATTACACATGGGGAAACTATATCAAGGATATCTGGCATATTCTTGATGGAAAAAGGAAAAGATTTCTTTTTTTTACGATATTGCGAGCTATTGCAGACTTGGCACCTTTTGGAATAGTATATGCACTCGGTAAAACAGTCGACTTTTTTACAGAATACTCAGAAGGATCTCTGAAACAGTTCTACATATTAGTAGCAATCATGGCCGGACTTGGAATTTTTCAAGTGTGGTTACGTTTTTATGGAAAGACCCGCATGCAAGAAATTGCATCTGAAAGCAGAAAGTTTCTCAGGCTCAAATCAACCAGCGCTTTGATGGAACAGAATCTTGTGTGGCACGAGAAAGAAAACACAGGATCCAAGATACACAGAATAAATACAGGTGGCGAGAGCTTCTTTAAATCACTTAAAGATTTCTCCAATTCAGGAGTCCATGTTGCTGTAAGCATCTTTGCAACATTATTTCTTCTAAGTGCCATGAATTTCAAGTATTTACTTTACGTGGGAGTATTTACCGGAGTGTATTTTCTAGCAGAGTATTATCATAACAAGAAAGTGCAGTATTGGCAGAATATGTTGAATGAAAAACGTGAAAAGGCAAGCGGAAAACTTCATGAATCTGCAAGCAACATGCTCACAGTAAAAAGCTTGGGCTTAAAAGAGACAATAAACCAGAATTCAAAAGACTATGAGACAGAATATCACACAACCTGGATGAAAAAGAGAAATGCCAGCCAGTTCAAACTTAAGACCATCAAGATATGGTCTGCCTTAGGCTACGCAGGTTTTGTTCTATTACTTGGACTTGACACTGCAAAAGGAGAAATTTCTGTCGGAAACATAGTTATCTTTGCAAGCTACTTTGGCAAATTGAATGGTGCCCTACATATCTATACCACAAGCATTAGCGAATACATAGAGAATAAAAGTGGTGTTGGACGCCTTATGGATTTATTGCCAAAACAAGCCCTTGCAGTTGATAGCAGAGCTAACTTTCCAAAGGACTGGCGCGCAATCAAATTCGAAAACATCAATTTCAAGTACAAAAAAAAGAGTGTGCTCAAAGGATTCAGTCTTAAAATTCAGAGGAATGAAAAAATAGGGTTTGCAGGTGCATCAGGATGTGGAAAATCAACTCTGATCAAGCTTATGCTTGGACTATACAAACCAGATAGAGGGAAAATAACTGTGGATGGAATTGACATAAATGAATTCAACCATAATTCTTTGATTGAAAAATTCAGTGTGGTGCTTCAGGAATCAGAGATATTCAACATCAGTCTAATTGAGAATGTATGCATAACATCTCAGAAAATGGATATGTCTTTATTTGGGCTCGCCTCAAAGTCAGCACAATTGGACCAAGTAATCAAACGATTGCCCGAAAGTGCAGACACACTTATTGGAGAGAAAGGTTACAAACTGAGTGGAGGCGAACGCCAACGAGTGGGTATTGCCAGAGCAATCTACAAGAACAGTCCTGTTTTGATCCTTGATGAAGCCACAAGTTCTCTTGATTCCAAGACCGAAGCACGCATCCAGAAAAGTATAGAAAAGTATAGAAAATTCAAGACTCTTCTGGTCATTGCTCATCGTCTGAGTACCTTGAAAAATATGGATAGAATAGTTGTAATGGATAAAGGGAGAATTGTGGAGCAAGGAACGTATAACGAACTAATCATGAAAAAGGGATTGTTTTGGGAATTGAATAGAAGGCAGAAGTGAAAAGTTTTTTAACTTAGTCAATTTGCGAGTAATTTATGATACAACGCGCATATCAAGGACTTTTTCCCTTAAAGAGGTTGGAATACCAACCACAATTAAAATACAGTCACGCTTTTAAGGGATACAATGGGAACATCCGTGTACGTGGAAACCTGCTAGAGGTACGCATGGGCCATGATTGGAAAGATGTATCTGAAGAGATCCAGATAGGATTGATCCAAGTCCTTCTCCTTAAGTTGTTTCGAAAGAAAGCAACAACAAACAATATCGACATGTACAACAGCTTTATCAAGAACATGAGTAAGTTTGCACAAGTTCACAAAAGCGATCCTGATCTTGAAGAGTCATTTGTTCGGATCAATGATGAATATTTCAATGGATTAATGGACAGACCAAATCTTGTGTGGGGTGGAAGTTCATTTTTCAAGCTTGGTTCATATGATTACTCAACCAACACCATAACAATATCAAGAATACTTGCAGACGACCAGAACCTTCTGGATTATGTTGTCTATCACGAACTTCTACACAAGAAACTCAAGTTTCATAGCAAGAATGGAAGGAGTTATCATCATACAAAAGAGTTCAAAGATCTAGAAAAGAAGTATAAGGATCCAGATGCTGAAGAGAAACTACAGAAACTCATTGTGAAAAAGAAGGTCAAGAAGATGTTGAAGTTCTGGTGACTTTCTATCCATCATTCAAAGTTATCATATGCTTCTCTGTAAGAAACAACATCAAATCCTCTTGCTGATGTAAATTCAAGTATGCCTTCTAATACTTTTACCTCAGGATCATATTGTAACATTGCCCAGGGATGCATACAAAGACCGACTCTGATTTCTTGTCCTGTTTGATTCTCAAGAGTGTGTGCTTCAGATATCAATCCAGTATAAAATGAAATAGCTTCATCTACTGATTGAGGATATCCTTCTGTACCTTTGGTCTTTGACTGACCAGTAAGAGCTGTATCTTGCCACCCATGTGAAGGAATTTCTACAAGTCCAGAAGTATACTTTCTAGGTTGACGTAAAGTACCTGCTTCCATTATAGGTGGATTTATTCCACCATCTGCAGATCTCAGATCTGAACTAACATAGACCAAACCTGTTTCTTTAATATCTGAAGCAACTGCTTCAGGAATACCTCCTGCATATCCAAGAGGAGTTCTTATTCCAATCACTTCCGCTCCAAGAATATCTTTTAAGAGCCCGTTTGTCTTGATTACCTGTCCCTGAAGTTCAAGCTTAGTCACAGGTTGCCTGTCAGGTCTTGTTGGAATGGGCGCAATAATTACATGGTTATATGTGTGCTGACCAATTTCTACTAGATGGTTATCTGGCTCAAAAAGTCTTCTTAACATTTCAGGACTTAATTCCTGAGCCGCTTTTTCTAGGTAATCTCCTAAAATAAAAAATGTTCTGCCTGCATCAAACTTGTTGGTAATATCCTGTAGTCTAGCGATAAGACCATGGTTATCTCTTCGCAAATGACGTCCTTCTTCAGTCAATGCCCTCGGACCATATGGAACTTCAGTATCCAGACCTAAAAGTACCTTTGTCATGTGGATAGATAACACAGTTTTACTTATAAATGTTGCTACATAGCAGTAACCAATAGCAAATGTTTTTATTATACAACTGGATTCTCTTCGTTGAAAACAATGGTTTATGCAATAGATGATCCAAGACTGATTGCTGAAATTGAAAATGGAGTTCCATTAGCTGTTCTTGAAGAGAGGCTCAGACCAGGAAAAGTTGGAGCAAGAGATAGTATTGATACCTGGAGTGATCAATCAAGCAAAGGATTTATCGGAGCAGATGAAGAGCTCGTTCCACTCATATATTCTGATTGGCAAACTGTAGAAGCCGCAGGAACAACACATACAGATATTGCTAATGGCGTGAGAGGCCTATTTTCTGTCTGGCATAAGAACAGAGTAGCAAAATGGTGGAAGAACAGAAATTATAGAGCGAATGTGGCATCTGTCGAGAAGAACGGATTCATATACGTTGAATCTGGAATCTTTACAGCAGGTTCTCAAAGCTGCCCATGGGGCTGTAGCAGAATAGGCAATAATTCAGGATACATAATCAGACCAGATCCAGATATGGATATGGACAAGGTCAGAATGAATATGGAACTGTTAACTGCAGGATTTGCTCGAGATATGATGGAAAAACATATGCCAGAAAATGATTTGAGAGAGTTGGACCAATTGCGCGAGCGACAACAAAGCAATGACCCACTGTACGCAACTTTATCCACATTACTACCTCATCTTATTGAAGAACACCATTTCTTTGAAGGAAAAGGAACGCCATACAGGGCAGATCCAGCAATTTTAATACCTGCCCTCGGGCTTGCCTCCTGTGTTATCCCGAAACTGGTTCCGGTTACGAAACTAGTTCCGTTTTGTGAGTTCGTTCCATATTTCTTGTGGTGTTTTGTATTGTAGGCTCATGTGTG
>JAHJEM010000081.1 GCA_018825425.1 Nanobdellota archaeon | reverse complement strand
TTCATTCGAAGATGAAATTCTCAGTAAGGAAAATGGCAACAAAAATATCTAAAAAAACCATAGTGTATGAAGATGAGTATGAATATGACTCAGTAGTTGGAGAACGAGGAAAAAAGAAGAAGATGGATCTTCTGAACAAGAAGAAGGTCACTCAATGGGAGATGGATGAGCTATTCTGTGAATTCGAATAATCACCTTAATTTCTTGCGTTTTTTATTCTTTCTAATAATCTTTCTGTACAATAGTCCTACTAGGACTAAACAGAAGAGAAATCCTACAATCATACCATAGACGTATGAAAAGAAATAGTCTTTCCTTAGCTCAAAGTCACCAAACTTGCAGCAGCCTTTCTTCGGAAAATACATATCAAGATTACTCATCTCTAATGCATACTCAGAAAACGTGAGTGCACTGAATGCATCGCTGTCCTTGAGACTATTGGCATACTCATAATAACTGTACCCAAGAATCGGAAAAAGACCTTTTTGCTACTGTCTGATAATGACTTTTTTTGTTGATTCAAGCTTTCTCTCTATATAATTGTCCATTTGATCCTTTGGGATTGTGATTCCACTCAAAATAATATTGGCCTCTGCTTTAGCTTTTGATGCGCGGAAAAGACAAGCTTCATAATTACCTTTATTAAGATCATCGTATGCCCTATTTAGAGCCTGCTGGCTACTAACACTAAAACCATATACATATAGATCAACAAAATTGAATCGTTCTTCTGCTTCTGATATTTTTTTTAGGCAAGCTTCTTTTAGGTAACGCTTGTCAAGTTCCAGAGGCGTGCCGGGCATTCCAAACAATCTTGCCCAACTGACTGCACTATTCAAGCGCTCCATTGCATAAGCCACCGTCTCTGCATTAAGAGATGAACCATTGACGGTCTCATCCACCTCTGTCAATGAATCTGAGGACTCTGTGAGTCTTTCAACCACAATGATGTATGTTTCTAGGTCTGAAAGCGTCTTTAGTTCAAGCGTGTTAATTGCAGAATTCAGACCATTTATCGCTTTGAGCACTTTGCTTTCCAAGAATTTAAGTTGAGTCTCAGTCTGATTAGATAGTTGGAGTTCTCTAAGGATAAGACCAGATGAAAAACAGAATGATGCTGCACTGTAATAATCATCCCGTTCAAGCGCTGCTTGAGCATTTATAATCTTTGAATTTGATGAGTTCAATCTTGTTTGGTTTGTAGATTCTTGCATTGTAGCATTGAGAGCCTGAGAACGATTGCATAAATCAAAAGCCAACCCGCGCATTCTCTTTCCATACTCAGACATAATCTCAATTTCACCTATAGTTTCATTATTGAATGGACGTCCTGTAAAGTAATACAATGCATCCTCAATAGCAGACACCTTGATTATGGAGATTCCGTCTAGGTCATCAGGCTCAGCAATATTGGTGCCATTGGCTGTCTGGTTAGTGCTATTTGTTAGATTGATCATTGCCAAAGGTTTAGGTAATTCAAACTCAGGAACTAAAATCGTAGTATAACCTGCATCTTTGGCTGCAAGTGCCTTTTCTTTTATACCTGATACAGGACCAATAAGGCCGCCAGAATTTATGGTTCCAGTCATTACAATGTCCTGCTTTAGAGGATAATCTCCTAGTAAAGATATAGTAAGAACAGTGATTGCTCCGCCAGCACTTGGGCCACTGACTACGCTTGAATCTGCACGTATGGTGTAGAAGAAATCATACTTGGTGCAGTCAACATCCAGAAAATGACAGGCCCATTCCTGACCAAATCGTATACTAATCTGAGTATCCATTTTTGAAAGAGGTAGGCTATCAATAAATATTCGCCCGTCACCTGGAGTTATCTCAAGCAATAGATTTGCAGTTCCTCCCTTACTACCTTCTTTTCCTTCTGCTACAGTGAGCAAGGTTATGCTCCCCTTTTTTGCTTCAACAAATCCTATGGTCTGGAAGAGCATTAAGACTAGTAATATCGAGATGAGTACACGCTTCATTTGCCTCTATACCTTCCCCGCTTTTCAACAGCAATAAGCCGTTCTAAGACGTTTTTGAACTCACGATACTCCTTATAACCCTCAAGAAAATGATTGTATGCAACTTCTTTGACCTTGTGATGTCTGCTTTCGAGTGCCTGCAAAAAAAGATGGATATCCACGGCTTTGTCTTCTATTCTTGCAGAATGGAATGAAAGTCCAAAATCTATGAAATAGACCTCTTTATCTTTAAGGATCATATTTGATGTAGTAAGATCAGAATGAATAATATCTGCCTCGTGAAACTTTGCCAGTTCTTGTCCAATCTGTTTGGCCAATTCTGGCTGTTTGTCAAGAACAAGCTTGACCTGTTTGCCACCCAGGTTTTGCATCTCAATACGCTCAGAATTATCTGTTTCAATCAAGGTAGGTGCCCTGATTCCCTCGGATTTGAGCTTTTCAAGCAATGAAGCCTCTTTTTTGGTCCTGCGTTTCCTCAGTTCCTGGTCTATTTCAAGGATCCTATATGTCTTTCTAGGCCTTATTTTAACTATACTTTCTCCGTTTTCATAAAGTACAGCCTCTGCTCCCCTTGCAATCTCTTTCATTAGCCCTCGGAATACCTCTCATTTTTTAACATTTCTGTCTGCAAAAGCACACAAACCCAGGAAGAGTGCCTCTTGCGAGGCGTTTCTTCCCAGGAAAAAGAGGTGAGTATGATTAGGAGACTGATAATTGCAGAATAATCTCTCCCCTTTCACGAACAAAGGTCCAGAATCAAGTACAGCTTATATTTTTTTCGATTATTATCCATTTCAAAATGGTGACAAGGACCTGGTAAAGAGTATTTTAAAAGGAACAAATTTAAATTGTAGTAGACAAACCAGATATCATGACAAATTGCTTTATCAAATCCTGCAAGAACAAGTCAACAATCATGCTTAGTTATATCAATAGAGGCTATTGTGATAAGCATTTCATGGAGCTTATTGAGAAACGGGTCAGAAAAGAGCTCAGAGTGAACAAAATCATAGATGTAAAGAAGAAATATAACATTTTAGCAGACAATTCAAAAGAGTTCTTGATTTCAAAGTACATCCTAAATAGCATTTTTGGAAGAGCTCTCAAATTGGAAGTTGTCAATGAAATAAAGAGTAAGAATACAATCGTCCCGACTAATATGGATAGAGAGATCAATTCTATGTTTGATGCATTCTTGAAAAATAAAAGCATCCCTCAGAAGATTGGAATAACCATATTAGATAATGTGCTTGATGAAGAACTTATGCATATTGCAAAGATATTAAATATCAAGAATGCTACACAAGAAGATAGATTGGCTCTTATTGAGGAAGTAAACAGTAAGCACTTGATCAAGTTTTCATTGAAGAAAAGCTTGAATCATGTAAGAGAGATGGAAAATGGAAAAAATTAAAGAATTTGTGGCCCAATTCACAGAAAAGTTTGATTTTAGCAATATTCAAGTAATCAAAGAAAGATATTTTCTCGCTGACAAGAGCGTAAATGATGTGAAAAATAAAATAAAGGATCTTCCATACAGTGTTGGAGTCTTTTTAGGTGAAAAAAGAAAAGAATTCTTTCCAAGCCCTGCATTAATCGATCTAATCTCCAAAAAATCAAGTAGAAAGGTCATTGTCAACAAGAAAGCCGAGTTCTTGTTCCTCTGTGGAAGAGATGTTCTTGATTCTGGAATCGGAAAATGCACATATACTGATGGTCTTGTGCTTGTTCAGAACTCAAAGGATGAGAATCTAGGATATGGAGAAGTTGATTCCACAGAAAACAAACTAATTATTAAGAATATTCTTGACAAAGGTGCCTATTTGAGGATGGAACGCTAGTAGTATCCCAAAACATCCAATGCAGGGAGCTTTTCACCACTCAAGACTGCAAGGCTGGCACCACCACCAGTACTTACATGATGAAATTCTTGAATAGTATGCCCCGCCTCTTTAAGGGCAGTTACACTATCACCACCACCCACCACCACTTTTACACCTTTATCTTTTAATCCTGCCAATATCTCTACTAGTTTGAATGTTGCTCGAAAATGTTCATCCTCGCTTAATCCAGCATTACCATTCCAGAATACAGTTTTTGAATTTTCCAGCCTTTTTTTGATTTCAGTAAGCGCATCTTCTCCAATATCCAAACCTGCTTCATTTTCAGATATGGGTTCATTACCATTAGTAATTCTGATGGTATAGTAATCAAATCCTGATTCTGTCTTTTTAACCACCACATCCTGCTCCACAACATAGATTGAATCCTTTTTTGGACTGTCAAGCAAGGCTTTGGCGGTATCCACGCCCAAACACAAGCTCGCACCCACGTCTCTACCTCTGGCTTTGTCAAATGCATACTTCATAGCCCCAATTATAATGATCGGATTGGCTTTCAGTCGTTCAATCATCTTGACCTTACCTTCCACCTTTGCACCACCAAGAATGGCAATAAATGGAGTCTCGGGATTTTCTACCAGATTATTGAGTTCAGTGACTTCTTTCAATAGCAAATGACCTGCATACGAATCCATAATCTTTGCAAGCTCATAAACACTAGTATTTTTCCTATGAGGAATTCCAAAATCATTGTTCACAAATACATCACCAAACTCTTTAAGAATTACAGCAAACGACTTTCTCTCGTCTTCATCTTTGCTATTCTCTCCTGGAGTAAACCTTAAGTTCTCTAATAGTATCAGTTTATTGTCAGGCAAATCTGCCAGTTTGTATTTACCAGAATAATAGTCATCACAGAAGAAAACATCTTCTTCACTCAAACCCAAATGCGGAATAATTGATTTTATGATGACTTTGGTTGTAAATTTCTTCGTAACTTCATCCTTTGACATTCCCTTTGCCATTAGTTTCTGAGGCCTACCCATATGAGTCATCAATGTTAATGTCCCACCATTATCCAGAACATACTTGATTGATTCGAGACTAGCAAGGATCCTGCCATCATCTGTTATATTCCCTTTATCATCTAAAGGCATGTCCAAACCACACCTCATAAGAACTCGCTTAGTACGAACATCCAAATCTTTGATAGTTTTCATCATAGTCCAACTACAATGCAATAATATATATAATTATCTAAAAAAAAGACAAAAAGAAAAAGTTAAACGTCGTCGTATTCATCAAAATCAGTTGAGATCAGATCGTCTCTTTCTGTGTTGAAGAATACGTAGTCTTCTGCCAGCTCTTCTGGCGTCAATTCTTTTGGCTTACTTGGCATCCTATCGTCACCTCACTTTTCTAAAGTTGTTACCTTAAATCGTGTCTTTTTTGCTGGGACTATCTCGTATTTTTCCATTCCCTGGTCTTTTGCGTATTTTTCTGCTTGCTCTTTGGTCCTAAAAGTCTTAGCACCATGCTTTCCATACACGCTATGAAAGAAAAATCTGTGTTTATGACCTGAAGTTAAACCGAGAAGTCGTTTGGTTCTAGTGTGTATCTTTATTTTGTATCACCTCAGAATTCAATTGGTAGAATCTAGGAAATATATAAATCTATCGAATTATAAACTAATATACAAAAGCCTGTAAAATCAAAAAAAGGAAGAAAAAAAACCTAAAACAGCATGTTAACTACATCAACCATCCTATGCGAATAGCCCCATTCATTATCATACCAGCCTACAACTTTTATGATGTTACCGTCAATGACTTTGGTAAGCGAGCTATCGAATATGACAGAATGTGGATTGCCAATGATATCTGTGGAAACCAATGCTTCTTCTGAGTATTCAAGAATACCACCCAAGTGGTGTTCAGCAACACTTTTGAAAAGCTTATTTACCTCTTCAACACTGGTTCCTTTCTTGACATGACATGTGAAATCTGTGATGCTTCCATTCGGTACAGGAACTCGGATTGCCATTCCATCAAGTTTTCCTTTCATGTCAGGTATCACTTGAGCTACTGCAATTGCAGCACCAGTACTGGTTGGTATTATGTTAACTGCAGCAGATCTTGCTCGTCTCCAATCCTTATGGCCTGCATCAATTAGTCTTTGATCACCAGTATATGCATGCACTGTTGTCATCATTCCCTTTTCGATCTGGAAATTGTCGTGAAGCACTTTGACCATAGGTGCAAGACAGTTTGTTGTGCAAGACCCATTGGAAATAATTACATGTTTATCCTTATTGTATTCATGCTCATTTACACCTTTAACTATTACAAAGTCTGCATCTTTTGATGGAGCGCTAATCAATACCTTCTTTGCTCCACCTGCCAAGTGCTTGCTTGCAAGTTCATGTGTCTTAAAAAATCCTGTGCATTCTAGAACTACATCAACGTTTGAGTCTTTCCAAGGTATCTCTGCAGGATCCCTGCAACTATGTACTTTTATTTCTTTGCCATTTACAATCAAAGAATTCTCAGTATGCTTTACTTGTCCTTGAAATGCCCCATGAACTGAATCTCTTTTTAATAAGTGTGCTAAAAGTGGTGTCGGAGTCAAATCATTGATCGCAACAACATTCATCTTGCCAACACCTGCCCGAAATACCATTCGGCCAATTCTTCCAAACCCATTAATTCCTACGTTAACCATTATCATTCACCCCTTGATAGAGGATTGATTGAAACTGGGCATTTAAATCTTTGTTACCATTTTACAATGGAAGAGTTAAATTTATATTAGATCATAATCCACTCAAGCAGCATAATGGAAGAAATGCTAATACTTGTAGACGCAAACGACAAGGAATTGGGTAAAGAGGAAAAGATCAAATGCCATCTTGGAGATGGAATCAAGCACAGGGCAATTACAACCTTTGTATTCAATTCCAAAGGAGAGTTGCTTCTGGCTCAAAGGAGTAAAGAGAAGATGCTCTGGCCTGAATGGTGGGATAGTGCCATGGCAACCCATGTCAAACATGGAGAGACCTATGAAGAGTGCGCTGAGAGAAGGATCCCTGAAGAGATGGGATTCGATTGCATCTTCAAATACTTGTTCAAGTTCTCGTATGAAGCTAAATACCATGATGTCGGCAGTGAGAATGAGGTCTGTGCTCTTCTTGTTGGAAAATATGATGGTGAAGTTAAACCTGTTCCAACTGAAGTCATGGCTTACAAATGGATCTCTCTTGATGAATTGAGAGAGGAGATCAAGGAGAATCCCGGAGTCTATTGTCCATGGCTGGTTATTGCGCTTGAGAAATACGATGCGATGAACAAATGACTGCTAAGCCTTTTTTGTTCCGATATCTTGGGCAAAACGAAGAAGATAGCCATCAGGATCCTGCACTAGAAATTCTTTCTGACCAATCAGAATATTATCCTTTTTGTACCAGTTTTCCTTAAGCTCAGAGAATAATACAATTTTATGTTCAGCC
>JAHJEM010000080.1 GCA_018825425.1 Nanobdellota archaeon | reverse complement strand
GAGAACTTCGGAGCATGGAACACATTCCATGTTGCTTGGTTGGCCTTGGCAGGAGCTGCACTATTCTTGCTTTTCTATCTTATGAAACCAAAAAGCAGGAGCAACATAGGCAATAAATTCATCATTGGCTATATTCTTGGTGCTATTGCCTGGTACTTTGTCATGGCAGAAAAGCTTTCTGGCCACAATTATCACCAGTTCCCTGTGGCACCATTAATAATATTTTTCATAGCGTATCTATTTGTTATTGTTGCTTTTAATTTTGAGCTCCTAGTCACTACATTAATCAGACTCAAAACAATCAACCAATACCTAAAAGGCATTCTGCGATATGTACCCCTAATTATTCTTGTTATATTACTTATTGGGCCCAGCCAAAGATCAGCTAATGCCATGTTTGACACCCAATTTAGGGGAGTTGATGTTGCAGGTGAATTCATAAAAGCCAACTCGCAACCTGATGAAAGATTTTTCCATTCATCACATCAATCATTCGGAAGCATATGGCATGCTGACCGTATCGGTTACAGACCTCCTCAGAACCTATCCCAACTTCAGTGGGCTGAAGAAAATCTCAATGTTAAATGGTTATTCTTGTATCAGTGGGGCCTATATGGAGGAATATCATACATACCTGCACTTCTGCAGATTCCAGAGACGTCTGATTACATTCAGGCAAATTATTCTCTTAGGCAAATAGGTCTTGAAAGAAACGCCGACCAATGGGCACCTGTGTACTTCTTATTCCAGAAGGGAGGAAGCACTAATCTTTCCAATTTGCAGGCCATTATTGGTAATGTACAACCCCAAGTCATTCAGTATGAATATTCCTATGGTGAAGTTGACTTTGGTGTGATTAACCTTGGGTAGAATATGATCTGACATACAGTTGACTATTTTATTAGGTTCTTGTATGCCTGAATTAGTTTCTTTTCTTGGGCTGTTGGAAGAATGCTTGGAAGAGATTTGGCTATTCCTTTCTCAAGCTGTGTCTGCAGACGAGAACTTGAGAGTTTCTTGATTCCATTTGCAATTGAATCTGTATCAGGACTAACAAACAGGGTATTTTGCTTGTTCAATATTTCTTGATTGCACTCAATATCTGTTGCGAGCACTGATTTTTTATTGAGTAAATAATGTATTATCTTCATGCTTGGTTGTTTTCCATGCACACGAGGAATAACACAGAATTCAGAGTTTGAAATAACATAGTTGGTCTCATTTACAGAAAGCCTTCCTAAAAACTTGATCATCCCTTTCTTTCCAGGACGAAGTAGTGTCTTTTTTGAATGAGGGCCAACCAAAATCAATGCTAAAGATGTATTTGATTTCCAGTATGCTTCAACAAGCAAGTCAACACCTTGGTAATGTTCAAAATTTCCCGTGTATACAATGTATTTCTGTGGAAGTTTAAATTTTAGAGGGGATTTTTCCAAGGTAACTGAGTCATAAATCAGAACAGCAGGTTTACTCCTGTTTCCTAGCTGTTTTTGGACTCTCTTCCAATTAGTGATTATTAAGTCAGGTCTGGAAAACAGCACCTTTTCAACACCATATGCCAGAGGCACCAGAGGATACCACTTATGTAGGACCAACTGCTCTGACATCCTATTGTGCATATCATATACCAACTTGTGATCTCCGCGAAGAAGGCAAGCAATAAATCCTGCTTCAGTATCTTCTCCCTGAACCACATCATATCTGTTCTTCTTCAATAGTTTCTTTGCCTCAGAAAGTATCTTAAGATTTAGAAAGGTCTTTGCCAGGCTCGGACCTGCACCTGTCCTATTATATCCTGATTTTACTCGAATAACTCGCAGATTCTTTATTTTAGGAGTGTTTCCCACAGGATATGTGAGAACATCCACCTTATGTCCTGCATTGGCTAAGGTTTTTGCCATGAAGAATACGCGGAGTGAAGAACCCTTCTCAATAACAAAGGGTGTTGTTGCAATCAGTAGGATTTTCATAGTATATCAACCGTGTTGAAACAAAATCTGGACAATTTACATGATTTTCTCGATGCTATAGCTTGAACCTGGTTTTTGGTCATAGTATGTCTTGATAAGGATATCTCCAAAAATGCCAAACATAAGGAATTGTACTCCGATAATAAGTAGTAGTATTACCAGAAGAAGAAGTGGTCGGTTCATGATTCCTGCTTTGTAGAATATCTTGAGATAAACAAGATATAGACCAATAATGAACCCTAAAAAAGATACAATTGCGCCTAGACCTCCAAAAAGATGCATTGGTCGTCCTGAAAATTGCATCCAAAACTTAACCACTAGAAGGTCCATAAATCCTTTGAACAATCTAATTGAATTGTATTTTGTCTTACCATACTTTCTGGCATAATGTTTGACCTTGACCTCTCCAATTCTATACCCTTTCCACATAAGGATAGCAGGTATGTACCTGTGCATTTCACCGTAGAGATTGAGATCTTCAAAGCATTCACGCTTATACGCCTTGAGTGAGCATCCAGAATCATGAATCTTTTCTTTGGTAAGACTTTTTCTTAAGCTATTTGCCATTTTTGAGAAGATTTTCTTTCCAAAAGGATCTCTTCTAGCATGTCTCCAACCAGATACAACATCATATCCTGTTGCCATCTTCTTGAGGAGTTTTGGAATATCTGCAGGATCATTCTGCAAGTCCCCATCCATTGTGATAAATACTTTACCCTTTGCCTGCTTGAATCCTGCATCCAAAGCTGCTGTCTGGCCAAAATTCTTGCGCAACTTGACAATAACAGTCTTATTTGGAGCAATGTTTTTGACCTTTTTTAGGTATTTTAGGGTATCATCATGTGAACCATCATCCACATATATTATCTCATAACTCTTTCCTATCTTTCGCATAGCCTCTTTTATTCTCTGGTATAGAAGATAGACATTCTTGCCCTCATTATAGCAAGGAATTACAATTGAAAGCTCTATATGCTCCATGATGGTCTAGAACAAAGGTGGTTTTTTAAATGTTGTTGTGGAAAGAGTGAAATTATTCCGATGTGTTTGTAGAATTAGTAATTGGCGTCTCAGAGTCTTCTGGTTCCTCTGGAACCTCTGGTTCTTCAATAGGTTCTACAGGTTCTACAGGTTTTGGCATCCATTTATTCTTAAGCTCTATTAGCTCTTCTTCTGTCTTGCCATCCCAGTCAACCTTCCATACTATGACATTGCCCTGTCCTGAAGACTGTTTCTCAAATACCTTGTCAAAGTGTTCCATGTACATGCCATTAAAGTAGAATAGCTTTGTGAAAGTAGATTGGCTGAGTAAAGGATCTGTGATTAGCAATCTTTTACGGTATATATCCACAACAATATCCTGTAGGAAAGTAGCATTTTCGAAGTGATATGTCACAAAACCATCCTCACCTGAAATAACAAAATTATTTGGCCAGGTAATCTGTTCTCCAAGCCTTGTCTGAAGAGAAGGATCAAAAGCAGTCATGTGAAGATATGAACTCTCAGGATCATCCAGATTAATCACAGCTGTTTCTAGGACTGTTCTTGATGCAGCGTCTTGACCCACACCTAAATTGATCTTACATTCCAATGTCCGATTGATCTGAGTACAGCCTATAGGTTGAGATGTAATATAACCAGGCCAAGGACTAATCCATCCATTTGCATCCCTGCTGGTCAACAGTGCCTGAACCTGCATATAATATGAATCAGCCTCAGTCTCATCCATATCAAATTTCTCTTTCAACAAAGTCATGGCTTCAGATCTTGGCACACCTTTAATATTACGGTAAATATATGCTCTCTTAAAGTCCCAATAACCAAAATGAGCCCATACGCCAGCCTTACCAACCATATCTCCTGATGTAACAAAATAGTTCTCTGGTGGTTCACAGAGTGTGGCTTCAATAATACGTGTCTTGGTATCGCTTGTTATACCATTCTCCTCAAGCAGAGCCGCTGCCTCCTCTTTTGAAGAGACCATTATTGTTCTTAGCAATTCAATCGATTTGATTGTGTCATCAGTTTCATCCAATAACATTTCAAATGGAGTGTTCTGACCACAATCTAACATGCGAAGTATACCCAATGATTCCTCTTCGCTGTGCGACGCCAAGGATCTTCCCACCCAGTGAGCAGGAGGCGTGTTCTGTATTGCACCATCAAAAGTAACACTTCTATTTCCTATTGCTTTAAAGAAGTGACCAAAGTCCCACCAGCTGTTAATGATTGCATCTGGCTGAGAATCTTTATTGATTGTATCCATTGCCTCGTACCAGGTCCTATCAAATATTGGAACGTGATTCTTGGCAACTTCCGATGCCGCCTTCATAGGATTAATAAGTAAAAGCAAGAAAAGAATTATTAGAACAGTTTTCATGATTATTTTAGGTATATGAAGTTCACGGTTACCCAGATTTGTCAGTACACGATAAAGGGTTCCAATGGTGACACCGAATGCTACACAAAAAGCAGGTACGAGCAAGATTGTAAACCTAACTCCTTTTGTTCCAGCATAAATTGTGGCAACAAACCACAAGGTAAGGAATAATGCGTACTTGATATCAACATAATTATCTTTAAGGAGCAGGAACAGCCCAATAAGAAACGGTACTGAAAAGAGCAGAATGTACAATACAGGAGAACTCTTCAGAGCAGCAGGTCTTGTAATTATGATATAATAGATGAATGCGAATGATATTAGGAATATGTCTTTCCAGTCTGCTTTTTTCTTGACTAGACCAAGTATAATACCCATTGTTGCAATAATAAAGAAGAAATGATACTTATTACCTATCTGGCCAAGACTTCCTATCTGACTGATCACCCCTGCAAAATTAGTAGTATTAAGCTCGGCTACAGTTGTATAAACGTTTGGCCAATAGTCTTGTTTAGCTGCATCCTGCAAGCCAGTAATCCTTATTGGTGAGAGAGGACCTGTAATCAATACCTTTGATCCTGAGAACAACAGAACAAATAATGAAGAGACAGCCACAAACACAATTAATATGATTAGTGTATTAAGAATCTCCTCGTTATGTATGTCTAGTTTTTTCTTGGATAGTCTCTTTTTGACAGAGTCTATAATCACATATACAAAGTAGACAATTATGGCCAGTGCATAAATTCCTGCAAATACCAACGCTATGCCTTTATGTATAAACAGCAATATCGCACCAAGCAATAGAGGACCAAAGAACAACAGCCCCCTTGCATATAACTCTGACATTTTCAGTATCTTGCGTTTAATAATCTTATTTATGGCAAGTTTAAGTGTGATATACCAGAGGTATAACATCATTACACCTATTACAAAATCAAAAATATACCACCAACCACCTCTCCAGGCAAAGGAAAAAATTCCAACTACTAAACCATTCAACACGGTTAACCCTAGCTTGTTCTTCAGTGACTTAGCTTCAATAGCTTCTAAGAATATCCATGCGATTATAAGAGGAAAAAAGATATTGTATGCATCAATATCAAAGTCTCCCGCCATTGATCGCCCCAAAAATATGGGATGGAGTACCAAAAGAAGCGCTGCGAAGAAGCCTCCAAAATCACCCACTTTTTTCCTGACAATAAAAAAGCAGGGAATGACTGAAAGAGATCCTAACAGGGCAGACACCATGAATGCTACCGTGATAAGCCGGATATCTGATTTGAAAAACCTAAGGAATTTGTATAGATAAGCTGTGAAGTATGAATGGAAATCCCCTTTTGCTTTTATACCTAGAGGTGCTAACATGTAATCATCGAATTCAAATCCATCTCTTATTGAATCATAGTATTTTCCAGTTTCTACAATGTTTACTGAACGACGATACCAATAGAATGAATCAATGTTCAGCATATATGTTTGACCCTGATCATCCTGATAGTTGTGTAAGAAGAATTTCTGGGCCTCATCAATATTATTGTTGAGCGTGGCTTGGTTTTGTTTTGCAAATTCAGCGTATTGCTCATTCACAATCTCATTCTTGCTTTGAGCTGGAAGATTAGGATATTGTTGGTCCACCTGTGCTCTTATTGCATTCTTGTAATATGTCTGGACATTGTTAGTAGCCCAATCACGAGTTATTGGAAGTTCATTTGTAATATTACGATAATGCCAGCCGACACCAAAAGCAATAACTAGTAGAACAACAACAGATAATATAGTAATTAATTTCTTATTATTGAAGACATTGTTAAAAGCACCCATATCAAAACTGGATTCTGAACTGCTCTTAGACTTTTTTTTGGTTTTGAGATTAAATGTGAAGTCTTCATCAGGAGATTCTTCCTTGGTTGTATTTGCCTTTGTTCTTTTTCTTCGTCTAGCCATTAAACCCCAACTCCCATTTGGAATAGGGAAGACAGACCCTTTAAATATTTTATTGCTAACATAACAAAAATTTGGCTAATCCTTGATTTATTCGCCCTATTGTCAAACAAGGTTTGACAATTCTATGAATTCAATTTATTAATCCCTATTAACCACAACTTTAAAGTTGGAGTTTTAACAGGCCCAGATTATAGTCTAGCCAAATTTTGGAATTAAAAATATCGCTCTAAAGAGCAGGGTAAAAACCCCATAAAAAGCTCGCTTTCGATTGCGAGATTTTTAATATGATTAAATATTTAAATTACTTTGATAATCCTAGATGTATGGTGTCTATCACCCCTATACAGATCATTGCCTTGATTTTTGGCCTTTTTGCGCTCAGTAGAGTATTTTTGCGGTTAAAGGACGGAAACCTCTCTAGAAGGGAATTTGTTTTCTGGACTGTAATTTGGGTAGCATTACTGGTGTTTGCATTTATCCCTGATATCACAACATCTATAGCCATGAAGCTAGGTATTGAAAGGGGAATGAATCTTATTGCCAGTATAGGCATAATTCTGCTGTTTTACTTGATGTTCAGGCTGTATATCAAAGTCGAAGGGATAAATCAGGAGATCACAAAAATTGTAAGGGAACTTGCCATTGAGAAGGAGAAGGGTAAGAAAGAGATCAAGAAACACAATGAACAAAAAGAAAGAACCTAAAGCCAAAACTTATTAAAAGGACATGTTACTATTTCTTGAAAATGAACCTTCCAAAAGTAAGTTTTTTGATTCCAATCTACAATGATGCAAAGCATGTTGGTAGGACTATCAAGTCTCTCGAGAATCAAGATTACAAAGGCAAAATTGAGGTGGTTTTTGCAGATGGTAATTCTACAGATAACTCTGTTGAGATTATAAAGAAATCCATGAAGGAAAAAAGGAAAAAGATTGATATCAAACTCTATAAGAACCCTGCAAGAAACACTGCTGTCGGCAGAAATATCTGCTTGAAACATTCTACTGGAAAATATATATTCAACTATTCTAGTCATGCATATGCAGAAAAGAACTTTGTGAGCACACTTGTCAAGAAACTCGAGAAATACCCAAAAAACATTGGGGCTGTTGGAGCTTCATGTAATCCACTGGATAACAAGCAAAACTTTGTGGGCAGATGTATAACCACTGTCTTCTCAACATTATTGGGTGGAATTGCAGGTACAGACCAGAATATAAGTACTGGAAAAGAAAGAGAAGCCAGTAGCGTGGCATTCACAGCCTACAGAAAGGAGGTATTTGATAAAATCGGCGGATTTGATGAGGACCTATGGTGTGGCCAGGATGGCGAACTCAATATCCGTATGAGAAAGGCAGGATACAAACTCATGTTCACTCCGGATACTTGTACCAAGCAACAGAAGCGAGACAGCCTAAGGAAATTCTGGAGGCAGATGTTCAGGTATGGTATGGCAGGAGCACTTCGGACCAAGAAGCATCCTGATAGTTTCAGACTGATATATCTGATTCCCGCATTAGGTGCAATAGGACTTATTGGAGCCCTGATTGCAGGAGCAATACTGTTTGCTACGGGATTTCAGTTATTATTGCAGCTGCTCTCATTCGCATTGATACTTTATATTCTTATTGGTTGGACATCTGCACTTGTTGTAAGCAAGAACCTGCTCATCACCCTCTGTGCTCCAATATTCTATTTTATTGTCCATTTTGCATATGGTGTAGGCTTTATAAGAGGATTATTTTCTAGCAGGTTTTAAGAGGGGATTCAAGGCAACATTTTTAAACAAATCCCTGTTTTCACTAGCTCACATGGGAAAAGAATCAGACAATACTCGCAAGTATAAGGTGGCACTAGTAGGTTGTGGAAGGATAAGCAGCAAGCACTTCAATGCGATCAAGCAGATTCCTGAACTCAAACTTATTGCAGTATGCGATATCAATAAAGAAAAGGCAGAAAAAGCTGCAAAAGAGCAAGGATGCACCGCATTCACTGATTATGAGAATATGCTTGACACTGCCAAACCAAACGTTGTCTCAATCTGCACTCCGAATTATCTGCATCCTGAACAGACAATAATGGCTGCCAGGAAAAAAATCCATGTATTGACTGAGAAACCAATTGCGCTATCATTGGAAGATGCACGTAATATGGTATGGGAATGCAAAGATAATGAAGTCGAATTATTTGTGGTAAAACAGAATAGACACAATCCCCCTATGAGAAAAATTAAAGAGGCAATGGAACGGGGAAGGTTCGGCAAACCATATCTTTGTTCTGTCACAGTCCGTTGGCAGAGACCTCAAGAATACTATGAGCAGGATGACTGGCATGGAAAGCTCAGTAAAGACGGTGGCATGCTGATCAACCAAGCATCACACCATATCGATGCGATGAGGTGGCTCATGGGGCCTGTAGAATCTGTGATCGGAGTCGGAGCAACCTTGGGGCGAAAAATCGAGACTGAAGACACGGCTCTTGCCATTGTAAAGTTCAAGAGCGGCGCTCTTGGAGTAATCGAGGCAACAACACTCACATATCCACATAATCTAGAAGGATCAATCACAATCCAAGGAGAAAAAGGAACTGCAAAAGTTGGTGGCACAGCACTGAACAAGATAGATCTTTGGCACTTCAAGGATTTTAACAATGATGATGACAACATCAAGAACATAGGGGTTATGAATCCTCCTGACGTATATGGTTCTAGCCATATCGATGTGTTCAAGAACGTTGTTGACTGCCTTGTACACAACAAGAAGTGCGATGTCGATGGCATGGAAGGCACAAAAAGCCTTGAAATGATACATGCAATATACAAGAGCCACAGAACAGGAAAAGAAGTGAAATTCCCCCTAGAGGGAAATGAGACGGTTCTTGATAATAAATTCTGAGAAGGTGAGATAAGATGGGCAAAACTTCAATCATACACGCAAATGTTGAGATTGGAGAAGGCACTGTAATTGAAGATTTCTGCATTATTGGATCTCCACCCCGTGGCAAAAAGCCCGGAGAGGTCAAGACAGTGATTGGTAAGAACTGCACAATTAGAAGCCATAGCATAATCTATGCAGGAAACAAGATAGGGAATAATTTCCAGGGTGGAAACATGCTTACTCTCCGAGAACATAATGATGTTGGCAACCAAGTCTCAATAGGCACTAAAAGTGATATTCAGCACCACGTCACAATCGAAGATGATGTTAGGATTCATACTCAAGTATTTATCCCTGAATTCTGCACACTCAAGAAAGGGTGTTGGATCGGACCAAATGTTGTCATGACCAATGCATCATTCCCTCTTTCTCCGCTGGTCAAAGAAAATCTCAAAGGCGGAATTGTTGAAGAAAATGCAAAGGTCGGAGCAAATGCAACAATCATGCCAGGTATTGTGATTGGAAAGAATGCAATGGTTGGCAGTGGAAGTGTTGTTACCAAAGACGTGGAGCCAGACATGGTTGTCGCAGGTAATCCTGCAAAACCAATGAAGAAAGTGTCTGAACTCAAGTATAAAACTGGAGAAAAAGCATATCCTTAAATATTTGTCTTGTTAAATCATATTCATGGAAATCGAAAGCAAATTCTTAATTGACCAAGAGACTGCCCAAAAATTAAGGGCGTTGACTGAGATTTCAGGATTCAAAGTAACAAGCCAATATGAACAGCCAATCAAAGACATCTGGTTCGATAATCCTGAAAGAGAACTATGCAAGAAATTGACACTATATAGATTAAGAAGAGTCTCTGGAAAGATAATCGCAGGATTAAAAACCAGAGTAGGAATAGTGGATTCAGCACACCACATGAAAGAGTTTGAAGAAGAGATAACTAAAGACCAAGTACCTGTTTTTCTAGCAAATAAACTTAATATTGAACCATATTTAGAAGCCAAGAAACTAGTCAGTAGTAAACCTATTGAAAAAGTGATTGATGTTACCAATAACAGGCATGTCATGAATTTCGAAAAGGGAGAACAGCTCATTGAATTGGCCATTGATGAGGTAACTTATGTAGGAAGAAAAGGCGAATACAAAGAGATTGAGCTTGAAATTGAAACCAAGACTGCTGATGATCAAGCATTTACTGAATTTGCCAAAGAGATTGAAGAAAAATTCGAACTTAGACGAGTAAATATTGGCAAGTACGAGCGCGCAGTTGAAAAAGTAGATTAATTCTAATCAAATTTAAAAAAAAGAAAAAAAAAGAAAAAAATTCAGCAACTAAGAGTTGTCTATGAACAAGTGTTCAATTCTCATGTTACTAACGTATTCACCATCGTAGGCTTGTGCTCTAATAGTTGCATTACCTGTATAGTTACCGCTGTCAAATGCCCAAGTGTATGGTGCAGAGGTATCGTATGGGCTGAATGTATAACTGGTGGTTATAATACTCATGTTAACCCAATCAATAGTCTCGTTGCCATTTGGATCACTTGCAAAAGCAGTGAAGGTAATTGTACCAGCTGTGGCATCCCAACTTATGTCCTCTAGAACAGGAGGCTCATTTACAGGTTCATCACAAACTCCCGCAGTACAACCATAATCACAGTCTTCTACCCATATTTGGCTGACATCTATGTCACATGCTCCACCATTGCAACCATGGTCTGTAAAGTTATAATATACAGATCCGTTGTAGCAATAGTCAGTGCCGTCGGTATCATTTCCGCAGAAACTGCTTCCACCATAGCTTACTCCACCTGAACAATAGAACTCAAACACATTGGAGGTATCCACACAATAATCATAGCTAGTGTAGTTTGTTCCATTGTATGCACCATATGTCCAACCGTAAGTCCAAGGCATGAATCCACCATCAGTATCTGAACAGGTGTCTACAGGCGCATCGCATACTCCTGCAGTACAACCATAATCACACTCTTGTTGCAAGGTTGGTGTAACAGTACTATCGCATTCTCCACTGAGGCAAGCATAGTCTGTGTAATCGGCATACACATCCCCTAGATAGCAGTAATCTGCACCATAGGTATCAGTCCCACAGTTCCGCCAGGTATTTACACTGTAATCTCCGTTGCAGTAATATTCAACTACACTGCCAATATTATAGCAGTAATCATAGTCAGTATAATTGGTGTTATTGATATATCCATATGTCCAACCAAAAGTGTCTGTGGTGATTCCGCCATCTGAATCTGCGCAGGAATCAGCATATCCACAATCAGCAGGGCAATTACCTTGAGTCTCTCCACCTTCACAGACACTATCTCCGCAATTGGATTCATCAGTATCAGTTGGGCCAGAACATCCAGCATCATTGTAATCAACAGCGCTGTCACCGTCATTGTCTGAACCATCATCACACTCAATAGCAGGGTTCAGTTCGCTTGCGTCATTCTTATTGGCACAACCAGGATCTGCAGAATCTATATATCCGTCTCCATCGTTGTCTATGCCGTCTCGGCATGCTTTCACAGCTCTTGGTGCTGCAAATGCAAAACTGGCAACCAAAATCAGTGCCAATAAAAATACACCAAACACTAACATTTTTCCTTTTTTATCCATATTTACACCTCGCAATTTATTTTTCTATATATCCCTCTCTTTATTCAAATCAAAGGTACACACACTATGCAGATGTCAAGAGCTTCGCAGTACATATGATCCGGCTGATGAAAAAATCAAAAAAAGCAAAGGGGTTGCTCGGATCAACCAAAGCGACTTTCTTTCTGCTATTCATCCCCCTCGGTAATTTTTTGTAACCAATTACCAGTATATAAATATTTGCTTCATAGTTTAAATACTTACCAAACTATATACTCCATTAATACATAATACGCAATATATACTTTCTACACATTTATTAAATGAAGTCTTCTCAGAAGAAAGTTTTTAAAAAGGGAGCTGTTTTATTCAAGAAAATGAACATACCCTTAGTTGATTTAAAAGCCAATTACAATTCAATAAAGCCAGAGATAGATGCAGCTATACAAACCATAATTGACAATAGCAGTTTTATCATGGGAAAACCTGTCAAACAATTTGAAGAGAACTTTGCCAAAGCAAGCAGTATGAAACATTGCATTGGTGTTGCAAATGGAACAGTCGCAGTTGAATTGGCTCTAAGAGTGTTAGGTGTTGGAAAGAATGACGAAGTCATAATACCTGCCAACACATTCATTGCAACAAGCGAAAGTGTGACTGCTGTTGGTGCCAGATGTGTATTTGTCGATGTTGAAGAAGATAGCATGAACATTGATTCTGAAAAAGTTGAACAGGCAATCACACCAAAGACCAAAGCAATCATCGCAGTCCATCTCTATGGACGAATGGCAAATATGGAAAAATTGCAGGAGATTGCAAAAAGACATGATCTTTTGCTTATTGAAGATGCTGCTCAAGCACACTTGGCAGAATTCAAAGGGAAAAAACCAGGACAACAAAGTGGAATTGCCACATTCTCATTCTTTCCAGCAAAGAATCTTGGTGCTTTTGGAGATGCAGGAGGAATTGTCTGCAACGATGATGAGATTGCCAAAAAACTCGGCATGATGAGGAATCACGGCAGACTATCCAAGTATGAGCACGAATTTGAGGCATTTAATTATCGCATGGATGCTCTGCAAGCAGCAATTCTTGATGTAAAATTGGAATATTTAGAGAAATGGAATGAATCTCGTAGAAAGATTGCAAAAAGATACGATGAAATGCTAAAAGGCGTTGTAGGAACTCCCCCTGTAAATGCTGACTACAAGCAAGTCTATTATATGTATGAAATCAGAACAGATAAACGAGATGATCTTCTCGAATTCTTGAAAGAAGAAGGAGTGAGTTGCGGTATCCATTACCCTCTTCCGCTTCACTTACAGCCAGCGTATAAGTATTTAGGTTACAACAAAGGTGACTTCCCTGTCGCTGAAAAGTGTGCAGATGAAATATTAAGTATTCCAATATATCCTGAGCTCAGTGAAGAGCAGCAGGATTATGTTGTTAAATGCATTAAAGAGTTTTTCAATGATTGATTCTAATACAATCTTGGATAGTGTGAAGTATGTTGTGGATAATTCTGGACATGTAAAGATCAATACTGATATGATAAAAGATCATACAGATGCAGTCATAGGCAAAGGCATCCATTGGGAAGATGTGGCCCCAATCAAGATTCCTGAATTGGACAAAGAGAAGAAGATAGCATTCTTTGTGGTGTTCAATGCTCTAAACTTTAGTTATTGGGGAAAACCTAAATGGACGATCGAATACAAAGGTAAAGAGTACGATGGTTGTTGGGGAATGCTGGGTGCGCTCTCTAGGAGTATTGAAGAAAAACAGCAATTATTCGACTCTGCATCCCTTAAACATTTATCTGAAGACAAATTAAATCAAATCCTGAGAGGAAATACAGAGATTCCTCTGTTCAAAGAAAGGCTTCAATTGTTGAATGAGATTGGTAAGATTGTTAATGAAAAATATGGAGGTAAATTCTCTGGACTTCTGGACGCTGCAGACAATGACGCTTTTAGACTGCTTGAATTGCTTACAGAATTCCCTTGCTTTAATGATTATATTGAATTCAAGGGTAAACAAGTATTCTTTTACAAGAAAGTGCAGCTTGCCGTATGCGACCTTAGTAAATTTTGTCAAGGAAACTTGAAGAACATTAATCATCTTACTGCAGCAGCAGACTATAAGATACCTCAAATATTGAGAAAGTACAGAATCTTAGAATATTCTGAGGCACTTGCTAATAAGATTGACAAAAAGATCGAGATTAATCCTGGTTCTAATCAAGAAATCGAGATTAGAGCAAACACGGTCTGGGCTGTAGAATTAATGAAACAGGCAATTAATGATCCAAATGTTACTGCAACAGACATTGATCACTATTTGTGGATTCAAGGACAGAAAAAGGAGGAGAGCGACAAACCGTACCATAGGACAAGAACAATATTTTATTAAGGTGATAAAATGGACGTCAAAGAAGCAATCAAGAACAGAAAAAGCATCCGAAAATACAAACAAGATCCTGTTCCAGAAGAACATATCACAGAGTTAGTTGACGCTGCAAGGCTGGCACCATCAGGTAATAATGCTCAACCGTGGAGGTTCCGGGTTCTCAAGACCAAAGAAGAGATAGACATTCTAAAGAAGCACAGGATTGCAATCCAAGATTTCGTGTACACTGCACCACTGATCATAGTTTGCTGTGGAGATCCAAAAGCATTTGTCAAATCCAAAGGCATTGACGATTCTAACGAGAAACGGGCTCTTCGAGATGTGAGTATTGGAACAGCATACATGACTCTTCGGGCGGAAGAATTAGGACTTGGAAGCTGTTACGTTGGATGGATCGACAAGAAAAAGATCAAAGAGGTCTTAGGATTGCCAGAAGAATACATTGTCCCGTATCTGATAACATTCGGTTATCCAGAAGGCGAATCCAAACCTCTTGAAAAGAAGAGGATTGATGAAGTAATAGTATAGGAACATCATGAAAGCAAAAAAGAAAAAGAGGTTAATTATTATTTATGCATTTACATTGGTTTTCATATTCATATTTTTCTTTATTCCTCTGCCGTACTATAGTCTATTTCCTGGTGAATTAATTAATCTTGGAGAAATCGTGACAACTTCTAACAATGATTCTTCAGAACATTTCTTTTCTCTCACATCTAATGTTTATGAGAATCCTTATTCTCATCGTGTCGGACTGACAGCAAATAGTTTCAAAGTAAACCTAATAGTATTCATCATTGGGAAGATATCTAGAGAAGTTGAACTGGTTGAGATACCAAAATCGTATGAGAATATTAGTTCAAATCAAATTAAAGAGTATCAGTATAATCTCCTGAATGAAAGTCTGCTTATTTCAATGCAATTGGCTTTTGAATATTTAAAGGTGAATGAAAGTGAGGTTGATATTGCCTTCGGAGAATATGCGGGCTCTTCTGGAAGTCTTATGCTTGCATTAGAAATCATCAATCAACTAGGAGATGAGGATTTGATCATGGGGCGAAAGATTGCAGGTACAGGTGATTTGAATATCACAGGAGAAGTTATTGAAGTCGGAGGCATTCATCAAAAGATCATTACAGCAGAAAAAAATAAGGTTGATATCATGATAATTCCTGAACCTGACTTAGATGAAGTACCTGATGATACCGAGATACAAATAATTGTTGTGACCAATTTGACTCAAGCAATTTATCTCTTAACCAAATAAATGTGTGGGAATATTTATAAAAGCTAATCAGTTTATTTCTCCTATGACTAGGAATTGGGGAGTCTGGATATCGCACGACATAGACCACATCCGGGTTAGAGAGCACTATTTTAGGGATCTCTTTCTCTTCCGCTTTCTAGGCGTGTCTGGTTTAGAGGTTCTAAAAGGAAGAAGAAGCGCCAAGAGTATGGCTAAACTCAAATTAAATCTATTCAAGCCCAATTCTTGGGACAATTTTGATGAGCTCATGGCACTAGAAAAGAAGCATAGGATTCCAAGTACTTGGTTCTTTGCTGTGAACAGAGGAAAGAGCCTATCATACACCATAGAAGAAATCACACCAGTTGTCAAAAAGCTTCAGATTGGCGGGTTTGACCTTGGTCTTCATGGTCAAAGATACGCAGATGAAAAAGAAATAAGACGAGAATTCGAACTATTCAAAAAAGTTACAGGAAAAGAACCTAAAGGCATCCGCATGCATTATCTTCAGATGAAT
>JAHJEM010000079.1 GCA_018825425.1 Nanobdellota archaeon | reverse complement strand
GAGGGCGTAATACTCTCAAATTTGATATTTGAGAGTTCCGGAAATTTGTGCTCTCTGCACAAATTGCCGTTACCCCACGCTTCAGCGTGGGGATGATGGGAATTCATGAAGTGAATTCACAGAATTGTCAAACTTTGTTTGACAATAAGCCCGAGTAGATCAATCGAGAGGAAAAGTTGGCGTTATGCATCATAAAAATCTCACTTAGAATTAACTCTAGAGATCAAATTTCTTCTTCATCTTTCGGTAATCTTCAAACTCTTCTCTAATCTTATCCACGTGCTTGGTTTCTGCATCAATATTTTTTATGCCTTCAACCATGTCCTCATCAGAACTCATCTGCATCTACACATATTTTCTCTTCTCTTGGACCTCTTCATGGCTCATGGTAGGATCGATATTCTTCTCTCCTCTGGATCCAATGCTCTCATTGATTGTACCTAATTTGTCCAATGGCAGTCTAGCTAGGCATGTAAAGCAGTATTTTTTACCCATAGACTCTGTAACACATTCGTCACACACTGGTTTTCCGCACCACTCGCACAGTCCTGTCTTTGCCAACCCATGTTTAGTACAGACTTGTTCCATATAAAAAGAATAAGCTAGACTAATACATAAATTTTTTGGTTTTAGATATAAAAATGAGCCCGATCAGGCCAATAAGTATGGTCATAGCCAATAATATGATGTGTGCGTTTAGGCCAGAAATAATTGCTGCTGCTTTAGTCATGCCCATGACAACAAAACCAAGGGTCCAGAAACCTTCATAAGTACCGAAACCAGCCATGCCTTGGATAGGTAGATTTGCAATTATTACCTGGATTACAACAGCAACGAGAGTCTTTTCAAAGGGAAATGATATATGCATTGCCTTTAGAAGAGCCCAGATGCTCACAATACCTAGAAACCAGATCAACATGCTCTGGATAAACAGTTTCGTAAGAAGAGCGCCTTTTTTTAGATGGTCTATCTCTTTACTTACCTGCTCAGACGTGACAATACACTTTTTGAAGAATGACTTCTTGTCAACTCTAAACACCCCAAATAATTTCTTGGCAAGAGCAACCAACATCTGGCTGTGGAATATTATTGAGTACACAATTCCAATAAAGACAATCAGAGCAGCTCCAACTACCCACATGAATCCTGCTCCCAATATGTTATCGCCAACAAAAAGAACCCCTATAAAGAATAGGCAGAGCATGGATATCACATCAAGCAGACGAAGAACAACCAAGTAAGACAATGAAACCCTTACCTTGACACCCTTGTTCTTGAGAATATAGAGCATGCTTGCCTCCCCTAACCTAAAAGGGAGCAGATTGATGAACAGGGCATGAACACTGCTTGCAAAAAAAGAGGTCAGAACGCCTAATTTGTTATCAAGAATACTTCTCCATCTCAATCCTTTCAAGAAGGTAGTGAGTAGATACAATGCCAGCACGATTAAGACCCAACCCATGTCAATACCCTTAAGCACTTTAAGGGACTCATTAAAGAGTCCAGTATATAACAAGAAGTATAAGAAAACATAGCTGATGACTAGAGCCACCAATATCTTTATTCCTGTCTTAAGCACTTTGTGCATATGTATCTGTCATCAAAGTGCTGTTTTAAATGTTTCGATGAAAACCCTTTTATAGGTACATTCAATCCCAACACCCTTATGAAAGTGTTAGTAACAGCCAAGTGGCGGGCCTTTACAAATGCACTTGCACCAGTTGCAAGAGAGCTTATTGATAGAAGCCATGATGTAGAAATTATCGCTACAGGCAATGAACACGAAGCAAAAGGATTTGAAGGTCTTGACTATGAGCATACAACCAGCATAGGTTCTCTTGTCCCTTTGTTAAAAGATAAAGATCTCCTGATTACAGGCCTTTCAGGACAATATCTTCCTGATGCTCAATTCATCAGGGCAATCAATGCCATGAGAAAACCGTCTATTGGTATCATGGACCAGAATGGATATTACTCTGAAAGGATTAACCAAGGAGCTCTTCCCACAGTTATTGGCCTTGTAAGTCAGATGAGCGTACCTCGATTCTTACAAGAACTGGGCCAGCAAGGAAAAGATCTCATGCATAGGCTTGTGGTTGTGGGCTGGCCAGGACTTGATCACTATGCAGGTATCCCTGCGAGTTTCCCAGAAGAGGAACGAGAACAATTGCGAGAAAGTCTTGGAATAGAGGGCAAATGTCATCTGCACTTAACTCAAAATATCCATCCAGATACTGATTACATGCGAGATGTTGATAGGCCATATCATGTCAAGCTGCAAAATTTCTTGGATGAGATGAATTTGACGACTAATGTTCTGGAAACTGCAAAGAATATGGGGTTGCGTGTTGTTGTGAAACCATATCCAGGGGAAGGAAGCACATTGAATTATACTGAAGGGATTGCCTTAAGACTAGGTCATCTTTATGTGCCTGCGCACGCATGCAATACCCAGAAGCTCATGCTTGCAAGCCATTCTATCAGTGCTGGAAAGAGCCATGCACTAAACGAAGGATGTCTCCTAGATATAAACACTGTAGGTTTTCTGCCTGGGTGCTCTCAAGAGGATTTGGATTCGCTTCCTGCTATATCAAACAATGCTATTCCCTATACTACAAAAGGGGCTGATATACCTGATCTTCTTGAACATATAACCTCTCAAGATCTGCAAACAAGAGAGGAACTCCAATCCAAACGAAGGAATTTTTTAGTAGACGGACAAGGAGCAAAAAGGGTTGCAGATTACGCAGAGAGACTTACTTCTTAAATAGTCGAAACAGCATTATTGCTCCGATAACAAACATTATCCCAGAATTGTGCTGACTTTGACTGATACCCAATCCCAAGATTGCAGGTTCATCTCGATAGAATGTGATAAAAAAGCGCAGGATGCCGTAAAGTCCAACAAAAAGCCATAGGTAGAATCCTGTTCCAAACAATTTTCTCTTATTATCCTTCTTGTAAACAAGAAAGAAAATACCAAACATGAAGAGATTCTTCAGGGCTTCATATAATTGTGAAGGGTGTCTGCAACCATCTGGAACAAAAGGCAAGTGGGTATTCTTGGAATAATCCACACACCAACCTGCATTTGTTATGGTTCCATACAATTCTCCATTGATAAAGTTTGCAATTCTTCCAAAGAATAGCATGATCGGAGCGAAAAGGCATATGGCGTCTGCAAGTTCATAGAACTTGACATTATACTTTCCTGAGTAAATGAGTAATGCTGCTGCCAATCCTATGATTGCGCCATGGAATGCAAGACCTCCTTTCCATATCTGCAAACAGGCTATTGGATTGGAAAGATAATAGCTGGCTTCAAAGCCAAAACAATGGAATAATCTTGCACCGATGACAATTCCAAGGATTATCCAAACAATTAGTCCATCAACCTGCTCTACTTTCAGATTCTTGATGTGTTTCTTTCTTGCAAGGTATCTCAGAAGATAGTATAATGCGATAAATCCTACTACATAGACTAGACTATACCAACGAATCCCGAAATTCCCATATATCCTGACTAGGAATGGGCTTAGGGTATGATAAAACATCGTGATATTATATCATGTAGCTGTTATGATCCAGAGCAATGAAATCGTCTGCTTCGTCAATAAGTTTTGAGCTGCATGTCTTTTTGAAACTCATGACTTCGACTCGACAACCATGGCTTTTCAGATATCTCAATAGATCTACAAAATCTCCATCACCTGATACCAATACGACAGTATCAAGTTTTGAAGAAAGTCTTAGCATGTCCATTGCG
>JAHJEM010000078.1 GCA_018825425.1 Nanobdellota archaeon | reverse complement strand
CTGTAAATATTGTTGCAGAGAAATACATAGTTGCTGCAAGTGGAATAGGTTGGACTTGAAATAATGCCTGTTTAGTCACAAGATATTGGATTACAACTATTATTACAAGAAGCGTCATGAGAAATAAACCTTTGTCAATCCTTGGAAGTTTATAACGATTCGAGAGAACAAGGTACATTCCGACCAATATCAGAAGAACTCCTAAATAATTACTTAGGATTGCACTTTCTCTGAAGAACCATAATGCTGTCAGAAATATAAGAAGTGTGATTGCTGCATTAACATATGGGACTTGAACTCCGATATCCTTGGTTTTTAGACTTTTATAGTATGTAATATTGCCAGCAGCATATAGGAAGCCCACAAGTACGGACCAAAGTATTAGTTTGGGTGATGTGGGAAAATCAAAAAACAACAGACCAATCGCGAGCACTATGATTCCATCAATAAAGAGCTTGAGCATACTCGTTGTGTAAATATCGTGCTTCCTGTTCATGATAACTTTATCAATACTTGTTGATATGGCATGTCCAAAATATCCAAGAAGTCCGATTATGAGCCAGTCCATATTGAGATTGTTTCTTTGGTTTTTTATAAAGATTGTGTGTATGAGAGCAAACTTTATTAACAGTTCATGGTTTTTCTTCGACGCAATGAAAGAATTAAGTTTTGATGTGGTAATCGTCGGGGCAGGGCCTGCTGGTCTATTTGCTGCAATTGAGCTTATCAAAGGAAAAAATGACTTGAAAATTGCTCTAATTGACATGGGTAAACGTGTGAAAGAGAGATCTCCAAAAGAGGTCATGAGTGGTGTAGGTGGAGGGGGTTGTTTTTCTGATGGAAAACTGCATTTCAGTCCGGTGCTTAGCCATGAGATTTTGATGGAATTTATATCAAGAGAAGAGGTTGAGAATCTATGTAATTATGTTGATTCTGTATTTACTGAATTTGGAGTTGATGCAGATTATTATCCAAAACATGAAAAAGAAGCACAGGATATGGTGGATCGGTGCCGGCTTGCAGGGGTTGATCTGGTTACGAGACGAGTTCGTCATGTTGGGAGTGATATTCTTCCAACTATTATTGAAAAAATGGAGAATTTCTTAATAGATAATGGAGTGAATTTGTTTACAGAAACAACAATCAATGATTTTATAGTTGATGATGGCAAGATAAAAGGTGTGGTTAATTCTGATATTAGATTTCTAGCAAAGCATGTAATTGCTGCACCTGGAAGGATTCGTGCTAGGTGGATGCAGAAAAAAGCAGAAGAGTTAGGTATTAAATTTTCATATCAGCCAGTTGAAGTGGGGGTGCGGGTTGAATTTCCTGATTATGTCATGAAAAAATTTTCTGATCTTCTATACGAGGGGATTTTTTTAGTATATACTGACTCGTTTGATGACGTTGTGCGAACATTTTGCCCTTGTCCGAATGGAAAGGTCGCAACAGAGACTTATGATGATTTTGTATGTGTGAATGGCCACAGTACAACAGATTATTCTAGTCCGAATTCCAACTTTGCTTTGGTGCAAGAAGTTAAATTGACAAAGCCAGTTGAAAATACTATTGCTTATGCTAAGTCAATTGCAGAGCTTGCAACAACTATTGGTGGGGGGAAGCCAATTCTTCAGCGTTATAAAGATTTAAAGAAATTCAGGCGAAGTACGTGGAAGAGATTAGAGAAAAGTTTTGTAAAACCGAGCTTGACTGAGGTTGTTCCTGGAGACATCAGCATGGCTTTTCCTCATAGGATTGTCACAAACCTGATTGAAGCGATTGAGAAATTGGCAGTTGTAATGCCAGGAATCAATTCTGATAGCACACTTCTTTATGCTCCTGAGATAAAGCTTCGATCGAGCAAGATTGAGACTGATGAACACATGGAGACAAAGGTTAAGAATCTTTATGTTGCAGGAGACGGTGTTGGCCTTTCTGGAAACATTGTTGGGGCTGCGGTAACCGGTGTGATTGCTGCGAGGGGAATTCTGGGCAAGCAATGATTGCCTCAATGTAGGGCTAAGCGAACGTAATTGAGCGCACGCCGTACGGTTTTTACCAGATTCATCTCAAATCAAAGATTTGTGGGGCGCGAGAAATCTCTGATTTCGCGCGTTTGTCAAAAATCTGGGTGTAATTGCTGCTAGAGGGATTATGGGAAAGGAATAGGTGCCCTCAAGTTTCTTTTAGGGAAAACAAACACCGGGTCATTCCAAGATTGGCTTGTACCAATGATCCGATATAATACATGTATTTGAGATCTGGATTTTCTGGATTGTAATGATCTAGCATTTTAAGTCTGAATTCTCTTTGGTCGACATAGTGGTCTTGGGCTTGTTCATAATCAAAATTATCAGAAAAGAATAATTCTATGAATGACTGTAGGGTTTGATTCAGGTGTTGGATCAGTTTAATTGTATTCTTTTGCATGGGTTTTTTGCTTTCAAGCATGAATGTGCATATGCCTTTGTACATGTCCCCTATATTCTCAATCCGTTCTAACAAAAAGAAATAGAATTGGATCTTACCAAAGTATTCCTGATTTTTCTTGTTCAATTGTCTTTCACAAAAATATGTTAGCTTGTTTAGGTCCAAGTCTTTGTTCTTTATCAAAGGAAGATAATCATAATCTTGTTTGCTTGTAGCCTCCACTACTTCGTTTCCAACATCATGCAATACATGAAAACATCGTCTTAGGGTTTTTTCAAAGCTTTCAACACAGGATTTTGAAATATCTCTTATTATGCAATGTGTCCTGGTGTGTTCTAGCATCTCAAATCCGATAAGCTCTTTTTCAACCAGGTCACGAATAAGATTGAGTGTGGATGTGTCTTTGAAATTAATTCTGATCTCATCAATTCCTTTTTTGTACTTCTCAGCAACCAATTTTTTTATTATGAAATCCAGGTTGGTGGCATCGATTGTGGTCTTGGTCTTGAATATTTTTTCTGTGCCAATGAGTATCTTGTTGTCGATTATGTCCAAATTGACGTTCAGAAGAGCATCCAGTCCATTGTTCTTGACCCAGGTCATGGGTAGAGTTATTGTGTAGGATCTGTTCCTTTTGGTACCTTGGGGTATGAGTTTTCGCTCCATTTTCTTAATAATTTGAATTAATATAAAAAACTTGTGAAAATTATATTGAATAATATGATTAATATTGAGTTATATTATTTGGGTTGTTGCATCTACCATGTATGTTACGCTCAAATCGAGCCAAAGCTCATTCCTTTAGGTATGCGATGTGGGCTCGCAGTGAGCTCGATTTGAGTGTTGTTTCGAACTCGTTCGAAACACTGTCGAAATCTTCGATTTCGAAAGTTCCGGGAACTTTGTCCCCATATTTCAAGTTTGTAATGCTCCATCCTTTAGGGTGGAGTTAGGACAAGCAGATCAATTAAGGACAAAGTTACCGTTAACATGGAGGTGCTAAAATGAAACAAAAGAATTCAAAACAGATGGGATTGTTCAATAGACCATTGATATTGGTAACAAACGATGATGGATACCAGTCAGTCGGAATAGAAGCGCTTGCAAAGGCGGCCTCACAGCATGGAGATGTTATTATTGCAGCTCCAAAAGAGTATATGTCTGCCCAAGGAAGGGCAATAACCCTGCGAAAGCCTATAAGTGTGGAGCAAACCTATATTTCAGGCATACAAACATATATTGTGGATGGTACTCCTGCAAGCAGTGTCATTGTCGCGCTTGAAAGCTTGCTTGACAGAAAGCCTGATTTGGTAGTGTCTGGTATCAACAATGGAGAGAACATGGCATCAGCCATGACCATGAGCGGTACTTTGAATGCTGCGATTGAAGCGGCTACGTACGGTATTCCTGCATTGGCAATTTCTGTCCAAAGGCCAGAGGGTGCTCCAAGAGATTCAGTCAAATTTGATTATGCAGCAGGGGTTGCATCTGAGTTAATTAAAGAAATGCTCGACGGCACTATATGGAGCAGGCTCTTGAATGTCAATGTCCCTCCACATCCTGATGAAAATACGGAGTTTGTTTACGGTGTGCCGAGCAGGACCAAGATGCATTGGCCTCAAGTAAAACAAGAAGGTGGAAACTATTTCATCGAATGGAAGCGTGATTACACAGATGCAGAACCAGGCTCAGATGTAGATATAGTGGTCAATCAGAACAATGTGGCTGTCACAAGCTTGGATTACATGATTGGGACTGCTTGATTTTTCTCTTTTTTTTCTTTATTTTACTTTTTCCCATGTTTCTATATTGGTAGCCCAAAACCATTAACTTTAAAAACAAGTACTTAAAGAATAGTTCCTATGGGAAGGGTAGTGTAGTATGGGCATAACTAAGATTAATAAGATAGAGATGAAGGGATTCAAATCCTTTGCCAATAAGGTCGAGCTATTGTTTGGAGATAAGTTTAACTGCATTCTGGGTCCAAATGGTTCTGGGAAGTCCAATGTTCTTGATGCTCTGTGCTTTGTACTTGGAAAATCAAGTGCAAAAGGTCTTCGAGCAGAAAAATCAGCCAATCTGATCTATAATGGTGGAAAAAAGAAAAAACCAGCCAAAGACGGTATTGTAAGCATATATTTTGACAATTCAAACAAGGTTTTCCCTGATGAAGGAGAAGAAATCAAGATTTCCAGAATAATCCGTCAGACAGGGGCGTCAGTATACAAGATTAATGATAAGACCATGACACGTCAGCAGGTTCTTGACATGCTTTCCATGGTTAAGATCAATCCAGATGGCCATAATATCATTCTCCAAGGTGACATAACTCACCTGATTGAGATGACTCCTAACGAGAGAAGGCAGATTGTTGAAGAGATTGCAGGTATTTCTATCTACGAAGAAAAGAAAAACAAGGCTCTCAGGGAACTTCAACGTGTTGAGGAGAAGATGAATGAGGCAGAGATCATATTGACTGAAAGAAAGACATATCTCAAAGAACTGAAGTCTGAGAGGGATCAAGCCCAGAAATTCAAAGATCTTGATGATAAAATAAAACGGAATAAGGCGACATTGCTGCATGATAAGATAACTCAGAGAAATGATAACATAAGTAAAATCGATAAAAAGACAACAGAATTCAAAGCAAAGATCAAAGTTTTTCAGGATGAAATAGATGTACTCCAAAAGGATATCAAAAAAAGGAAGATCAAGATAGAAGATATCAATGCTGAAGTTGAAAGAAGAGGGGAAAAGGAGCAAGTAGCTCTGCATAAAGAAGTTGAGGCGCTTAAGGTTGATCTAGCAGTCAAAGAACAAAGGATTGCCACAGTAACAACAGAAATTGAGAAGGTAGGAGAACGTCAGAGTGAACTTGCAAAAGCAAAGGATGAGCTAGATGAAAAGATTGGACGGATAGATACTCAAAAGACTGATGCCAACAAGAGAATTAAACGTAGAGTGGAGGAAGTGGCACAGCTTGATAAGAAGATAACTGCTTTCAAACAGAAGAACAAGATAGGAGAAGCTTCTGATATTGACAAACGCATGGAAGAGATTGATAAAGTTGCTGAAAAGCTCCAAGAGAAAATCCTAAAGATGCGAGAGGAACAGCAGAACATATTGCGAGACAAGGACAAAACAGAGATAAGGATTCAAGGTCATGACGAGAAAATCGAGAAAGTACTCAGTGTAGAAAAAGAGAATAAAAAAGCTATTGCTGATCTCAAGCAACATAAATCAGAGTTCAAGAATGCAGCGCTAGAATTAAGTAAAGAATTGAATGAAAGCTCTTCGGTTGCGGCGCAGCTTGAGAATGCAAGGCAAAAAGTACTTTCTAGAAAGGAAGAGCTTGGTAAATTGAAGACAAGGCATTCTGCCATACGGGAAAACGTTGCCGGGGGGCTCGCTATCCAAAAAATATTAGAGCTGAAGAAAAAAGAAAGGGGTATTCATGGAACTGTCTCAGATCTAGGAACTGTGAGTGCAACTTATTCTTTAGCTCTTGAGGTTGCAGCAGGTGCAAGGATCAAGAGTTTGATTGTGGACACAGATGTTGTTGCTGCGAAATGCATAAAGTATCTGAGAGACAAACGGCTTGGTGTTGCAACATTTTTGCCATTGAACAAGTTGCGACCACCTAATATTGAAAATATAACCATGAAAGGACAAGGAGTTCATGGACTTGCAATTAACCTTGTGAAGTACAAACCTCAGTACAAGAAGGTGTTTGAGTACGTGTTTAGCAACACGCTTGTGGTTGAGGATGTAGATACTGCCAGAAGACTTGGTATTGGAAGTGTTCGTATGGTAACCCTTGCAGGAGATTTGATAGAAAAGAGCGGTGCTATGCAGGGCGGTTTCAGAAAGAAAGAGGGGATGCGTCTTGGTTTCCAGGAAAAAGAGTTGACAGAAAGTATTGAAAGAATAGAAGCAGAGATTGGTGATCTTGAGTCAGTCATCCATAAGCTTGAGATCAAGAAGCGAGAGGTCGAAGCAAATATCGATAGATTGCGGGAATTCAAAGCTAACAAAGAAGGAGAGATTCTAAAGCTTGAGAAGATGCTCCATCTTGAATCTGATGATCTTGAGGTCTCAAAAACAGAGATTGGTAAACTCAAATCTGAGCTTAAGCAATTGGATAGACGAATTGATGAGATTACAAATGAGATATCCACCCAAAATAGGGAACTTGCAAACTTAAAGATTGAAAAGCAAGGTTTGAGGGATAAAATCACTGAACTTAGAAGTCCAAGGTTATTGGCTGAACTGAATACCTTTGATGAGAAGAAGCAAGAATTGCAACAGGAGATCATGGACATCAAGGGTGAGCTAAAGAACCTTGATTCTGAAGTGACCAATGTTCTTGCTCCTGAGAAGGAGAGTGTTGCAAAGATATTGAAGCAGCACGAGAAGGAAGTCCTTGGCTTTGAAAAAGAGAGCAAAGATCTTGAAGTTATTATCAAAAAGAATAATGCTGAACTCAAAACTAAAGAGAAGGCTGAAAAGGAATTCTATGCTCAGTTCAAAGAACTGTTTACCCAGAGATCTAAGATATCCAATGAGATAACTAAGTTTGAGACCCAGATACAGGGCAAGAATGATAGTGTTCGAGAATTTGAGCATAAACAGAACGCAAATTCTCTTGAGAGTGCAAAGTACAAAGCAGAACTTTCAGGGCTGGTTGAGGAATATAAATCATTTGAGGGCGTGCCGTTGTTCAAGGGCAAAGGTCTTGATGAGATTAAGCGAGAGATTAACCAGTTTGAAAAGATAGTTGAGAACCTTGGTGCTGTGAACATGAAGGCATTGGAGATCTATGACAAGGTTGAGTCTGAATACCAAAGACTTATGGAAAAGAAAAACAGCTTAGTCAAGGAAAGAGAGGACGTGCTTGTTATGATAAATGAGATTGATGCAAAAAAATCAGATCTTTTCATGAGGAGCTTTGATGTATTGACCAAGAACTTCCAGAATATTTTCAAGAATCTAAGCTCTAAAGGAGAGGCATTCCTTAATCTAGAGGA
The DNA here is from genome assembly GCA_018825425.1 of Nanobdellota archaeon. Classification (GTDB taxonomy): domain Archaea; phylum Nanobdellota; class Nanobdellia; order Woesearchaeales; family JAHJEM01; genus JAHJEM01. The sequence continues at coordinate 17,571 of JAHJEM010000078.1, read as the reverse complement.
TAAGAATGATCCTTTCAATGGTGGTCTGGAGATTAAGGTAAGACTTGTGGGTAAGAAGTTCCTTGACATAAGGAGTCTTAGTGGTGGTGAGAAGACCTTGACTGCACTCGCATTCCTGTTTGCAATCCAGGAGCATGAGCCCGCATCATTCTATGTATTGGATGAAGTGGATGCAGCTCTTGACAAACGAAACAGTGAAATGCTGGCTGAGTTATTGAAGGACTACGCAATCAAGGCCCAGTATATAATCATAAGTCACAATGATCAGATAATAAGTGAGGCGGATAGACTTTATGGTGTGAGTATGACTGATCACGGTATGAGTAAGGTTACTAGTTTGAAGATATAGTTTCTGAGTATTATTCCAATATTCTTTTTGCAAGTTCTATTGGATATTCCATTGTTCCGTCATTAAGAATAACAACATCATATGCTTTTTCATAAGCGGGAAGTAACTTTTCAATATCCTCATTAAGAAAACCGATCCTTAAAACTTCATCATGGTCCAAACCATCTGCCATGTTTGGATCACCAAGCGAATCGCCTAGCAATACGACATTCTTTCTTCTTGAAATCTCTTGATGATGGGTAGACTTAGATATTGAGACCTCGTTCTTGTTGAAGGGATGAATAATCTGATCTGAGGCATAGCCTGTCAGCTTTCCCTCCTTGTCAAATGCATACATGTTTGCAATGATATGTATGTTTGGAGACATCAATTTCTCGTGACTGAGATATTGCTCTATGAAATTGCCGATTCCTGCTGAAAATATTAGCAACGGAACATTGCATTCTGCAAAATGATTAAGGAAATCTGCCAGACCACGTCTTCCTTGTAATAGTCTGCGTTTGACTATGTCATCAATCACCTGTTGAGTCATACCACATTCAATCAGAAGATCCATATGTTCATGCCACCATTCAACCATTCTTCTGCTTTTTTCTTCAATAGGTAGATCAGGATCCTTTTCGATTGGATGATACTTATCAGCCATGGCAAAAGCCCTCTTTGCATAATCTGGGCTGAGATATTCATATTTTCTGATTATCCAATACGCAGACAATACTTTTTCTCCATTAACGTTAAGCTTTGTGAGTGTGCGGTCAAAGTCTGATACAACGTGAAGGCTCTTGGCGCCTCCTTGTTTGAAAATCTGAATTTTCCTCTCTAGAACAGCAGGGTTCTTGATGTGAATTGAGTCTTGCATACTTGTTGAAAGAATGTGTTGGTTTATAATTGTTTTCTAAGACAAGGCCCGACTACGTCGGGAAAGGACTGAGCTGTGCTCAGACAAGTCCAAGGCTAAGAAGCCCTGGCTTTAACCCTGCCGAAATTGTTGAACTTGTTCAACAATAGGCAGGTCAAATCCACGCGACAGCGTGGTCTGACTTGGAAAACCAGTTGATATTGTTGTTTTCCACAATATTTTTATACCAATACAAATATTTATTATATCAATTGATATAATTAAGATTACAAAAATATGGAAAAAGTCAATAAAAATCAAAAAAATACAGGCATTTTACGCTTTCCACGCCTGGATACCATACTTATGGCTGAAAAATTCATCCAGAACAACAGCTGGGAGTACAATAAACTGCAACTCTGGAAACAACTCCCGAAGAAAATGATGTATCAGACATATCGTTTGATTATTGATTATCTTTTATATTCTGGAAAGATATTTATTGATGCACAAGGAATGATCGGATGGATTCAACCAGCGGTCAGAATTGATGATAAGATAAAGAACAAAGAATTATTGCTCCTTTAATCTTCTTCAAGACTTTCAAAAGCATCAATAAGCTCTTTTACTGTCTTATTCCAGTCAAACAACTTAATCACAGTCTCCCTGGCTCTCTTACCTAGGCTTCTCATCTGAACAGGATTATCTATAAGCTGTTCTAGCTTCTTTGCCAGTTCATAATTGTTCTGGAAGTCAAAGAACAAACCATTTTTACCCTCCTGAATATAATCCTTAACAAAACCAACTCTTGTGGTTACAACTGAGACTTCACAAGACATGGCCTCAAGTATTGAAAGACAGGTTGTTTCAGTAAGAGAACTAAGGGCGTAAATGTCCATTGCTTGAAGAAATGGAACCACATCATCAACTGAACCATGCAAATGGATGTTTGGTCTCTCAAGCATCTTTTTTATGCTATCAATACCGTCTCCAACAATCAATAGCTTCTTTTTATGCTTTCTATCAACCTTGATAAATCCTCGCAATAGAGTTTTTAGGTCCTTTTCCCTGCAAAGCCGACCATGATATCCAATGACTATTGCTTTGGGATCAAAACCCAGAGCTTTTTTGGCCTCAACCTTGCTCTTCGGAGGTACAAATGTATTGGTATCGCATCCTAGATGAACAATTCTCTTCTCCACCGACGGTACTTCCCAGCTCACATTGTCCTGAATGCTCTGCGCAGGAAACAATATCAGATCACATTTTCCATAGAAGAACCGAGCATAGGCCTTACTGAGAGGATACGCAAGTTTTCTGAAATAATTCCTCATAGCCATGGGCACTAATTCCCATTCGACGCTATGAACAAATGCAACTACTTTTTTCTTCTGTTTTTGTGCTTGATATATTGCAATAGCTCCAATAGGCGCTAAGGTTTGCGCAAATACGATATCTGCTTCATGCACATAGTGTTTAATTATTTTAGATTTGAATTTAGCAGGTTGATAGTCTCCGACCATATGTTTTCTCAATGGTATGCGAACAATTTCAATTCCATCAACCGTCTGAGTTTTTGTATTATTGAATGCTGGAGCAATAATAGTAATAGCATATTTTGTTTTCAGTCTTGGAATAATCTCAGAAAGCACCCTGCTAATTCCATCGTGCCTAGGAAGGTAATTATCAGTTGCAATCAGCAGTTTCTTCATTGTCATTGTCTTATATTCCTGCCTTTTTAATTTTTGTTCTTTTTTTCACTATCGTTCAAGCCAAAAAGTCTCAGCAAACCTACAATTATTCTTGATTCCATTCATGAACGCCCGAACATATACACTAAGGAACAACAAATTGTTACCTACAGCATACGAAAACACATTTATCTGGCTCTTGAAGCATTTTAAAGCAGTAATTTTCTTGTTAAACGTGTCAGAGATGTCAACAACCATTTTTGGACTGTCATGCTTCTTGAGACTGAAAAGATTCCAGACCTCAAAACTATACACCCTTGCATTATACTTCATATGATCAAATGTTTCGAGTACGCATTTATTGACTGCTCTATGATCCCCCAACGGATCATCAGCACTATGAGTGAATATTTTATCTGGATTGTATTTTCTGATCAGGCTTGCAAGCTTCTTTCTGCCATCCCTTTCCTTGAAATCCGCAACAATGCTTCCTTCCTTAAAACCCATGAACCTGACTTCCTTGCCACCAATTACCTTATCTGCTTTCTGAGCCTCAAGAACCCTTGTCTTCTTGATGACCTCTGGCTTGAAATGAGGATGACTAAGAGCTCCAAATGTAAATATCACTGTGTAAACCTCCCTGCCTTCTTTAGCATATTTAGCCATGGTCCCACCTGGCCCAAATATCTGATCATCAGAATGCGCACAGATAACAAGAATGGACCTTTCAGACTTTTTCTTTCCCATAGAGTATCATATTTGAGAATGGTTTAAAAAGGTTTTGAGAGAAAATGGCATGCACCTGTTGTACAGAGATTGTACAAGGCATTTCATCCCTAAGCCTATCCATCCACTGGACATATGCGCGTAAGGTATATATTTGGGACCGCGTTGTATTCTGATAAGAAAATATGAGATTGAACAAAGAAGAATTGGATCAGATACATAAATTAATTCGAGAAGGCAATTCTTTGAACGAGATAGCTAATAAGCTTTCAAGAAGTAAAACAACCATTTACTATCATTTCCGAAAAATTAAAGGAAGCACATATTCTAACATTAATCTCAATCAACTTGAAGATGAGGCATGGGGTGATTTTTTGGGTTTGTTTGCAGGAGATGGCAATTATTTCAAAACTAAAACCTACAATTATCGAATTTATATTTTCTTTGGACCAGATCAACAATATATACATAAAGAAGTAAAAATACTATTAACAAATTTATTTAAGAAAACACCGTCGGAAGGACGAAGAGTAAATGTCTTGTATTTATACTATTGCTCCAAAGAATTAATAGAATTAATGAAGGAATATTTAGATTGGGATCAAATGAGGGACAAGACATATACTGTTCATCTTAAGAAAAGAGCATATTCTGCTGCTTTTAAGCGAGGTTTTTTGAGGGGTAATATCGACAGTGATGGATATATATCTAAGAACCGAATTGAATTTGCGTCAGTTTCGCCGCTTTTAATTCAAGATATTAGTCAGTTTACCAAAGATATGGGTTTTAAATTCTCGTATACACTTAGAGTAGATTCCAGACCAAATAGGAAAGATATGCATATTGTTAATATTTTGAAGTCAGACCATAAACTGTTTCTCAATGTGATATCTCCTAGAAAAATAGGTGGAGCTAATGCACCGGCCGGGATTCGAATATCCGAATGCTAGCTCCAAACATTTCCCGGATCAAAGGCTTGGAAGGCCTCTATTTACTAGTCCCTGTGCCTAAGCACTAAGTACTCCTAGCCATTAGACTACCGGTGCATAATTCAGTTGGAGACATGAGGTATTTTTAAATGTTGTCCAAGACAGTGACAGTGTTTTTACTTTCCCAGTCTCACTGTCCTAATGGACAGAACAAGGCCGAGCTAATGCTCGGAAAATCCCCACGCTAAAAAGCGTGGGCCTGGTCCCGAGCCATAAGCTCGGGTGTATTCCAGGCTACAGTCTGGTCTGGCTGGGAAAGCAGATCTCAGATATTGCTACTGCTATCTTGTGCTACCGTATCTATTGCTACCGTCATCTTTTTATACAACCTCTGGCTATCATTAACCTATGAATAAAATTATTGCAATTGCAGGTATGACTGGTTCTGGTAAGAGTGTTGTGGCTGATTTTCTAGTACATAAAGGATTCCAATTCTTGAGGATGGGACAGATTTGTCTTGACATTGTCAAAGAAAGAGGACTGGAACCTATAGAGGAGAATGAACGACCGATCCGAGAAAACTTGCGAAAAGAGCATGGCATGGGCGCATTTGCCAAACTGAATATTCCCAAAATTAACAAGCTCCTCGAAAAGGGTAATGTTGTAACTGATAATCTCATGAGTTGGGCTGAGTACAATGAATTTGAGGAGAAATACAAGGACAATTTCATCTGCATCGCAGTGTATGCCAGTCCGAAAACAAGATATGCCAGACTAGCAGGAAGAAAATATGATCCGGATAAGGATCCTGAGATGAGACATAGGCCTGCAAGCGCTGATCAGGCCCGAATCCGAGATTTCAAGGAGATTGAGAATATAGAAAAAGGCGGTCCTATTGCAATGGCCCATTACACGCTTATTAATGAGGGTACAAAAGAAGATATACTCAAGCAGTGTGATGAATTATTCCAGAAAATCCTAGTTTGATCCTGCAATATATACATTTTTTCTTTAAAAATTTTATAAACCCTGTTGTATTTTCCTTGACAGTAAACCTTTATAAATAATTCTTCATTCTAAGCCCCTATGGTACTAGATAAGTTGGGAGACAGCCTTAGAGCCACCTTAAAAAAGGTAACCAAGGCGGTTTTTGTAGATGAAAAACTGGTCAATGAGCTAGTCAAAGACATACAAAGATCCTTGCTCCAAGCTGATGTCAATGTCCAGTTGGTATTTAAGCTCAGCAGTAAGATAAAGACGAGAGCTCTTGATGAAAAGCCTCCTGCAGGAGTTAGTCCTAAAGAATTTCTGATTAAGGTAGTATATGAAGAGCTTGTGAGTTTTCTTGGAGGAGAGGGCGCAAAGATTTCCATAAAAAAGAATCCTTTTGTAATCATGCTCGTCGGCTTGTTTGGAAGTGGAAAGACAACTACTTGTGCAAAACTTGCCCATTTCTACAAGAATCGAGGTCAAAAAGTGGGACTGCTAACAACAGACACCTGGAGACCTGCAGCATTTGACCAACTGGAGCAACTCTCAAAGCAGATCAATGTACCTATGTTTGGTGATAAGAAAGCAAAGCATCCTGTTGATATAATAAAGAAGTTCTGGAAAGAACTGCAACAGTTTGACATAATCATTGTGGATACTGCAGGAAGAGATGCTCTTAGTGATGAACTAATAAAAGAACTCGATGCGATCAACAAGGAAATAATTGCAGACGAGCGCCTTTTGGTACTAAGCGCAGACATTGGTCAGGCAGCAGAAAACCAGGCAAAGGCATTTCATGATTCAGGAACTATAACTGGCGTTGTCATAACAAAACTGGATGGAACTGCAAAAGGTGGGGGTTCACTTATTGCATGCTCTGTTACTGGAGCGAATGTCAAATTCATTGGTGTAGGAGAAAAGATTGATGATCTTGAAGAATTTAAACCAGAAGGATTTGTAGGAAGACTCCTTGGCATGGGGGACCTTGAAGCACTTCTTGAGAAAGCAAAAGGTGTAATGACAGAAGAAGAGGCAGAAGACATGGGGAGAAAATTCCTCAAAGGAGAATTTAATCTAATTGATCTCTATGATCAGATGAACTCAATGAAAAAGATGGGTCCACTCTCAAAAGTGGCCAAACTCATTCCAGGATTCAGTGATCTTAACGTTCCAAAAGACATGCTCCAACTCCAGGAAGGAAAACTTGAGAAGTGGAGATATTTGATGGATTCAATGACTAAGGAAGAGCTTGAGAATCCTGAAGATATTACTGGTGGTAGAATTGAGAGAATTTCAAGAGGTTCAGGATTGGAAATGCCAGAACTCAGAAGCCTACTCAAACAATACAAGCAATCCAAGAAGCTTTTCAAGATGATGAAAGGCAATGAAAACAATATGGGAAAGATGATGCAACGCATGCAAAAAGGTGGCATGGGCAAGATGGGAATCAGATAGAATCTAAACATAATCCAAATAGGATAATTAGTTTTATTGAGTATTCGGGGAATATTTAAGATGGTAACAATTGATGATATAGCTGAGAGGCTCTTTGTAGCCAAGGAAGATAAACGTCTTGGTACAGATGAAGTCAAATTTGCAAAGCGAGTACATACAGCATTGACCAGAAGACCAGATGGTCTGAGACCTGCTGAGCAAGTTCTATTCAGAATGATGGCAGGTGAACCTGATGAATATCTTGATGTGCATTACATACAAGTCGTTGCAGATATGAGTCATAAGTCGATTCCGATCCATAGAATCAATGTCATTCTGGATAATTTTGGACCGAAAGGTAATCCTCAATATCATGCAACTGTTAGAAGTTTCAAACGTCTCCATGTTCAAGAGGATCCAAGCATTGGTGAACCAGGTGAATGCTATACTTGTGCTAACGAACCCATGGAATTACTTCTCCTTTTTGATCCTGTAACTAAAAGCACATTCACGCAAGGTGCAAAGTGTTGGGAAGAAATGCTCTTGGCTGGCGTTCCTGGACCAAAAGCCCCAGAGTATGAAAGATTCAAGAGTCATCTGAAAGCTGTAGATCCTGAGATCAAAGAAGTCAGAGCTCTAGCAAAAAACCTAAGTGCAAGAGAAAGACAAAGACTCCAAGAGTTTGATGAATTTGAAAGGGCTATTCAAGATCCAGAAATAGTTGGGAAAGCTGTGGCTCAAGCGCAAACCCTTATCAAGGATCAAAGACAACTTGATGCTGCGTACTACAGACTAATGGGCAAGCTCATGCAAAGAGCAGAGCATTTTGCAGATGTCTCAATTCTTGGGTCAAGAGCAAGACCCAGACAAGGATTCTATTCAATCCTAGAAGATGTTGCACAAGAGAGCGGAGATGAACAGATAAGGCAGCTTGTTCATGAACAGAAGAGTGCTCTATACACACCATCACTTGGTGCCCGGCTCTTGCTCCATGCAGAAGTCATGAATCGAAGAACAGGTGGATGGAGAAACCTGGTTGGTGATTGGGCAGAAGAGATCTATCATGAAAGACACCAAGGAGAAGGACCGACAGGTAATCTTACGAGAAATCAATTTGCAATGTACTCGAGTATTGACCTATTTGCAAGAATGGAAGCATATCAAGATGGTCAAGATAGGGAAGTGTTCTCTGACAAGCATAGAATTCCGTATAGAGACATCAAGGCAATCCAGATCCTGTTTGATTCTGGAATCAGAAAAAAGAGGGTGGAAACAAATCAACAGACCATTGAACAGTACAGAGAAGCTGGACTCAATCTTGTTGAATTACTACCTGAACTTGCAGTCCTTGCCAAGAGAGGATTGCTTTCAACTCAAGTGCACTCACGTACCACAATGAAATCTGATAAAACTTGGCCAATATTCAAGACCACACATCACACCTATTCTGACAAGGAACTAGTTACAAATTATGTACAGAAGAAATGGGGTGGAAAGGTCTTGGATCCTGAGGAGGTGGTACAGCAAGCAATTAACCTGGAACCAGGATATCGTTTACCTCAAATTATGGGACGACTTCAGAGTTTGGAGCAAAGCTTGGTATCTGATGGGGCTGTCTCGACCCATCTTGAGACAATTACAAACCTTGGGCAAAATCCATATCTTGTCTTACGAGATCAAGACGTGCGATTAGTCAAAGCTGTTCATGGTCTAACAAGAATTCCCAAGGCGTCAGCTGAAAAAGTAGCAACACTTGCAACAAGACTATCTAAAGGAGCAGGAGATCTGGCAAAAGAGTTTAAAGGATATGATTATAATATTAGTGGTGTTGATATAACAGATACTGAAGTTCAGGCGTCTTTTACAAAATACGAACAATTCAATGGTACAAATGTCCTGTTCTATGACAAAGGAACTGGTTCTCTTGTACGGCATTCATTCAGAGGATTACAGGAGACATCAGATCGTACGTATGATGCAAGATTCATACACCATGCTGTTCAGGCCATGGATGTTGCTATTCCAATGGTAGACGTGCGTACACCGAATTTTAAGCAAAGATGCAAATATATTTCCCGGGCAAATCCCACTTTGTTGAAGTATGCAGGTGCAGGTATCAGGTTGGCAAAGGTTGCTGATAGGATAAAGGATGCCGATCATATTGATGTGGATGCACTTAAGCAGATAAATTTGGATTATAATAAGATATTAACAGCAAGAGACAAACTTGATGTTACAATCCATAAACACAGTAGAGGTGACTTTGTGAGCTTACTTTCTTCTGGTGGAAATGCAAGAATCGTTACGAGTAATGCAAACACTACTGAGGACTACGCTTTTTTAGGACACAGGGGATTTGTTGGCAATGCAGAAAATCGCATCAAATCGCAGGTTAATATATGTGGTGAACAGTTTACCCGATTACAACAAGATCTTCTTGACTATAATGCAAAAAAAGAAGCAAGAGGGGAAGCGGCTATTGTTCTCAGAGTCTTCAAGAGTTAAGAACCATATTGTGCGTATTTAATTCCAACAGCAGTCTAGTAATCATACTTCACAGCAAAGCAATCAACACACTCAATGACTTTGGTAAAAAGACTCAGTCTCTTTTTCACATCTTCAACTTCTATGCTTTTCTCCATCTTCTGGTTGTATTGTGTGTTTGCATAGTCCACTTTATTGAAGACTTGATATGTAGAGAGTTTCTGGAACGCATGATCGTGTGAGATCAGGTACTGATCATATGTCTCGGTAAGCAGTCCTCTATCGAGTAATTTTTGGGCTGCGTTAGGGTCTGCAATTTCTTTTCCAAACCGCTTGATTCTATATGCTTTTCTTAGAAGTACCAAGGCAGTGCTGCTTAATCCTGATAAATCCGGAATACTTATTTTGTCCCATTCATCTACATTGGTGATCATGGTTGCATCAGTCATATCAATCATTACCTTAAATTGCTTTGAGTCCTCTTCGCAGGTAACCATTACTGAAGGGACGAGAATAGTTTTAATATCTCTCTCTTCTTCACTCATCAAGGCAATATCTTTCTTTGATATTTTTGGTAACACAAGTGGAAGTAATTCCTGTTTTTCAAATTCTTGAGCCTTCTCTTTGAAATCTTCAATAGGCTTTATCATATTGACACTTCTTCCACCATGTCTTGACTTTCGGGGTCTTATGTTGACAAACATAGGAATCTCTGTAATTCCTGTTATAAGTGCGGTTCCTACTGGGAGATTTTGTATCTCTTTCTCGACATTGTTTGTCAATCCTTCAACGCTATTGGATACTGCTCTAAGATCGTTTGGATTAGTGACTTTTTGTATTATCTGAGTTGAGCATTGACTAAGCACGCTCTTATCAACTCGGGCAGGTCTCTGGCTAATCACACAGAGTCCAAGACCGAACTTTCTACCTTCACTTGCAATGGTCCGGATGATTTTTGAGCATTTGGTCTCTCCAAAATTTCTTTCAGGACAATAATTGTGGGCTTCTTCAATAATTAGAAAGAAAGGAGGAACACTGTTCTTTTTTCGAAGATCAAACAAATCTTGGCATAACTTGTAGACAATTATCTCCTGAATATCAGGAGCATAACCTCGAAGATTGATTGTAGTGATCTTTCCGGAATGCAGAAGTTCTTGGTAAGGTGGCGCGCTGTCAGAAAATATTTCTAGGCCTTGCAAGTACGAGATCATGTTAATGAGTGACCATTTCGCGCTGTTCTCTTCTTTCTCAAGCTCAAACAAGAGTTCAGTGAAACTAATCTGTTTGGCGTCTTTTACAGCATTATAGAGTAAACCAAGCTGGTTAGCATTCATCTTACCAGGCAATAGATGAATTAACTCATGAGAAGATAGATTATTTGGTAGTCTGAGTGGAATTGCCTCAGGATTTAGAGATGCATCACCGTATTCCATTACGTCATATGCTTCTGGTTGTATCCCAAAATATGGCATTGCCTTGTTTTCTTGCTTATTATCGTTTTTTCTTCGCATACTTGCATGTTCTCCATGTGGGTCGATGATTATCATGGGGATTCCTTGCTTGGCAATTTCCTCAATAAGGACACCAACCGTGTATGATTTTCCACTGCCTGATTTGGCAAGCACAGCCAAATGTTTGGTGAGAATTTTATTTAGATCAAGACTGACTCGGATGTCTTTTCCTTTCAATTTTCCAATATATGCTAGATTCTCGTCAGAAGTGATGACTTTTTGGATGAGCTCGTCTTCTGCCAAGAGGACTTCTGCTCCGTGGTTGAAAGGATTACCAGGTCTTCTTACTTTGCCATTCTCATCAGAGAAACCCATAACAATACATCTGCCTAGCGTTGATTTCTCGCTTTTTTCTATCTCTATTACTTGACAGAGCACAAATCCATAATCGTCATGATAAACCTGAACATACTCAAATTTGGAGATTTCTTTTTTAATCTCAAAAGAGAATTCATTTGTATTGATTTTCCCCACGATATGTCCCAATATCATCAATAAATTAGAAAACGAGTTCATTTATATAGTTGTTGTTCCACAAATTTTTTAAACTAGGGGGCAAATTCTATAAGATTGTTGCTAACAATATGATAATAAATGAAATTAAGGTGATAATATGGCAGAAAAAAAACCAGACGTAAGTAAGGAAGAACAAGTTGGATTTCATAAAGGCTCATTAAGTACTCTAGCCAAAGAGAGACAGGAGATGCTTAAGATTCTTCAGATTGTGGAACAGTTGATGCAGATGCATGTCAGTGCATTGAAGGACCTTGGTGTTGATCTTGAGGCTCAGGCAGAAGAGTTGGCAAAGAAAGGTTCTGACGGTAAGCCAGAAAAACCAATAGAGGATCTAATTAAGTAATCACTTGATGTGATTATTTTTTTTTATTTATGATGAAAAAAGCGGTTCTTTTTGATTATGACGATACATTAGAGAATTTTGCACCTGCAGAGGCAGTTGCTGATGTTTTTATTGCTGAACAGATTCAAAAACATTATGATATTGCACCTCGTGATTTTCTTAAGGAATACAATAATGTCAAGGTTAATCGGATACACAAAGGTTCTCAATCCGAAGAGTATAGCCGCATACTTTGGATAACTGAAGTTCTTTCTGAACTTGGAAAGCGTCCTGAATACGGTGTTGTTGATAGTATTGTTGAAGGTTATTGGAGAGTCATCGCAAAGGAAGCAAAACTTTTTCCGAATACCATAACTGTTCTTAATAAACTGGGTAAGAAGTATAAGCTTGCGATGATCTCAGATTCAGATGGTCATAAGCGAATCAAGGATGAAAGACTCAAAAAGATTGGAATTACAAAATACTTTGATCTTATTGTAACAAGTGATGATACAGGATATGACAAGCCGGATAAACGAGTTTTTTTGTATACTTGTGACAAGCTTGGAGTACATCCAAAAGAATGTATTATGGTTGGTGATTCTCCAAAACGAGACCTTATGACTCCTAAGAGGCTTGGAATGACCACTGTCTGGACCACAGAGTGCTTGAGGAGAGATGCTCCTCAGAAATGGGTGGATTATGAGATTTCTGAGATAGGAGAACTTTGGGGCATAATAGAACTAATCACAAAAAAATAGTTTTCTACATAAGATTTAATTGTTGTATTAGAATCAAAATAAAAAAAAATAAAAAAAATGAAGAAGATTTATCTTTTCTTTTTCTTTACTTTCTTCTTCGTTGTTTTAGCTTTCTTTTTAGCTGCCTTTTTCACTGTTTTCTTAGCTTTCTTTTTTGCCATAATTTTCACCTCAGAACCCGTTGAATTGAGTATCAACGAATTGGTTATTTTTAATTTTGAATTCTATTCTTTTTAAATGTTTCGATTATTTTTAACAGCGCTCAACGGATTTTTTTTATAAAATTGTCAAAAGCGATCTTTTACAAATTTTTTTTAAAGAATTAACACCTTTTTTACAAAAAATTATTTCTTTTTGCTATTATTATTGTTTCCATTCTGAAGCTTTTCTGTATGTTTACATTTCGGAAATCCGGGGCACGCCAAGAATTTTCCATACATGCTGGTTTTGACGACGAGACCTTTGCCGCATTTTGGACACTTTTTACCGTCAGCTTCCTTTTTCATGGCCTCATCGCTTTCAGTCTGCTTAGTAGGACAGTCAGGGTTGATACATAATGTTTGTGATCTCTTTCCGGCAGCAAGATGTATCATTGGGTGTTTGCATGTCTCGCATATTTTTTCTGTTGATTTGACTATCCCTTTTTGTGGCAAGGGGTAAATTGTTTTGCAATCAGGATATTTATCACAAGCAATAAATCTTTTCTTGATCTTTCGAGAATACATGACTTTAAGAGTTCCACCATCACATTTCTGGCAAGCACCGATAGTGTTTTGCTGATCGCTGCTCTCCTTGTGCGACTCAAGTAATGCCTCGCCGATTTTTTTCTCATCCTTCTTGAACGTCTCAAGAATTTTATTGAGCGCGCTTTCTGCATGGTCCACAACATTTTTTGGTTTAAGCTTGTCTTCTCGTATCTTATCCATCTCATCTTCAAAAGATCTTGTCAATTGCTCGTCGACAATCTCGGGCAGGTGTTTTTCCATAATCTTGATTGTCTTGATGCCAAGCTCTGTTGCTTCAACAGGTTTGTCTAGAATATATCCTCTTTTGACAAGGTTATCTACAATCTCTGCTCTAGTTGCTTTAGTGCCAAGTCCATGCTTTTCAAGTTCACCAATAATTGACGCTTGAGTATATCTTTTTGGAGGTTGGGTCTCTTTGTCAAGGAGTTCTAGGTCAAGGATCTTGAGCTCTTCTCCTTTGGCAACTTTTGGAAGTTCTTCTTCCTTTAGCTTGACATAAGGTGCATATAGGTCGTGCCAACCTTTCTCAATTGTTCTAGTCCCTTTGGTTATGAACGGTTCTTTTTCAACTTCGATTGTCAATGTGATAGTTTCTCTTGTTGCTGGTTCACCAAAGACTGCAAAGAATCGCTTAACGATCAAGTCAAAGATTTTCATGTCTCGTCCTTCCAATTTTTTTGGTAATGACCCTGTTGGATAAATGGCAGGATGGGCAGGATCTGTTTTCTGACCTTGATTAGGTTTCAATGTTTTTTTGCCCAGTATGTATGAAGTCTGAGATTTATATTCTGCAAGTTTCTGTAGGCTAGTCAATATCTTCTTGAAATCCAGGTCTTTTGGATATTGCTGACTGCTTGTTCGTGGATAAGAAGTTAGTCCATCAGTGTATAATGTCTGTGCAATTGCAAGAGTATCTTTTGGGCTGATTCCAAATAATCGGAATGATTCTGTCTGTAGAGTTCCAAGATCAAACGGTGTCGGTGGTTTTTGCTTGAATTGGCTTGCATCGACTTCAGAGACAAAGGCGGGTTTTCCTTTGCATTTTTTGAAGATGTCCTTAGCTTTTTTTTGGTCCCATATCTTATCTTCTTTATGAAGTGATTCAATCTTCTTTTTGTCCTTCTCTGTTGTAAGTAGTAATTGCCAGAATGGAACTGGTTTGAATTCTCTTATCTCAATTTCTTTATCTACAACTATCTTAAGAGCAGGTCCTTGTACTCTTCCGATTGAAAGGATCTTGAACATGCCTGCTTTTTTTAGAGAGATTGTGAGTGCGCGAGAAAGATTTATTCCATAAAGCCAATCGAGCCTGTGGCGAGTCTCTCCTGCATTCGCTTGGCCCCAGTCAAGTGTTTTCTGAGGGTTTTCGTAAGCTCTTACAAGATCGTCTTTTAGAAGAGTAGAGAATTTCATGCGCCGGGCGTCCTTTTGTTTGCAGGCATATTTTATGATGTTGAGACCGATTACCTCTCCTTCTGTATCATAATCGCATGCAACTGTGAATTCATCTGCGCCCTTTGCAAGTTTCTTTATTACATTCAGATATTTTTTTGAGAATGCGCTTGATTTTGTAACATCTGCAGATGGTCTCCATTCAATGTCATAAGATGGATACTTGAAACTTTTCTCCTTTTCTGCCAATGTGTATAGATGGCCTACTGCGCAAGCAACAACAATATCTCTTTTGCCATGAGTTATCTTGTAATAGGGAACCTTGGTTATGCTTTCTTTAATGGGTTTGCCATCTGCAAGTGCTGCTGCTATCTTCAATGCAGCATTTGGTTTTTCAGTGATTATTAATTCGTATTTACTCATTCTTCTATCTTGAGTGGGGGTATTTTATAATACTTTCCCTTGTAAGAATCAACAAAAATTAGAGGTTGCTTTAAAAAAGTTTTTAAAAAAGAAGTTAAATGGGTGATTTACAATAACAATTGAAGTAATCATATAAGTCCTAATTTCTTCATCTTCCGATGTACTGTCTCATAACGCATGCCCGCTTTTTTGGATATCTTTGCAACTGTCTTGCAGGTAAATTGGAGTGCTTCAAAATATTGTTTCTCAAATTCCCTTTCCACTTCTTTGAGAGGTCTTGGATTGTCTGGGATTTCCTTTACTATATCCTTTGATATTCTTGAAAGGTTTGCGTATATCTCTCTTATCTTCTCTGGATGGAGCACTTCTTCATATGCCTTGATTACTTCATGCATGGTTCTTTCGATCATGAGTTCTTTGACATAGGAGGGCTTGAGCATTTCTTCACGTATCTTACCCACGTCAATACCTGCCTCGCTAACGAGCCTGTGCACACTCCTTCTTTCAATCTCAGCAATCTTTGCGACCTCACTAATGTTTCCGTATTTTTGTTTGAGAAGCAGTCTCAAGTATCGTTCTCGAAAGAGCTGTCTAGCTGTTTTTAAGGGTAAGTGCAAGAACTCAGTAGGCTCAAATCCTAGCAAGGGATCCTTGAGCTTTGAAGTAATGTCAGATCCTAGCTCTTCTATCCTGACACCCATGAATTTGCGCATAATAGCATCTACGGCGGGTAAAACCTTGTTCATTACCTCTCTTTCTAGGCCTTTTTCCTGTTCAATTCCGCCATGCTTCTTTTGATACTTTCCAGTCTTTTGCGTCATACTATATTATATATTGGGGCCAATTTTAAAACTTTTGGTTTTTTATGACATTTTTGTCTCATTTTAGGATTCGGAGTTCTAATTGTACATATAAGTTCATTTACATTAATACAACTGTACATGACTGAACTGTCGCAAGTAGATTAAAATGAAATGTGATTTGTTAAGCAACCCAAGATATAACCTGAATATGGGCAATAGGGATATGAATTATGGACGCCCGCTTCCACCTAGTTTAGGGAATGGAGGAGTATATCTGAGTCCTTCTTATTTTTCCAGTCCAAATGCGTTGAGTACCAGGGATTTTGAGGCTCAAAGAGGAGCTGTATATATGAAAACTAAAGGTGTGTATGACGAGGCATCTGGCCGTGATGTGGTTGGACGAAGATATGTCGTGCCTTTGATGAGGTCCGCTGTTTCCCAACCCTCATCAATAGCCCAAAATGGTATGTATCAGAGACAGGATCCTGAAACCCTCCGAGCCAATCTTGCTTATTCAGAATCAATAATGAATTCTGGGTTCCAGGATTATTCCCTCGCAAGGCAATTGCAAAAGAGCAGAGACACCATGAGAAAGTTGGATGCGGGTCAGTTAAGAGTTGTTTCTGCAAATCAAATGCGTGGTCTGCTTTATTCAGGCAATGCAGGTATTTATGATTTGGATGAATCAGATGCTGGTGCTGCTGATTCCTGCATTGATGTTGATGAATTATCACAACGAGTAGAAAAAGAATTGATGTTATTGAGTCTAAACTAAAATGAAACAAATATCGCTGCTGTTGCAAAAAGCTGAACAATTCAAGGAAACAAATCCGCGAGTTGCTATGAGATATTATCTTGAGGCTAGCGAAGCATATCTAAGATTGTCACGTCAGGATTCAAGGAATGAATCTACGTATGTGAATGAGGCGTCAACTCTATACATGAAAGCTCAAGCTCTAAAGAATACAGATATGTTTAAACAGAGCACACTATCTTATATTGAATCCCGCAAGGGTTTTTCTGATATTGGTGGTCTTGATGATCTTAAGTCAGAGATACAAATGAAGATTATTCAACCAGTCAAGAATCCAGATCTTTTCAAATATTATGGCAAGAAAGTGGGTGGGGGTATTCTTATGTATGGTCCGCCTGGTTGTGGTAAGAGCCTGATTGCAGAAGCAACTGCTGGTGAAGCGAAAGCAACTTTCTTTAATGTTAAAGCATCTGATCTTAAGACTAAATATGTAGGAGGCACTGAGAAAAATATTGCTGATCTGTTTCAGAAAGCAAGAGAGGCTCAGCCAAGCATAATATTTTTTGATGAGTTCGAGGCAGTCGGTCAAGATCGTATGGATACTAATCATATAGGTCGTGGTTTTGTCTCTCAACTCTTGAATGAGATGGATGGTGTTGGTAATAAGGATAATCAGATACTATTATTAGGTGCCACAAATGCGCCTTGGCTTATTGACAATGCTCTCCTCCGAGAGGGTAGGATGGGTGACTCAATCTTTGTTCCTCCTCCCGATAGGCAAGGAAGGACTGAGATTCTCAGGATTATCTTAGAAAAAACGCCAAAAGATGATCTGGATCTGAGTATCATTGCTGATGCGACCAAGGGTTTCAGCGGTGCTGACCTTAAGGCTTTGTGCAATG
>JAHJEM010000077.1 GCA_018825425.1 Nanobdellota archaeon | reverse complement strand
CATATGGGGGCGGTGGGAGTCCAACTGCAGAAGTAGCACCATTCTCAAACTATTGCTCTGATACTGATAACGGAAAGATGTATAAGAAGTATGGGCGGGTTACTGGATTCATCAATAATCAGCGTGTAAGTCATGCGGATGAGTGTGTTGATGACCAAGTTGTAAGGGAATGGTATTGTAAAAATCAAGGTAGTTACAGAATTCCTGACGATGAGTACGCAAGTTGTCCTGGTGTTTACGGAGAAGGAGCATTCTGTGCCAAGGGCAGGTGCGTTGTAAACTACGGAAGATAACTTTTCTTTTTTTTTTAATTTCTATTTCTTGTTTTAGGCTGTTTCTGGCGCAACATTTAAAAGGGGATGCCGTTTTTTATTGAGTATGGCTATAAAGAAGTTTGATTATGTTGAGATTAATTATTCGGGAAAGACAAAAGACGATAACATTATCTTTGACACAACAGATGAGAAAGTTGCTAAGGATAATGGGCTTTACAATGATCAGAACACCTACAAACCTGTGGTTATCTGCGTGGGAAAGAGACATGTTGTCAAAGGACTTGATGATCAATTGATAGGAAAAGACGTCGGAAAATTCACAATTGAAGTCAAAGACGTTGATGCGTTTGGCAAGAAGAGCGCGAAACTGCTTAAGCTCATGCCTATGAAGCTTTTTTCTGAACAGGATATAAAACCATTTCCTGGTCTAGATGTCAATGTTGATAATCAGTATGGTATTGTAAAGAACGTGAGTGGGGGTAGAGTGATTGTTGATTTCAATCATCCACTTTCTTCAAAAGATATCACTTACGATGTTGAAGTGAAGAGAATTGTTGAGGATGTTTCTGAAAAAGTGAAAGCACTTCTTGAAATGTTTCATATGCCTTTTGGTTCTGTTAATGTTACAGATGGAAAAGTTGTTGTTGAAACAAAACAAGACATTCCAAAACCTTTTACTGATGCAGTGACCAAGGACATTGTTGAGACAACAGGTGTTAAAGACGTTGAATTTAAAATGGAGGAAAAGAAAATGGAAGAAGAAAAGAAAAAAGAAGACGTTGAAGAAACTAAGGAGGCTGCTCCAGAAGCTGCTCCTGAAGAGACTACAAAGACAACTGAAGAGACAACCGAAGAACCTGAAGCAGAAACACCTGAAGAAGATTCTGAAGAAGAAAAGAAAGAGAAAAAGGAAGAGGATGAGCCTGAAGATTAAACATTCTTAATATAGTATCCTGCTTTGCGGGATGCATTCTCTTTTTCTAAAAGAACTTTCTCAAACTTGTATCATAATCATCTTCACTTGGAAGCTTGATCTCTTTTCCCAGCATCTTAGAAAGTAGCCCTGCATTCTGGATTGCCTTTGCTCCAGGATGATTGTTGAATAGCACAAAGAATTTCTTGGTGAGCTCGCTCATAGCCTTTATCTTTGGAATCCAATTCTTGAGTTCTTCTTCAGTGTATAGATAGTCATAACGGTCAGATGGTTGGTCAGGTTTCCACCATTTCTCCTTGTTTCTGCCATGGAACCTAAGATATCCTATTTCTGAAGTCACGCGGGCTTCTGGTGGCATAAGCCCTTTCAGATCAGGTTCATCTGTACAGCAAAATCCTATTTTGGCATCTTCTAGGAGCTTAAATGTGTCTTCTGTAATCCAGCCGGAATTGCGGAATTCAGCTACTAGAGGTAATGGAAACTTCTCTTTAAGATGAAGTATGAATGCCCGATTATCTTCCTCGTTTTTAAAGGAGTAAGGGAACTGCAGTAGAATACATGCACCTTTACCACTATCTACCATTGGGATTATGGCCTTATTGAACTCATCAATATTCTCTTGATATTGCTCTCTTTCATGGGTTATGCCTCTGTATGCTTTTATGGTGAAAACAAAGCCCTCAGGTACCTTTTCTAGGATTCTATCTATCATCTGTCTTGGGGGGATCCTGTAATATGTGCTATTTATCTCTGTCATTCCAAAGTACTTTGAGTAGAAAGGGAGCATATTTGAGCTGGGTGTTGTTGGCGGGTAAAACTTGCCTTTCCAGTCGTCGTAGCTATACCCTGAAGTGCCTATTATCAGGTTCATTAGGTGCGGTATGTGCTAGTTGCATAAATAGTTTATCGATGAAAACGAAACATTTATATAGTTCGAGTTACTATTGAGTAGTAATAAATTAATACCTGGGGGTAGAATGAAAGCAAAACTAATCATATTAAGCGCTTTTATCGTATTATCCTTGTTTCTTATGGAAACCAAGGATGCATCGGCTTATACCTATGGATATAACTATCAGAGACCCGCAGCCTACTACAATTACCAAGCAGGCTCAAACTACGGCAACTACCAGAATGACTACCCAGTCTACAATGGTGGTAGCAAGTATTTCTCAAGATACAGAGGCGGAATATATCCAGCATATTATCAGATGCCAAGACCTTACGGATACCAAGGAGGCACATTTAACAGTGGCTCAGGATATTACAAGGTCTACAAACCAGCTTCAAGTCAAGTCTATTATGGCGCAGGCCGATCAGACTATTACTATGATGGCGGTTACATGCGACAAAGCAGATACGTAATGTATTAATTTTTTTTTATGTCTTTTTTTTCGAACATTTTTAAAACATATATATAGTTTTCTAGACTTATGTGTGGAATAATTGGTTATTTCAATGAGAAGGATGCAGGCAAGAAGGTAGTTTCTGGTCTCAGGACTATCAAGGCCAGAGGTCTGGATTACTATGGGATTACTGATAATTCTAAAGTTGAATGGAATAAAAGTATAGGTAAGCTCAAGCCTTTGCCAGGTAAAAATATTATTGGGCACTGCCTTCATCATATTGTTGGCATTGTGCCTCAACCATTTGATAACCCGAAATCATGTTTTGCAGTCAATTGCGAGATCTATAACTGGGAAGAACTGAATTCCAAGCATAAGCTTGGAGCAAGGAATGATTCTGAGATGCTGTATTTTCTTATTGATAAATTAGGAGTTGAGAAAGCACTCAATGAAGTGGATGGGGTGTATGCTTTTGTTTATTGGAAAGGAACCAAGGTATGGATTGCAAGAGATATACTTGGAGTCAAGCCGGTTTGGTTTGGCTCTGGCGATGCATTTGTGTTCTGTTCTGAGAAAAAAGCTTTGGAAAAACAAGGTTATTTCAATATTGAGGAATTGAATCCGCGGAAAATAATTGAGTATGATATTAAATCAAAGAAATTAAGTTTTATTGAAAGAAAATTCCTTGATTTGCTTCCTGAACACAAGGAGGGTAAGAGTGAGATCATAAAAAAACTTGAAGGTTTGGTAGTCAATGCGATTTCAAAGCGTATCCCTGACCAAAAAGTGGGGATTTTGTTTTCTGGTGGTATTGATAGTGTTGTGATTGCATGGATCTGTAAACAATTGGGTATTGACTTCATGTGTTATACTGCAGCACTTGACGAACCAGGCATGAGTGACGCACCTGATCTTTTATGGTCGAGAAAAGCAGCCAAGAAACTTGGTTTTCCTCTGAAAGAAGTCAAGATACCTCTTTCTGAGGTTCCGTCTTTGTTGAAAAAGGTTGTTCCTTTGATTGAAGACACTAATGTGGTCAAAGTTGGTGTTGGTTTGACTTTCTTCGTTGCTTGTTCACAGGCAAGAAAAGATGGCATTAGGGTCATCTTTTCAGGACTTGGTTCTGAAGAATTGTTCGCAGGGTATGACCGGCACAGGAAGACATTGGAATCATCCACAATATCCAGGGTCAACGAGGATTGCTTATGGGGCTTGGTCAAGATATATGAGCGAGATAACTATCGGGATGATGTCATAACCATGAATCATAATATTGAACTTCGTATTCCATTCCTAGATTTTGATTTATGCAAATATGCTCTGAAGATTCCTGCAAAATACAAGATCAATAAGGAGGATTCTAAGATTATATTAAGGGATGTTGCAAAAAAAATGGGGATTCCTGAGGAATTTGCATTGCGAAAGAAGAAAGCAGCACAATATGGAAGCAAGTTTGATCGTGCACTTGCAAAATTGGCCAAGAATGAAGGCAAGAAGAAGAGCGAGTACTTGCGGCAGTATTATCCTTACGCCAATCTGAAGTTGGGATGTCTTTTTTCCAGTGGGAAGGATTCCAATCTTGCAGTCTATGTTATGCAGCAGAGAAATTATGAGGTCAGTTGTCTGATTACGCTTCTTTCAAAGAATCAGGATAGTTATATGTTTCATACTCCTGCAATTGAGCTCGCGCGTTTACAGGCTCAAGCACTTGGTATTCCATTGATTGAGCAAGAGACTGCGGGTGTAAAGGAAAAGGAATTGGTTGATATGGAGAATGCTATTAAAAAGGCGAAAAAAGAGTATGGGATCCAAGGTATTGTCACTGGAGCTTTGTTCTCTAATTATCAGCGTATTCGTATTGAGAAGATATGTGATAAACTCGGTTTAAAGATATTTGCTCCGCTTTGGCATCTACGGCAAGAGGATGAATTGCGTGAGCTATTGTCAAAAGGATTTAAGTTTGTGATGTCAGGAATTGCTGCTGATGGATTGGATAAGAAATGGTTGAACAAGGAGATTGGTGAGAAAGAGTTTGCCAAATTGGTAGAGTTGAATCAGAAAATTGGATTCAATGTTGCGGGTGAAGGTGGAGAGTATGAAAGTCTTGTGTTGTTTGGACCAAATTATTCTAAGAGGATAGAGATTGTGGATTATGATGTGGTTGAAGATTCTCCTCATAGTGCAAGGATGGTTGTGAAGAAAGCTTTGCTTGAGTAGAAATGTTTTCAATTCTGACGAATTGTCTCCGGAAATTGTTGCATAAGATTATTTAATCACTTCTTTTTTTATATTAATGTCATGAATTCAACAAAACCTTTAAATACACCAAAGTATACCGAGGTATACGGTGATACAATGGTAACCACAATTAAACTGCATGATGAAACAAAACACGAATTAGATCATTTTAGAGAGTATAAGAATGAGAGCTATGATGAACTGGTTAAAAAGATGATATATATTGCTAAGAATTGTAGGAGTAAGCCTCAACTGAGTAAAGAGGCAGTCATTGCAATCGATAAAGCCAGAAAGCGGATTAAGGAAGGCAGATTTGTAACAGAGGATGAGGCAAAAAGGAGGTTGGGGTTGTGACTTATGAGCTTGTCATCGATGATGATGCAATGCGTTTTCTCGAAAAGCTCCCGAAAGAGATTAGGAGACGGATTTTTTAAAAAGATTATGGATTGCAAGAGCAATCCTTTTCATTTCTTCGAAAGATTAGTTGGTCGGAAGGATTATGGGTTAAGAGTGGGAACTTATCGAGTGATAGCTGATATTGATTCTGATACAAAAAGAATAATGTTGACATTGATAGGCCTAAGAAAAAACGTGTATCAAAAAATGCGCTAATACTCTATCTCATAATCCCTATTAGATTCTGGTTTGTCTGCTGGATCTGTTTCTATCTCATGCCATTTGAAGCACAGGTATCCTCCCCACCATAGGTCACATTCATATTCTGGCTTCTCTACCTGTTGTGATCCTACATAGCCGTATAGTAGAAGGAATATTGCTACTGCAACCACCATGGTGATTAGTATGAATAAGCCGCCTTTTTTGTTCATGATTCAATTTTGGAAGAGGGGATATTTAAAGTTTTTGCTAGTAAAGCAGGATTATCATCCCTGTTCCATCGATGCTAACTTCCTGAATACTGGAGATGAACTATGCCAAGGCGCTCTATCAACATAGATCTGTTTGGTTCCTCTGTTATTGTATTCTCTGAGTTCATCTATGTCAAAGTTGCTATCTGCATATGCAAAGATGTCATGATTGCCTGCGACAGCAGTCCAATTCGCTGTGGCAATCTCAGTTTGGAATGGATTTAGAGTTAATGGAACCTCTGCAATCATGTTCTGCCAATCTCCATCATAGAATCTAACCATGAATGGCCCGCTTGGTAGGGCTTCAATGTTTCTAACCATTGCCATGATCTGGATATCATCTCCATGATCAGGATTATTGTCGCTGAAGAAGATGTCTTCGTTTCGCAGTCTGAGGTCTGGTTTGGTTTGTACATTGATGGTTTTGTATGCAATGTTGTTATCTTCACTTGCTTCAAGGATAGCATTATCTGGATCAATCCAAACATAGATATCATAATCTCCTTCAACCTCTGGAGTCCATTCTATTTGAGAGACAAATGTTGACCGTCTGATCTGAACAATATCTTCTCCAATTACATTCTCTTGTTCTGGAGGTCCATTGTAGTATCTTACTGTAACCTCTTCTGGATCATCTTCTAACAAGTTCCTGAAGAATGCAGTAATTGTTACACTATTGTTCTTTACTGGTTGGTCATCGCTGAATAGGATGTCATTGGAAGTGATTTCGAGATCAACATACGGTGTGTTCTCAATCTCAATAGTAATTGTTTCTCCATCCCAGAACTCTCCATCTGTGACATTGAATGTAGCAGTGTAGGTTCCTGCATCATAATATGTCGGTACCCAATTGAGGATTCCTTCATCTGGATTGAACTCATAAGGTGATGTGATGTCTGAAGTGAAGTAATAATTTAAAGTGTCGTTGTCAGGATCAAACGCATCTGCGTCTATGATTAATTGCTGGCCTTCAACTGCAAACTGTGGTCCAATTGGTTGGAGTTCTGGTGGTTCGTTGAAGTCCCAGATTGGGTGGTAATCAATTCCATCTCCTGGTCCAGGAATGTAATAGTATTCAGGGAAACCAGGATTGTCTGGGAAGTCACCCCAATAATTGCCAATCTCTCCAAAATTCCAGTTGTTGTTGCTTACACCTGTGTCCTCATATGCATTGAACAGGTTATTTGTGAAATTGTTGTTCCAGAACATGTTCGGAAGCGCACCCGTATCGACAAGTACAATTCCATATTCGCCATTTCCAAAGATCTTGTTGTCATACACCTGGTTATATGCATTTGAAAAATGGAGTATAAGACCAGATTCCTGATTATTGGCAAGATAATTGTGGTGGATTGACGTGTTTAGAGTATCCGCCAGATTCATACCATTATGATTGTTGAAGAGGTCGTTATGCGAGAACTCATTGAAACTTGCATCAAAGGACATAATTCCATTGCTGAAGTCCTTAACATCACAATTAGTAATGTGAACTCCTTGTCTTTGGTAGATGTAGATGCCTTCTGTGTTTCCCGTGCCATCAATGACGTGACCATCGCAGTTTAATGTGATGTCATCAGCGCCAATGATTAATCCTTCATTCGGACAGTCGAGGATATCTCTTATCAAGAACGTATCTTCAGTGATTGTATCACCACAGTATGGAGTGTTGTTAATAGTGATGGTTATATTTTCCTCATCAAAGAATTCCCCATCAGTGACTGTGAATGACCCCCAATAGGTTCCTGCATCATTATAATCAGGATGACATCCAAGAATTCCTTCCTCATTATTAAACTCACAAGGACAGGGAAGATTGGTATCAAAGTCATAAGTTAATGTGTCGTTGTTAGGATCAGTCGCATGAATATCCAATATAATGAAGAACCCTTCTAAAAAGGTTTGTGGGCCTATTGGGATTAGGGATGGTGGCTCGTTTGGAGGTTCTTCTATTGGAAAAATATCAATTCCATTTCCAGGACCAGGAATCTCATAATATTCAGGATATCCTGGATTGGATTCAAAGTCACTCCAATAGTTGCCTGCTTCGTTATTGTGCCATTGGCTTGAAGATGAGTATAATTCCTCATAAGCACTTACTTCGTTATTCGTGAATTGGTTGTCGAACCAGTAATTTGGTATTGTTTCTTGTTTCTCTATAACTGTGAGATTGTCAAATTTTAGTGTGCCCCCTGCTCCTGAAAGGCGTATTTGTGATATTTCATTCATTGAATTGCTAAATGGTTGATTGGTAGTCATAAGAATATCATTACAATATGCATTGAATGTATTTGCTTCAATATTCACTTCTAATGTCATTTTTTTCCAGTTGTTTAATCCATTATAGCAAACTATTGCTCTATTAGGTATGCCTGTTTTCCATTGATTACCATCAAATTCAAAAAATTGAAGATAGATTGCCAATGAACCACCATCTGATGTTAAAGCAATAATGTTTGAATTATGTTCACCTTTAGCCCAAAATGATACATTCATAATGTCGTCAAATGTGTCATTGAGAAAAAAACTGGTCGTTTCTATGTATGGAGAACTATCTTCTATTGCGTACAGGCTGCCTTCAATACATACGCCCGGTCCACATTCAATAGGGTGCACATTTCCAGATCCATTTTGCCAACCAGTCATATCTGTATCATCCCAACCCCATTCATTTAACCAACTATTGTCGCCATACGCGCCGATGTTGTTCTGGTAAAATTTGTTGCCTTCAAAATTTGTGTCAATTGAATTTTTATATATAATTCCTTTTTCATTATTTTCTAAAATATTATCAACAACATTGTTGTTATCGCCTCTTAAATTGAGACCATTGGAAAAATTTTCAATTCTGCAATTTTCAATTGAAATATCGTCTTTAAATGATTGAATGCCTTGACCAGCATTATTGCCTCTGAGAAAATGGGTATTACAGTTAAGTGTGATGCTGGGATTTCCTATTACAAGTCCATTTCCAACACAATTCTCCAGATCATACCACATAACCTGATCTTCAGTTAATGTATCTCCACAGAAGCATCTTGTGGCTCCTCCGCAGTTGGCAGCGTATGCTGTGTTTATGGCTATAAGTAGTGCAAATACAAGAATGAGTTTTTTCATGTTATTCCCCCGCAATTTACTTTGGTATTGATATTGGTGTATTTAAGTTTTTTGCTGGGGGTTTGGATGTTTTTATCGTGGTAGTAACAGTATCTGCTTTGGTTTGGCTGGCTGTGTTACTTGTGCTTGGCATCCTTATGGATGCTTTGGTTGTCCTTGCGTTGATACTACTATCTGCTTTTCTAGTCGCATTAGCCAATGATGCAGCAAACCACAGGGGATGATAGTCAACTCCATTTCCAGGTCCATCTATTTGATATTCATATGGATATCCTGGATTGCTTTGAAAGTCTGACCAATAATTGCCTGTTGTATGAAGGTTCCATCTGTTTTCATAACCTGAATAAACCTCGTATGCGTTTATCTCATTACCAATTAACCTGTTCTTGTAGAAGAGAGTGTCTGATGAGTTATAAACATTCACACCATAAAATTCGTTATCCCTGATAAGGTTCCCATAGACTAGTTGGTCATCAGATCTCAGAAGGCCTATGCCCCATTCATTTCCAGTTAAGGTATTGCTCTTGACTGTATTATCGTCACTACCGTACCTTATGTATACTCCTACACCTTCATTATCAATAACTCTATTACCTACAATTGTATTGTCATGTGAATCAATTACCAATACGATGCCATGCAGGTTATCATAAACATGATTATCCTCAATCACGTTTTTATTGCTATTCTGCAATGCTATTGAATGATCAGACGTATCATGGATGTCGTTAGCCCTGATTATGTTTCCGTTGCTATACCTCAAACTTAGTCCGTCATAGGATAATTCGTAAAGCCTGTTCTTTTCAAAAAGGTTGTCGTGGCTGTTCACTAAATATGCTGACATACCATGCATGTCATGGAATTCATTTGCGCGTATTGAGTTATTGCTGCTGTTTATACTGTATATTCCATATTTGCCTTCTCCACCTGTGAATGTACTCTTTCTTATCTCATTTTCAGAGGCTTCTTGCAGGCTTATTCCCTCATAATAATTTAGTAGATTACAATCTGTGATTACAACACTTGTCCTACCATCCATATTTATACCGATATCCATATTGTCTCCTGCCCGTTCGATGGTGTGTCCATCACAGTCAAGAGTTATGTCATCTGCGCCAATGATAATGCCTGTATCATAGCAAACCAGATCCTCTTCAAGGACAGTATCTTGTGCTAGGGTAATTCCGCAGTGGATTGGCCAGATAGGCTGGTGATCAATACCATCTCCAGGACCTGGAATCTCATAGTATTCAGGATAGCCTGGATTTGATTCGAAATCATCCCAGTAATTGCCTGTGTCAGATGTGTTCCAGTTGTTTCCATCGCTGAGTTCGAAAGCATGTTGACTATTAAAACGGAAGGTATTATCAAATAGTGTATTAGCTGTGCCGTGAATAATGATTCCCTTATTTTCATTGCCTGAGAATAAGTTCCCTTCAATCATAGAATTCAGAAGTGTATTAGAATTCATTCCAACATAATTGTCCACGATTTCATTATCCAAGATTTCAAGAGATGCACTGTGGATTGTGTTGATACCTGTCCACAAATTGTCAAACTTGCTATTACTTATTCTTGTGTTATTTGAATTGTTATTTAATACTCCGTAGTCATTAGGATTGTTGATTGTCACAATATTTCCTGCAGTGATAAATGCCTGCGCCTCTGCTTGTTCTCTTGGGATTGTTAAAGTCAGAGTTTCACTTTGATCAATTGGATTTGATAGTTCCCAAATTGTACCATAAGGTGACAAGCCATGTTGAAGTGATTCGTTGGTCAGATTATCGTGCATGACCACAAAATAATTTGTTTCAGGAATTTCAAGACTAACTTCAGAGCCAGAATTGTGTCCCACAAACTTCAGGTATTCCACTTCATCAGATTCAGAAGGTAAACCTGTATCTGGATGTGCAGGACCATTCTCATCAAAGAATCTCTGAAGAGTTATCACATTTGCATCTAGGATATCTCCTTCGGTTTCTTCAAAATAACCCGTGGCATATTCAGATGGTTGAATGTCAATTTTAAACATAACATTTCCAAAAGAGGTGATGTTGACTGTCTGATTAGGTGTGATTACACCATCGCCATTATGATCGACAGACAGATTGTAACCTATGGTCTGATTTCCGCAGATATACGCCCGATACATGTTATAACCTGCAATAATATCTCCATAATATGATCCATCACAACCACCATTTGATGTATAGTCTCCTGGAGTAGGTGGGTATTCATTTACTACAACACTGATTGGACCTGCAGCCAAATCACTTACTACAAAAGAGTTGTTTGTTGCATCAACACTATCAAATCTCAAAACCACTGTGACTCCTTGACCATCCTCACGATCACTCACGACAAAGAAATCACCCACTGAAACAAAATAAGGATTTGCATGCATACCATTCTCCAAGATGTAATCTCCAGAAATGGCAGTTTCCATCATGACTAACTTGTGCTCATGAGTTCCTAAATATATTCTCCCATTATGTGCTTCAAGCATGGGTAATTCGTATTCTTGGTTAAAAATATTAGTAAAACCAAAAACATATTTGTTTTGAGTTCCGTCACTATTAAAGGTTGCCTCAGATGTTTCATCATAGGATACTCCTTCATACTTGAAATCAATATTATTTCCCATTAAACTTCTGGGATCATCAAGGTAATCTCTGATACCTTTTCCTTTGGCAACATAGAGTTCATCAGACAATCCTTCTTGGGAGTCTGCTTGAAGTTGGTAGTATATACTGCTGATTTCAATAGTGTTACCTAAGATTGCTGCTCTAATTTGAATATGTGCATCATCAATAACAGTTGAATCAATTAACATACTTTCTGCAGAATCAAATGCGTGATCCGTAAAATCATTGTCAATTACTTGCAGCTCAAATCCTCCCAGATAGAACTCAACGATTCGTTCTCGGTCATTGATCAATATTGCACGAGAT
>JAHJEM010000076.1 GCA_018825425.1 Nanobdellota archaeon | reverse complement strand
TTTCGTAAAATAATCTCTCAATTTCAGGATTAACTGCTTGTTTTTCCTTTAATTGCTCGAAAATGCTTTCGACATTGGATAATTCTTTCTTGAGATCATTTAAAATGATCTGTTTTTTTAAGAAATCTATTTGCTCACGATGGTGTCCATGAATTATCGCAGAAGTCTCATATACTCTTGTTTCAAACTGTTTTTGTCTCTCAGGATCCAGTCTTTGTGCAAGTTCTTCTCCCATCGAACTAAATTGTTTTCTGATAACCCTTCTCTCTTTCACAATCTCTGATGGAATATCAAAATCATCTGCGCTAAGCTGGAGTTCTGAATATGCAGTAAGAAATGCCTGGAATGTATCTTGTATCTTGCTCATTTTTTTAAGAGTTTATTTAGGAATCCCCTTTTTTTAACAGTAGGTGGAGGAGGCACACCTGTAGTATCCAAATCCACTGTTTGAGCATTATCTTGAGTTGGTGCTGGCAAATTAGATTCTGGAAGTGGTGCAGCAGTAGTATTGGTTGGAGGAGGAGCTGGTGGAGCTTGTGCTTCAGCAGGGGCAGGGGGCGCATCTCCCAGCATAGTATTTAGCATAGGATACGTCTCTGTCTTTTCTTCCTCAAGAATCTGTTGTCCAATCTTAGGACCTGTCTCAATCTCAAACTCTGCTTGCGGCGGAGCAGGCATTGGACGTGGTGAAGGCATAATAGGTTCTGAGTTTACAAGCGTCTGTTTTGGAGGAATCTTAAATGCAGCAACAGGTCTTGTCCTTCTCTGCAATCTAATCTCTTGTAACAACTCTTGTTGTCGCCTGTAAAGAAGATTTAACTGGTTCAATTGTATCTGCTGGTCTCGTATCATATTACCCATGCTGATAACCCCATTTGCAATCTTTTCATTCTGAGTGAATATTCTTGCAACATCACTAGATTCAGGCTTTTTCTCAATCATTTCCTTTTGAGCCTGATCAAATAGCATCAGAAGCCTTTTCAGCGCATGATTAAGCTTCTCAACATTATTATTTAGAACAATAATCTTGGAACTGCTAACAGCAGGACCGCTTAATTCGTCTTCATGAATGGACGTTTCTATAGGCACATCAATAGGTACTGCCTTCTTTCGCAGACTATCTAATTCTTCCCTAGAAACCAGTTCGTATTCATCTACCACGTACTCACCCCTATTAATGCTCTAATAATAAGATGCTTAAATAGTTTTTGATTGAGATTGAATTTCAGGTCCTGCCAAAATCACATCATCAATCCGCAATATCATTATTGCAACCTCTGTTGCACTGCTTATGGCTTGGGTCTTGATTGATAACGGCTCAATCACACCCTCTTTCCAGGCATCCATGATCTTGCCGCTGAAAACATTGATTCCTGCATTGACCTCCTTTTTAGAATGAGCATTCCTTAACTCAGCGAGCATATCAATCGGATCAAGTCCTGCATTCTCTGCAAGAGTTCGTGGAATCACTTCCATGGATTGAGCAAATGCTCTTACAGCAAGTTGTTCTCTTCCAGAAAGACTGTCTGCGTATACAAGGAGTTTCTGAGCAATATCCATTTCAGGTCCGCCGGCTCCTGCAACCACCTTATTATTCTTAAGAGCTGCAACAATATCGCCTACTGCGTCCTCGAGTGCTCGTTTGATCTCATCAATAACATGATCAGATCCTCCTCGAACAAGGATTGTGACTGTCTTTGCCTTATTGCACTCCCGAACAAATGTCATGGCTTCATCCTCAGCAGTTTTCACTTGCTCGACAATCCCTGCAGTCCCAAGATCATTCTCTGACAAATCATCTACGTTCATGACAATCTTTGCTCCTGTTGCCTTTGACAAGTCTTCTAGATTACTCTTGCTCACCCGTCTACAAGCATAAATTCCTTTCTTGGCTAAAAAGTGCTGGGCCATGTCATCAATCCCTTTCTGACAGAATACCACATTGGCTCCAGTTCCTGATATCTTTGTAACAATCTTTTTTATCATGGCTTCTTCCATATCCAAGAAAGACTGAAGTCTCTCAGGGTCACTTATTTGGATCTTTGCATCCATTTCAGTACTCTTGACCTCAAGAGGTGCATTTATTAGAGCAATTCTAGCATTTTCAATCCTGTCAGGCATCTGACTATGCACTTTTTCCTTGTCAATAACAAGCCCTTCAATGAGTTCAGAGTCTTCAACACTGCCTCCTACTTGTTTTTCAATTCTGATTGAATACCTATCTATCTTATTTGCATTCTTGACCTTGAGTATTGCTTTGACAGTTAGCTCTGACAATAGTTTTTTTGCGGATTCTGCCCCTTTGCCTGTCATTGCTGTCTCTGCAATACTATGCAGAATGTCTTTGTTTTCTACTGTAACCTTAACAGCAATTTGTTCTAAGAATTCTAATGCTTTTTCTGCAGCTAATCTGTAACCTCTTGCAATAACTGTTGGATGAATTTCTTGATCCAGAAGTTCCTCTGCACGTTTGAGCAACTCACCAGCAAGAACGACAGCCGTAGTAGTACCATCACCTATCTCACTCTCTTGGGTTTTTGCAATTTCCACAATCATCTTAGCAGCAGGATGCTCAATTCCCATTTCTTTTAGTATTGTAACCCCATCATTTGTGACAATTACATCACCAGAAGCATCTACAATCATCTTATCCATTCCTTTAGGACCCAAAGTAGTACGAACTGTCTCACCCACAAGTTTACCCGCTGCAATATTCAACCGTTGAGCACTCTTACCACTCTCTCTTCTAGTGTTCTCTGGAAGAATGAATACTGGTTGTATTGATTTATCACCCATTATAGTGTGTAGAGAATGGATTTGGATTAATAAAGGTTGGGGTGGAAGGTTGTGTCCCACCCCCACACACAAAACTACACAATCTTTATAAACAATTCCTGATTTGTCACGTCCATGGAACGTAAAAAGACCAAAGATGAGAGGCGACAAAAGAAAGTCCAGATATTCATGGCAGTCTTTGTGGTCTTGCTCATGGTTATGAGCAGTTTCCAGCTATTTGTAGGCAATCAAGATGATCAAGTGGGTTATAGCAACTACAATTTTCAATTGGACTCTACATCCAGAATGTATCTATTAGAACTAGATGGGAAAATATACAGTTTCTATTCGTTCCCTGATCAGATCGATCACTTGAATGTTAGTCCTGATGTGGCTACTGTGCTTCAAAAGAGTCAGGCAGTTGTGGTGACCATGAATCCTGAAGCAGGAAATCTGCAAAATGTTGAACAGACCAGGTATGAGATCTCAAAATACATTCCAGGATCCACATTTGCAGTAACAAAAAATGTATCTGATTATGAGGATTTTCCAATATATACTTGTAATGATGCAAGAGAATTTGTTCCAGTAATCTTCCTCAATGTCTCAGATAATTTTTCAATAGATTTCAAAGGTTATTGTGTAATCCTGAATGCAAATAACTCAGATATAATGATTTTAAGGGATAGACTCTTATATTCATATCTTGGAGTAATCAAAGATGGCGAGTAAATCGGTAAAAACCAAGAAAAAGGTCCAAAAAAAAGTTGTAAAGAAGCCAGTAGATGAAGAGCCAGAAGAGATATTTGTAGACCAGGAATACGAGATGAAGGTCACAAAGAAGGAAAAGGCTCAAAAGAAGAGAGATAAGAATTTTTTCTATGCAATAGGTATTATTGTAGTTGTCTTGATTATTATTATACTTGCAGGAGTCCAGATTCGAAATTATAACATGAACAAGGACACGTATAACCATTTCAAGTTCGCTCAAAGAGGAAAATTATGGGAGACATTAATTGAGAAAGAAGGAGTTCCAACTTTTGTACCTTTTCATTATCACCCCCGAGAGCTAGAAGATTTTATCTTTGAACCAGAGATCCATAATAAAATTCTTGGGTTCAATGGTACCATATTCATTACGCTTGATCCAAATCTAAACTCCACAATTGTCAAAGCAGGAATACAAGTGGCCAGAATCACAGGAGACAGATACGGAATCTTGGATATCCCTACAAGATCCGCCATTACAAACATACCTGAAGGCTATGAAATAAATCTGAGTATGACACCACTTATTACTTGTGACAATGCAACTAGTGAAATAATGGTTATATGGTTAAAAAAAGGAATTGTCAATAGCGTGTACTCTAACAACAATTGTATTGTAATCGAAGGAAAGAATGAAGAAGAGATCGTACGTGGTGCTGAGAAATTGGACTATTTGATTCTTGGAATTATGCAATGATTATTCTAATGGAGCTTCATCAACAGATACTTCATCAATAACATTTCCAACTGCGTTTCCACCAACTCGCTTTGCTTTTTGCATATAACTTTCTGCAAGCGATTTCAGCTGTGGCTCATCAATCGCATTCTGAACATATGCA
>JAHJEM010000075.1 GCA_018825425.1 Nanobdellota archaeon | reverse complement strand
CCCCGAATCATGGGAAATGCAAATATCACATGATTATGAAGAAGTGATTGATGAGTTCTTTAGATTAAGAACGTTTGCTTAAGGAATAATATTTCGGTGAACGAATTAATCAAAAAAACTAAATCTCGTCCCATACATTATCAGCTTCAGACTGCCAAAGTTCCGACATCTTCTGTTTCTGGATTTCATTCAGAAATTTATCACATTGGTCAGCAGAGTTCATATAAATGTATTAATCCTATTTAGGTATATAAATATTCCCCAATATTCATCACAATTGGTCGAACATAGCCCAAATTAACCAAAATATCCCTTTCAAATCCGATACCTTTAAAAGAGAATTTAAAATTTAGCATACTACACGCGGGGATGCCGGAGTGGTCAAACGGGACAGGCTTAGGACCTGTTAGCTTAGTGCTTACGTGGGTGCGGAAATGCCAACTCGCGATAGGCGTCGCGAACCGGGTGAGACATCTTCACTTCGTTCAGAGTCTCACGCACTAATTATTTAAATATAAACCAAATTCAAACAATCACACTCAAACGCGGGGATGCCGGAGTGGTCAAACGGGACAGGCTTAGGACCTGTTAGCTTAGTGCTTACGTGGGTTCAAATCCTACTCCCCGCATATCCTTTTAAAAAAAGGATAACAACAATTTTAGATGGGCTAAAATTGTTGGAACTGTGAAATATTATTTCACAGTATCACCCAAAACACCATGAGTGGGACATTCTCCCTACGGTCGAAGTCCCACGCCTAACGCAAGTAAACTAACGCACATTTTTTCCAATGATCCAAATCACATACTTTGTCCATGGGACAACCACTGACAATGAAGAAGGATTGGCTACTGGTTGGAATCCTGGAGAGCTTTCTGAACTTGGATTAAAGCAAGCCAAAGAACTTGGCGAGCAAGTTTCTGATCAACACTTTGATGTGGTTTTCTGTTCTGACTTGAAGCGTTCTGTTGAAAGCGGAAAACTTGGCTTTGAAGGAAAATATCCCATTATAATTGACAAAAGATTGCGTGAAGCCAATTATGGGGAGTGGAATGGTGCTCATCACACCAAATTCAAGCACAAGATGGAAAAATACATAGACAAACCATTTCCAAATGGCGAGAGCTACAAGGATGTTGAGAAACGTATTGCAGATTTCTTAGAATTTCTAAAAAAAGAATATGATGGGAAGAAAGTTGCGATTGTCTGCCATCAAGCACCACAGCTTGCACTGGATGTTCTCTTGCGTGGCAGGACTTGGGATCAGGCTATTGCTGAGGATTGGAGAAAGAAGAAGGCTTGGCAGCCTGGTTGGAAATATATCTTAAAATAGATTACTTAATACTAATATGTACAGAGAACTCATTTCTTCTTTCCATGATAAACAAGTTCCATATGAGGATATGCTATTTCTATATTCTTCTCTTTCTTTATAGCATCCATGAATGCCAGGTTGATTGCTGTCCTATTCTTTTTTATCTCACGATAAGGTGTAAGGAACTGTGCTATGAGTATAATGCATGAATCTGCCATCTCAACCCTTATCCTCGGCCTGAATTCGTCATCCATCTCTTCAACGTGCTTTAGCTCATCTGCCAAGTCCTGCTTGTCCTTTTCCAACCGTTCAACCTCTTCTTTTATGCGAGGAACTGGTTTTTTTGAGAATTTGGAGATGTCCTTTAGAAAACCATCTATCTTCATCTGCTTTGCCTTGACTTTCTTGATATACTTTTTCTTGTTCATTTTTATCAGGTCAATAATAATGGACTTGAGCAGGTGTACAGCTTTGTGATAATCACTCTCGTAAGTTATTGAGATTTTCAATTCTTCTCTGATATAGTTCTCATTCTTGGTGTAGTTTATGACTTCTGAGGTGAGTACGAATTCATTTGGGAAGGTGAGTATCTTCTTTGATTTTATATCTGATGTTTCCAGCAGCTGTTCAAGCACAGTATTCATGAGTTGGATGTCTATTACGTCTCCTCTCATCTCTCCTACCTGTATCCGATCTCCTTCCCTATAGATTCCTTTAATTATTATGGTAAACCAGCCCACAAAATTAAGAATGGGCTTCTGAAGAGCAAATGTGAGGCCAAAACCGATAAGTCCTAAAGAAGTCAGAAGAGCACCAAGGTTACCCACCAAGATTGATAATGATATGATAAAGAACATAGCCCAGGCAGAAAACCTAAGCAATTTAAACATGTTCTCTACTTTACCCTCATCATCTAATTTCTTAATAAACCTTGAGAAAAAAACTGATTTCAGTATCGACACCAAAATCTTAAAGCAAATAAATAAGACAAATACAATAACAAGTTTGGGCAACAAGTTCACCATACCTGAGAAATACTTTTTCTGGCTGGTAAATATCACGGGGCAGATTGATTTCATGCATTCTGCCGAGGTTAAATAAATAAGGACAACTAGCGCAATTAGTGCTAAAGGTATGTATACATACTTGGTCTTATTATTTGTAAAGCGCATTTATTGGGAGAAACTATTTCTAGATTATATATTTATCTGCGACAAAGTATTTAAACTTGGACGTTCAGAAGGGAATTATGCTCACGCAGATATTGATTGTTTTTTCAGGAATCATAATAATCATCTTGCTTGCACAAGTCATTATAAAGAACAGTGTTGCTCTGGCAAAACATTACGGATTGTCAGGGACTTTCATCGGCCTTACCATTCTCTCAATTGGCACAAGCATACCTGAAATCATGACGCATATCATAGGCAGTTTCAATATCCTTAGTCGTCCTGAACAGATGAATAGCGTATCTGCCCTGTTATTAGGCACTAATATTGGTTCGGATATTTTCCAACAAAATCTGGTCTTACCAGTTATTGGTTTGATAGGCACAATAGTTGTTCTTAAGAAGAATCTATGGAAGGAAATGGGTGTTCTGGTCATGGCGTCTGTTCTGGTATGGCTATTTGCTCTGGGCGGGTTAATTTCACGTCTAGAAGGTGCAATACTGCTCCTGGCATATATCGGATATCTGATCTATCTGCAACGCACCAATGTAAAGGAAAGCATTGAGATCACAGAAAAACTCAGCAAAGAAAAAGTGAGGTTAGCATTTGGTTTATTGGCCATCAGCTTCATTATAATGGCTGTGACAACAGATCATGTACTTGAGGCTTCGATAAAGCTGGTTAAGCTTCTTCCCATAAGCGCATCATTTTTTGGGGTTATTGTATTAGGGGTCGCATCTGCCCTGCCAGAGCT
>JAHJEM010000074.1 GCA_018825425.1 Nanobdellota archaeon | reverse complement strand
TCAAACTTGATTTTGATGGATATGCCTTGGGTGGCTTGTGCATTGGGGAGTCAAAAAAAGATATGCTTGAGATGGCCAAGGCCAGTAAAGTTGTTATTCCTGATGACAAACCTGTATATCTTATGGGTGTTGGAAGTCCTGAGGATATTATTGCAGGTATCAGAGAAGGTATTGACATATTTGATTCTATCTATCCTACTCAACTTGCAAGGCATGGTACAATATTTACATGGAACGGATATTTGAAAATTAAAAGCAGCAAGTATCAGGATGAGGAATTACCTCTTGATCCAAAATGTGATTGCTATGTTTGTAAGAATTATACTCGAAAATACATTCATTATCTGACCAAAGTAGAAGAACCTACAAGCAAGATCTATAAATCATATCATAACCTATATTTCCTGCAGAAGCTTGTCAAGAAATGCAGGGAAGAGATACAGAAAGGAACCTTTGATATATTCAGTAATGATATATTAAATAAGTATAATGCAACAAAATGAAAACTGATTCACAGACACAAAACATTGAAGTTGAGATCAGAAGCTTTATTGAAAAGAAAAAATATGAGGAGTTGATTGAGTTCTTCAAAAAAGAAGGAAAATTCTTAGGTGAAGATTACCAAGAGACATATTATTTTGACTGCGAACAAGATCTTCGGATTCAAAAAAACAATTCAGGATGTAAACTATGGTTAAAAAAAGGCAAGATTCACGACGACAGCAGAGAAGAGCACGAAGTTCAATGCAAAAGGGAGGATTTTGAGAAATTGGAAGCACTTTTAATTGCGCTTGGATATAATGTTGAGATCAAATGGTTCCGCAAACGCCACAGGTTTGATTGGAATGGAATAAAAGTTACAGTGGATTACACCAAAGGTTATGGTTACATTCTAGAATTGGAAATCATGAGCAATGAAGAAAGTAAAAAAGAAACATTGGAACTTCTTCGAGAAAAACTCTTGTCCCTTGAGATTGAAGAGACGCCTAAAGAAGAATTCAATGTGAAGTATGAGGAGTATAAGCAGAATTGGAAATTGCGCACCAAATCTGCCTAATTTTTTCTAAACGCGACCACCTTGTGCGGAACGCATTTCAGATAATCTTCCACTTTCAACCGGACACTATCATGATGTGTTCCCGCAGAAAAGGTCATGAACTCAGTCTGAAGCAGGCTTTCTTCAATATACATTGGAACATCCCAGAAATTACCAAATGGAGGAACGCTTCCAATAGTAAGGCCGGTCTTTTCTTGTACTTGTTCTGGTGTTGCAAGACATAACTTCTTGATTCCGAGCTCCTTTTTAAGGAGTTTGTAATCCATCCTTTGTGGTCCGGGAACAACGGCCATAACAAATCCGCTGTCTCCGAAGAGAACCAGGGCTTTAGCTGCTTCTTCATACCTTGTTCCTCTTATTTTCGCAGCTTCCTCACTCCTGTGCACATGTTCATGCTTCATGTGCTCAAATGAAATGTTGTTTTGTTTTAGGAGTTCGAGGATTCTATCAAGTATTGTTGACATTTTGTGGGGAGTGAGTTAATGTAGCTTAAATTTATTATCAATATGCAGGCTATTCAAGCACAGTCCAGACTTTGTCTGACATATACCGAGCTATGCTCGGAATGGCCCCGACCCTTTTGGGTCGGGATTTAACCCGAACTGTTAGTCCGGACCTTGCCATGCGTTAGCATGACCTAACTTGAACAGACCAAACCAATACTGCTTATCACTTTTTTCGACTCATAACCCGAATCAAAAACTATTTAAATAACTCTGAGAATAAAAAACAAAGGTGATACTTCATGGCAAAGAAAAAAGTTAAGAAAAAGACAACAAAGAAAGCAAAAAAGAAAACAACAAAGAAGAAAGTTAAGAAGAGCAAATGCTGCTGTTGCAGTTGTTAAAGTTTAAGCAGGCTTTAATCCTAATTCTTTCATTTGTTCTTTATTTATTTCTGATGGGCTGCCGTCCATTGGACACTCTGCATTCTTGTTCTTCGGAAATACGATCACTTCTCGGATATCTGTCTGGCCTACCATCAAAGCAACAAGCCTATCAACACCAAGTCCCATACCTCCATGGACTGGACCGCCGTACTTATAGGCTTGGAGCAGGAATCCAAATTTTTCCATTGCCTCTTTATGGTCTATACCCACGAAGTTCATGATTCTCTCTTGAATCTTAGGATCGCTCACTCTGATTGAACCTGAACCCAATTCAAGCCCGTTAAGTACAACATCCCAAAGATCTCCAACTACCTCTTCAGGTCTATTTTCAAAGTCCTTGACAAATTCTTCTTTTGGCATACTAAACATGTGATGTTCTGGTTCCCATTTCTTCTCATCTTCGTTCCAGGAGAAAAGCGGAAAGTCATTCACAAAACAAAATTTATAAGAATCATCTCTCAGCTTAAGATCATCTGCAAGCTTTAGTCTCAGTTGTCCAAGAACCTTATTAGCTTTTATTTCTGTATCGGCAATGAACAGTAGAGATGTTCCATTTTTTGCATTTGCAAAACCAATTATCTCATTTTGGATGTCAACTGACAAGAATTTTGAGATACTTGAATCAATACCCTTATCAGTCACTTTGCCATAAACAAGACCATGTGCACCTACCTTCTTACAGAACTCTGTGTATTTGTCAAACTCTTTTCTAGAA
The DNA here is from genome assembly GCA_018825425.1 of Nanobdellota archaeon. Taxonomy (GTDB): domain Archaea; phylum Nanobdellota; class Nanobdellia; order Woesearchaeales; family JAHJEM01; genus JAHJEM01. Next base: position 4,568 of record JAHJEM010000074.1, on the reverse strand, counting down.
AATTCCTTTGCAGGATTCAGACATTTGACACACTCTGCATTCTTGAATACTCCAAATTCTGATTTTTTTGCAGCAAAAGTAACATCAGAAATCTCAAGTCCGAACCGCAAGTCCGGTTTATCTGTGCCAAATTTATTCATAGCTTCTTTGTATGTAAACGCTGGAAAATCATCCATATTCATTCCAAGCACTTTTTTGAAAATATGCTTATAAAGTCCTTGCACAAATGCGAGGATTGCATCTTGGTTCACAAAACTCATCTCAAAGTCAAGTTGAGTATGCTCTGGCTGCCTATCCTGCCGCAAATCCTCATCTCTCATACATCTAGCAAGCTGATAGTATCTGTCAAAACCCGCAATCATAAGCAACTGTTTGTATAGTTGCGGACTCTGGGGAAGTGCATAGAACTTGCCAGGATTAACTCTGGAAGGAACCACATAATCTCTTGCGCCTTCTGGTGTGGATTTCACAAGCATAGGCGTTTCTATCTCAAGAAATTTATGATTATTGAAAAACTCTCTTGCAGCAGTAATCACATTGTGCCTCATCACAAAGTTGTTCAGCATGCATGGCCTGCGCAAATCAAGATATCTGTATTTCAAACGTGTTTCATCAGTTGAAGTAATCTCATCATCTATCTCCATTGGAAGAGATTCAGCTTTACTTAGAACCTTAAATTTCTCAACAATAACTTCAATATCTCCTGTTGCAAGAGCAGGATTTGGGCCTGCTTTTCTCTTTTGGGCGTTACCTTTTGCTTGAATTACACTCTCTTTTCCAAGCTTAGAAATTTTGTCATACATATCCTTATTTGAAGAATTAAAAACGATCTGAGTGATACCATAACGGTCACGTAGATCTATGAATTTAACACCACCATGAGTCCGAATGGCACGAATCCAGCCACAAAGCTGTACTGTTTTTCCTATATGCGTTTTTGTAAGCTCACCACAAGTATGTGTTCTCATAATATACACCTGCAATCATGAAAGACTGAAGGTTTTATAAAGATTGCGAAGGACATCTAAGATAGCAACTCAGTCAAACTTACTAGTTGATATCCTTGGTTTTGCGCTTCTTTGATGATTAGAGGTAGCGCATTCACTGTTGCTTGTCTATTTCCTCCACCATCATGCATTGTAATGATTGCACCATTGCGAAAGCTATGGATTACGCCTTGTGCAATTCTTTCGCTATCCTGGACTTTATAATCAGGAGCAATATGTGTCCATGTAACAGTTCTCAATCCGTGTTTTCGTGCAGAACCAATCACCCTCCAATCACGTATACCATATGGAGGCCGGAAATACACCACATCCATATCTACAGTTTGCTTCAAAAGGTCTTTTGTATCCTTGATTTCCTTGTCAATTCGCTTGTTAGAAATAAAAGGCATTACTGGATGAGTATAGCTATGAATTCCAATATCGTGTCCTTCTGAATGAATTCTTTTTAGAATATCCTCATTCTCTTCAACATTTTTGCCAATAATAAAAAATGTCGCCTTGACTTTTTCTTTTTTCAGCAAGTCCAATACAGTTATCGTGTATTCTGAAGGACCATCATCAAAGGTCAGAGCAATATTTTTGGTTTGTCTATCTCCCTCATAAACCACTTTACCAAATATCTGAGAGAATGGAAAGCTGGATCCATATAGAATAATAACAATTAGGGATATAGTTACAAAAACCCAGATTACGATCTTCATTTTAACTAGCAGGAGGTTTTTGCGCTTTAACAGTCTTTTGGGTCTTAGATAAATTTTCAGGTTTTTTAAGATGCACTGTTTTTGATTTGAGTTCTTTTTGGATTACTTCATCAATCCAGCCGACAGACCTCAATTTCTTAGCAATCTCATCATCACCCATACCTGCAGCACGTTTGGCTTGGACAAATTTCTCCAGACCAGATAATTTCGAATCAGGAATATCAAACTTGTTAAGTTTTGGTCTTATATGCTGAACAAATATCAAACCTAAAAACAAGAAAGCTAACACACCTATTACAACCCAATTTAGGAATCCAAAGAAATACTCAACTTCTGCAACAGAATCTGTTGCTTGTCCAGGTGTTTCTTCATTCTGAGTCTGATCACTACCAAATAGAGTCTCAATGACTTCTGCAACAGTGTATACAGGAGGATCTTCTTCGTCTTCAACTACTTCACAATGACTATCTCCTCCACAATCAGAGTCATCACAATCAATATCTCCATCGCAGTCATTATCTACACCACCCCAGCAATATGATTCATCCCCACCACACAAATAATCATCTTCATCAATGCAACCATTAGAAGCATATCCATCACCTTCATTATCAAAACCGTCAATACATCGATCATAAGCTCCGCCGCCTTTGAAAATATTTGGACTACTACCCTTAAAAACAACTGGACTGCTATCGCCCTTAAATATAATCGGGCTTCCTCCGTCGTCTTTAAAGATAACTGGACTAGCAGTAGGACATTCAAGATGCGTGCTGTGATCTCCAGTGCAACCTACACCACCACAAGCGCAGGCACATATTCTATCGCCGCAACCATCACCACTCCATGCACCACAAACCCAAGGTTCATTGCAGGCAGCTTCACAGCCATTTATATAAACTCCATCTTCATCCTCCCAACCAGGTTCACAACCACAATCTTGAGTCTGTTCATCATATACAGGCACACACGTGTTGCATTCGTCATCACCCGCTTGAGTACCACAAGAATTCTGGCAGCTTCCGACAAGATGTTTTTCTTCAGTATAAGTATCCTCACATAGTGTTTCTCCACAGGCTTCCAAAGTACCTTCGCCACAATCTTCCACAGGCGGAGCATCTCCACATGCACAAGTCTCCAAACATTCAGTTGGTAAGTCTGTTATCATGAAAATGCTATAGCAGGTTTCTTCTCCGCAATCCTCACAAGCATCCTCACAATCAGTAGGTGCACAAACGTTTTCAGGATCACACTCTGCAAGACATTCACCCGCAATACATCTATGGATGCAAAGATCCTCCTCAATGCATCGGTTTTCTCCGAACCCACTAGACTGTAGATCTATGCAATCGAAGCAAAAAGTGCAACCTTCAACCGCATTACAAACAACTTCTCCTAGAGGTGTATATTCTATGCAAACCGACTCAAGCAGTTCAATATCAATGGTTTGTACTTCAAATCCTTCAAGTGCATATGATTTATCAGTATCAACAGAGCAAGTAATGGTTTTGGTGGTCCCCTCTGCAGGATACGCGCCCACATTGCAAGTATATGTTACATCATTGACATCCCAAACTCCACCAGCGCAAACAACACCATCAATGTCTAGTACAAGGCTATTTACCTCTCCAGAATCTACTGTGCAAACCACAGTGATATCTGAATACTCAATAATTGGGTTCTCAGGATCATATTCTTCAACATTCACTGCAATTACTCCAACTGGACAATTCACATCTCCTTTATCACAATTACTTGAATCATGATCACATTCATTGTTGCAATCATTATCATGTGTATCAGAACAGGCACTTTCAGGGTCTGGTGTCTCTTTCCATATATATGCTGTATCAAAGATACATTTAAGTTGAGTTCCACAAGGATTAAATGTTGAATCTGTGCATTCATTTGCTTCATTGCATGTCTGAGATTGAGGTGCACAAACGCCCACACCAGGATTACAATCCACACAATGATCTACATCACAAGTATTGGTGCAGGTTCCTCTTGTTGCGAAATTGTAATCTACAAAATCATAATATGTTATTGCCTCACATACATCTACACTACAGTCAAGAGTTCCACAGTCAAACGTGTCACCTCCGAATTCAAGGCAAGGATCTTCATCATAATCATCACATTCAAGATAAGTCAGACCATCAACGCACTCAATATCTCCTTGATTACACTCGTCAGTACAACTATCATCCTCGACAACCATATCTGTATCTCCTTCAATGGCTGCAGGCCCAGGATCATCTTCAAATTGGATTTGGCCGTCAAAAACAAATGTTTCAGGAGTACCGGGCACTGTGATTGTATCTGGCGCTGTGACTGTATAATAATGTATGTTTAACCCAGGCGGTATGGGTTCAGACGGATTGTCCAAATTCACATATACCCATTTAATAATGTTATTTTCCTCATCAAAATACACATCAAAATTATCATCAGGATCATCATAATAATCTGTAACTGTAAATTCATCAGGAACATATTCTTCCATAGCAAAGAATGTCTCTCCCCAAAGAGGATCAATAACAAATGACACTGTTATCTCAGTGCCCAAAAGGACTGGAGATACAGGATCAAAAGAACGTGTAGCTATTGAAGGCGGCGGACCTACTGCAAAACCAGAAACGTTTGTCGGATCCCTGAAAATGAACACTAATAGTAGCATTAGTGCAAAGCAAGTCGTAAACAGAAGATATAAAAGTAAAAAATCTCTCTTAATCCGGTAATACTTATCTAATTGGACCAAGAGTTCCTTAGCATCTTTTTGAAAAACTTGCGCAGGCTTCTTAGGAGTACTGGTATGAGAATTACTCTTTAGCTTACCCTTCCCTCTTCTAATTGGCAT
>JAHJEM010000073.1 GCA_018825425.1 Nanobdellota archaeon | reverse complement strand
TGGACATTACAGGCGTATTCAAACAGAAACTAGAGACTCAAGCATTACGCACATTGGGCAAATATGATGTGAATTACATCTTCTTTTCAGAAACCTACTTGCAAGATCATGACTTGCCGGTGTTTCTTGAGGATGAAAAGTGCTTTATGCCAATTATTGACCAGAAACAAAAGATATACAAAATTGAATGTGAATTAGTATGAAAATCGATAAATTGAATGACCGAATGCTTTTGATGATCATGGTTATTTTTTCTCTTTTGGTGCTGCTCTTGCCACATCTATTAAGAGATAGCCCTTACATGATCAATAGTGAGAGTCATGATATTATCCGAAGCGCGGAGCTCCTTAATTCTGGAGAATACTATGATCATTTGAAAGGTACACTTTTGGATTTTGATCTTTATACATACTTGATTGCAGGATTAATGCCTATCTTTCCAAAGTTGATAATTGCGAAGGTTCTTCCAATACTTCTCGGTCTACTGTGTTCTGCCTATTTTTACCTGACATTAAGAGCAATTAACCTATCCAAAACTAAATCAGTACTCGCATCAGTTCTTTTGGCAGTATCTCCAGCATACGTATACCTTTTCTTCTCATTAAATTATTACAGTCTTATAGTTGTATTGGCCATAACTGCTGTTTATTTCTTTATAATCAACAAACATACAATTTCATCCGCGTTTTTTGCGCTTCTACTAATTGCTAGCCCTTTTGCTTTTGTTCTATTGGCTACAGTCATCTGGCCGCTTAAAAAGAACTTCCTGAGGACTTTGCGGTTGTATGCATCTGCAACAATAGCTGCCATAATCATTTTAGTATCTGTTATTATATCCACACCTTTCACATATCTTACTAATTATTCATTTTCACATTCACTTGTGGATTTTGGCGCAGCTTTCGGGATGAATATACCTATGATTCTGTTGTTCTTAATAGGATTCATTTCTCTTTGGAAAAAAATAAATATCCATCATAGAATAATTATTGGGATATTGTTTCTGCTTTCTCTCTTCAATCCATTAATAATGTTACTTTCAGGGTTTGTAATGGCATTTTTTGCAGCTTCTGCAATTTATCTTTTGTTCAATAGGAGATGGGAGCTAAAAAATATAAAAAACATTGCACTATTGCTGGTTATTTGCACAATTTTGTTTTCTTCGCTTTCATATATATCTAGGTTAGCAGACAATCCTCCTTCCCCTGAACTTGTTAGGGCGATACAAAATATTCCTCAGTCTAACCAAAAAGTGTTAACGCATGCGTCCTACGAGAGTTTTATTCATTATTATGCTAAACGAAAGACAATTGTACCCTCAAATGAGTCTCCTGAAGCTTCAGAAATATTCCAGTCAAGGAATCTGAAACTTACGGAGAGTCTGCTCGTGAACAGCAGTACAGATACATTCTTTATAACTTCAGATATGAAACTGGGTCTTGTTTGGCATAAGGATGAGCAAGGACTTGCTTTTTTGTTGGAAAATAGCGAGAAGTTTGTTAATAGATATCGTTTTTTAGGTGATGACTATTCATATGAAGTTTGGGTTTATGAGCCGAAAGAATCTCTCCCGTAAAAATTGCGGCCACCTCTATAAAGTTAGCAAAAATTTATAAATGGTCAGGAAAACTCAATTGCCATGAATATCTTTTATTCAGCGCTCGTATATACTGTATGGTTTCTTTCCACATATTTTGTAGTATTTTTTTTGCTGGCGTTATTTACGTTTAGGAACAAATTGTTTGAAGAAAAAAAATTTTCTGGCAAGACCTGGCCTTTTGTATCAATACTTGTTCCAGCATACAATGAACAAGGGAAGATCCACAAAACAATAAATTCTCTTAAAAAAGTTGTATATAAGCGTGTAGAGTTCATCATAATAAATGATGGTAGTAAAGATGGCACTTCAAAAGAGGTCAGAAAACATATCAAAGGGGATTCAAGATTTATCTTCATTGATAGAAAGAAGAATATGGGCAAAGCAGCTAGCCTGAATGAGGGTATAAAGAAAGGCAAGGGAGCATATTTTGGTTGTATGGATGCAGATTCAATCATAGAACCAACAATTATTGAGAAATGTCTTCCGTATTTTGAAGATGATATCGGTGCGGTCACAGTCAATGTTGAAGTGGTCCAACCAAGAGGAATATTGCATAAGGTTATGGAGCTCGAATTCATACTAGGTCTATCTTTATTCTTGAAAATATACTCCTTTTTTGATAGTGTTTTTGTAACCCCTGGTCCTTTTTCCATCTTCTCAAAAAAGGTCCTGGATGAAATTGGTGGTTTTGATGCTAATTGTATTGTTGAAGATATGGAGATCTCATTTAGAATACGTAAGGCAGGATATAGAATTGTGCATTGCATGGATGCAAAGGTACAGACCATTCTTCCAAGAGGGTTCAGGAAGCTCTATGTTCAACGACGAAGATGGTATTCGGGAGCACTTGAGACTGTTTTTCAACATAAGCATATGTTATTCAATAGGAAATATGGTGTGTTCAGTTTCCTCATCCCTTTCAATTACATCCTTATGGTGTTGGGCCTTGGGCTTTTCATAGCAACACAGTTTCTAGGTCTGTCACGCTTGTTCAGGAACTTATATAATTTCAGATATACAAATTTTAATTTTCTGGAAAGATTGCTTGAATGGGAGTTTGATGTATTGGGTTATAGCAGTTCCATGATTCTCGGTCTGATAATGTTTAGTTTCACAGTGTTGATCATGATATTGGGGCTTAGATATGCCAGAAAAACATTCAACGCAAGGAAAACAGCATCAATAGGTTATCCCTTCATTTTTTTCCTTTATCAGATATTCTGGATAGGTTCTCTATATGCAGTTATTAGACGAAAAAAGGTATCCTGGCGATAAATATGGTGGTAATAAAAAAGAAAGGAAGAAGTACAAAAAAGAGCACGGTAGTGACAATCTTTGTTGTTGCTCTTGTAATCACGATATTCTTGCTTATGACAATACTCTTGTTGGGTGCACTTCTGAATAAGAACCGTGAATCATATATTGATTCTAATGTTCAGAAATTGTATAACGACCTAAATGAGATGCAGACATTCTCTCTTCTGGCCGAAGTCTATGGTGATCAGATGGCTTGCGTAGCATTCAGTAGCAAATTGATGGATATGGATGAAAGCATCTGGAATCTAGGAAGAAAGATTGATCAGTATAGATCTGTGAGTGAGGAGTTCAAGAAGAATCCGTATTATCTGGAGCAAAAGAAAATATTTAATGAGAATGAATTGTTCTATATGGTTCTATTAAAGCAGCTTAAAGTCAGATGCAATTACACACAGGCAATAGTGCTTTTTTTTTATCAAAACAGCCAAGATTGCAAGAAATGTGATGATCAGTCATTTGTTCTGACAGATATTAACAAAGACATTGATGAGGAGCTCGCGATTTTCTCATTTGATGCAGATTTGAATCTTACAAGTCTTCGTGTACTACGTGAGTTCTACCAGATTACTGAGTTACCCTGTACTATTGTAAATGATGTCAAGATGTGTGGTATGCAAGATAAGGATGCTATACTTAAAGAGATTTGCAAAGACCAGCCAGATATAGATGTATGTAAACAATTTGAGGACAAACCTGCAAATTAGGCTTTTAGCAGATCTCCAATAGTCATACTTTCTCCACTAGATGTTGTCTTAATAGGATCGTTTTTATCCTCAATTTGATCCACTAGATTGATGTGTAATGCTTTCTCCAATTTTCGAGCTAGTTCGATATTAGGTTTCATTCTTCCAGCTTCAAGATTATGGATTACAGACTCTTTTTCAGCTATCTTTTGAGCAAAATCCTTTTGTTTCATATTCATTTTTTCTCTGGCCTGCTTTATTTGTTTAGAATAGTCAGGTACAATGATCTGAACAATTTCTCCTTTAGCAAGTGGGCTTGCTTGTCGTTTTTCCTCCCTTTTTTCTTGTTTTATGATTACTTTCTTCTCCTCTGCAGATGGTTTTGTTTCTAATATTGTACCGCAATCAGAGCAGTTATCACAAACATTTATGTTGACGCCTTCAACTCGGACTTTGTGTCTCACTTCCGATTTTCCACATAATTCACATACGTTCATTAGTACCACCTCGACAAATCGTAAGGACAACGTATTTTTGCTTTCCAGAATATATATCTTGCCTGTTTATGATCTTGTATCCTCTTTTTTTAGCACATTTTTCTAGCAGATCTGTTTTGAGGCACAATGTTGTTATGGTGCCATTCTTTGATAAAACATAGTCAGCTTGATAGAATAACTCCATATATGTTTTTTCAAGCTCTTTCATGTCGGTATTTTTTGACTCGGGTGGTGGATTGGTAATTATTCTATCAACAACACCTTTTTTCAACTTGGTATCGAGCCATTCAATATCGCACTTAGATATCTGAACTGCATTGTCTATGCCTGCGATTTTAGCATTCTTTTGAGCTGCTTTCATATTTCTAAGTTCTCTATCCATTCCATAAATCAGTTTCAACTTTGAAATTGTTCTTTTTGAGTCAATTCTTTCAAACTCCTTTGAATTTAGCTGTTTAGAAAACTGTTTTGAGAAATAGTTAGGAGATGTATTTGTGCTTAACAGTGCAGCTTCAATAGGAATTGTTCCTGATCCGCAGAACGGATCGAGAATATTTAGTTTTGGTTCATATTCTCCCAGTCTAAGAAGAGCATAGGCTAGTGTGCCTTTGATGGTGCCTGAAGTGTTAAAAACTTTGTAGGTTCTTTTGCTGAGATTTTTTGTTGTAATATCGATTCCAAAATATGCGTTCTTATCAACCAGGTAAACATAAAAGACAGTATCTGGAGTCTTCATCGATGCAGATATTGAAATTTTATTTTTCTTTGCCTCATTGATTATGCACTCTCCACATAATGCCTCAATATCCATTGCATTGAAATCGTGTCCACCCACTCTTTCACAGTCCACTCTTATTTTCTGGTTGGATTTTAGGTGCTTTTTTATTTCAGCTCTCCCAGAAGCAGTTATGAATTTTTTTTTCATTGCAGTAATGCCTTTAGATGCGGCGAAGGTGTCAAGCAAAAGAATCACTCTATTTGCTGATTGAGTCAGATAGATGAATTTTGTGAGTTGCTTGATTGTGCAATTGAATATTACCACGCCAGGTTCTTTCTTTGCACTCTTGATTCCTATGATATCTTTAAGCTCAAGTTCACATACTTTTTCCATGCCTTTTTCAACAATGCAGAATGCTTTCATGGTGCCTGCCTACCGCGTTCTATCCTGATGCCTATTTTTCTTAAGAAACCGTAGAAAATATTTGGTTCAATATCTGAATTGAATTTTGCTCCTAACAGTTTCTGTGCAAGATTAAAGTATTCTTTTGAAGCCTTATTTTCAGGATAGATGTAGGTTGCAGGATGTTTTCTTATAATTGATTGTTTAACTTCTTTATGATATGGGATCTTTGCAATAATTGGTAACTCAAGAACCTTTTCAATATCGGCGTCCTTCATTTCTAGTTTATCTCCTCTTACACGTGTGAGAACCACACCCAAAACCACTTTTTTCATCTCATTTGCGACTTTCACTGTTCGTACAGCACCGCTGACACTCGTTATTTCGGGGTTGGCAATTATCAGTACTTCGTCAGCTGCTTCAAGCATGATTACACTTTCATCTCCAAGACCTGCAGCACCATCAACTATTACTATGTCCGTGAGTCCTTTTAATTTACTAAGTGCGTCTCTGGCTGCCTTGAAGTCCAGTTCCTTCAGATGCTTTAAGGACATGCTTGCAGGTATAACTTTAATTCCTGATTTGTGCTGATAGATCGCGTTCGTTATATCTGTTTTGCCTTGGACCACATCATGAAATGTGGTTGGTAAATTAACAGCGCCTAGATGTAAATTCAGATTGGGTGTAGTGAAATTTGCATCTAGAACAATAACATCTCTTCCTAACTTTGTCAGAGCATAACCAAGATTTGTGGCTGTAGTTGTTTTACCGACGCCTCCTTTTCCTGACAAAATTGAAATGAATTTGGTCATTCAGTCACCTTTTCAAGATGTTGTAGGAACTCTCTTTGCATATGGTAATACTGTGTGATGATATCAATATTTATAATCTCTTGTTGCCCGTCAATGTATGTTATCATTGTCACGTGCCTTCTGAATTCATTCTCTCGTTCATATCCTGTTTTTACAAGCTTTCTTAAAAGAAGAAAAAGATCTATATTTTCATGCACTATTGCTTCTGAGTACTGTGTTTTAAGGACTGTTGCTTTTTCCTTTGGTGTTTTTGGAAGATCAGTTATAATCTTCTTTTCCTTGGAAAACTCAAGCAAACCATCAAACATGAAATCATACGCTTCAATCATTCGGTTCATGACATTTAATAATACATCGACGGTTCGAGTATACTTAAGACTGACATAGATTTGGTGATCTACACGTTTTAACTCTTCTTTTGCATCATCTAAATAATCGTTCATTTTCGACAGTTACTTTGTTCACCGCTTCAAGGAATTTTTTGGCAGTGCTAACATATTTTTTTATTGAAGCTTGATTTATTGTCTTGAGATTCTGGTTTGCAGTATAGATAATGAATTTGTCTTTTCTAGCAAACTCCATCGGACTGTTTCTATGTTCTCTCATTATATCTTTCAGTTCAACCACAGTACGGATGAATCCTGGATCCAACTGGTATTTTTGTGCAAGATGCTTGAATATTCTCAAGCGTTCTTCAACACCTTCGCCGAACATATTTATTCTCTTGAATAATCTTTCATAATAGAGCAGGCTATCAACAGAGCATAGCATTCCCTTGAGCACGTTGTCCAGCACAGTCATCAAGAGTTTTGGATCATTCACCAAAGGATATGTTATCACAAGCATGTGATCTGCGATCTTTAGGTGTCTTGTAGCCTTTTCTCTAGACTCTTGGAATTTTTCCATTCTTACCTATCCCTTGAGCTTGATAATAGCTGTTGCAAGATCCCCCTCTGCCTCTTCAATGGCTTTTTTCGCGTCTTCCTCTGTGCATCCTGCCTGTTCAACAACTGTTTTTATATCCTCTTCTGAAATATCTGGCATGGTATCCAAAGATTGTTCTTCTTCTTCGCCGACTATCTGGTAAGTCTGCTGTCCCATCATGTTTACCTTGGCCACTTGAGGATTATGAATTATTATCTGCTTATCGGAACATTTAATGATGACTTCTTGCGCCTCAATGTCTACTTGTTGTATCCCCATTTTTTTCATGGCTTGGCGCATGGCTCGGGGGTTCATTCCTGGCATCATCTTTAACCAAACGGATTTATCATACTTAGAACAATTTCTATGATAATTACAAGCACTGCTAAAATGATCACATGTGCTGGCTTGAATTCAATTTTGGACTTATAATCATCAAAATACCGTGTAATCCCGGCGCCTGAGCTAGGCATAGTGAATTTGTTGTCTTTTCCCATATTAAAAGGAAGCACACATGCATTTATAAAGTTAACTCAATCATTTGCACGAATTTGTATATAGATTCTTGAGGGTCATATTCCCACTTTTTTAGCGAAAACCTTTATAAATGAACACTGTGTTCTAGAACACGTAGGGTGGTGCTTGACTACCGGAAGAACCATGAATACAGCCCTTTTAAACAGGGGCTTGTTCCGAGTTCTGCTGAGGAAAGTCCGCCCACTCAAAACAGCGAAAGCTGTGGGAACGTGCCACTCGTGGAAGCGAGATTTCGAAAGGGATGGCAACGGCTCTAGAAACGATACCCCCATCAACTAGCTATGAGGCAAGCGAAGGTCATGGCGACATGATTGAGACAATAAACCTGCCGAGCTATAATTTGATGGAATGGATGAAACGGCGAGTCCTGGCTAGTGCAAGTCTTTTAGACGCTAAGTAGAATGTCAAGATGCTGTGCCCATGATTTCATCGTGGACAGCAACAAAAGGCGGCTTATAACTGCTCTACACATTTTCTTTTAGTAGTTAGCACGTTCTCAGATGTATCTTATTCTCTTTATACTGCATCTCAAGAGCGTCTCCTTTTTCGCAAGGTTCATCAAAGAACATCTTACATGTCTCGTCTTTAGAAATATTGCCTGGTATGACACAACCATTATCTAATTCTCTGTGATTCAAAAGAAGCCTGAATTCAGAAGATTCATACTCTCTCATGTCCTTTATAGTGATTATGAGATATCCTGATTCATTACGCCTAGTATCATATAACTTAAATCCTGTCTCTTCAACAGGCATTCTACCATATTTGGCATTCAGTTGCTCTAGACAAATGGATAGTTTTAGAGGCTCACTGTTTGATGCAGGACAGGTTATTTTTGAACTTGAAAGCAGGTTCTTTACCTGAGTTCCCAGCATATTACAATTTCCCTTTTCAGAATTCAAGGTGTTGTTCTGAAAAATAAGGAATAGGTTGAAAAGTACAGAGACTACTAGAATTAAAGTGAGTATTGCTTTTGCAGATGCCATATGTTCTCATCAGGAGCTTTGTTTTTTATACTTTGTGGTCTTTTCCTTAAGACCCAGTACAATGAGTGGTTTTGGATACAGGCTGATCTCTAGATTTGATAGCAATCCAAACTCATAAGTCAGATGATTTCCATCAATATATATCTTGCTTCTTCTGGTACGTGAGCTCAGATGTAGCTTTTCTCTATGCGTCAGGATTCCTTTTCGTAAGTGAAGCTTTTTGCCTCCGCCATAAGGTTCTCTAACCAAATATTGGAACTTCTTGGACTCAAGTCCCATTATTTTTCCACCTGCAGAATGGATGGCGGCTGTGCTTCCTCCGGGTGCTGAAATCCAGATTCCAGAAGACTTCTGTTCTTCCTTGTTCCTTCCCCTACGGATGAAATACCTGGTCACTGCAGCAGGATTCTGATGAGCAATCAAGATGTCATTGAGTGGTTTCTCTGGAATCTCTTTCTTATCCAATACTAGTTTAAGTCTGTAGAGCTTGTTTTGGCTCAACTTGCCACGCTGATATAAATCCAATCTTGATTCAAAGTCATTGCTTGTACAACAGCTGTAGAATGCGACACTCTGGAGAGGATCTGAATTCACAAGCATTATCTCTCCCTTGTCCATATGATGGGCAACCTGCAAAAATGAGCCGTCCCCACCCACACATATTACAAGATCTGACGCAAGCATATGGGTTATCTTGCCTCTATACATCTTCTTATACTTCAATCCTTTGCTCTTCAATATTTTTTCTACGGTTTGAATAGTGCTCTGGAGGGATTTATCACTTCGCATGATACAATCACAGAAATTCTTGTCTTGCTTTAGTTTGCTTCGCATCTCTTTTGGATTCCTTTCTTTATAGATTTGGAGCAAGCTTTTCTTATACACGACTAAAATCTCATTTCTTGCCATTATTGCACTTCTGAAATCTCAATAGTTAAATATGTTGTTGTTACTGTTCTTGGCTTAATACCATGCATTATGTCCTGTACATAGATATAGCTTCCATCCTTAAAATAGAACGAATCTTTTTCTTCAATAGTATCTGTCCTTTGATTGTTTACCATGAAAACTGCTACTTCTTTTCCACTTTTCTGCCCAACAAATTCGAGGCTTATGACATATCTGTCATTTCCATCCTTAAACATCTTCGAATCCTTCTCAGAAAATTGCATATCCTTCCATTTCTTTCCGAACTGAAAATAGAATTTCACAAGACCCAAGCTTTCTCTTTGGTGTGTTTTGATATCATTCAATGCAATCCTGATGGAATTGTGTGTTATTGATTCTCCTTGTTTTATTTCCAGGGTAGTGTCATCTATCTTGATTTTTACACGGTTTTCTAAGATGTCAATTATATGAATCTTATGAGAATAGAAATGGAGTTCTTCTCCGCTGACGACATCATCATATATCTTGGTCCTAACTTGTGGTGGTTGTTCTGTTTGTTGAGATTGGACTTCTTGCTCGGGTGCTTTTTGAAGTTCATTGCCTGCGCCTATCTCTTCATTATCTGCTATGTTTTCTCCACTAGGTATTTCCTTTACAGCTAATGCTTGTATTTCTGGTTCAGAACAGCTTGTAAGAAGAAAGACTATCAGGCTAATCAAGCCAATCCATATACACCCTCGATTGATTCTCACGACTTTATTCAATAAATGTAATTATATAAACTTTTTGAAAACTTTTAAATACTAGCGTATACAGAGAGGAAACATGGGAAGTAATGTGACCTATTCGATGTTTTTTCTGCTTCTTGCAGCAGTGTTTAGTACAGAGATGATAATAAATAAGGACGCTTCATTGACTGGAATGAGTATACATGAGATGGCACGTACAGGTCCAATGGAATCAACAGTCACAGGTAACATCATTGCTGAGGGTGCAGAAGGTGCGTCTCCAAGTATTGTGGCCTGGATATTCATAATGTTCTTGGTCTTGACAGCTGTACTTATATACTACCGAAAACATGTTCTTAAGGTTCTCAAGATGGGGATACATGATTCATACGCTTCATTTGTTCTCAGAATTGCACTTGGGGTTTGGTTCATATTTTCTGGTTTTCGTGTTGATGTAAATACGACAGGATATGTCTTTGGAATAATTGAGGTTGTGATTGGATTACTTCTGATTCTTGGTTTAGGGATAAGGGTTCTTGGTTATGTGCTTACGTTCTACAGTGCAACCCTCTTGGCCAACCCATCAATCAATCAATTGAGTGTTCTTTTGATGATAGGGATTAGTCTTGCTTTGGCAGTTCTTGGTGGTGGTAGGTATAGCTTTGACAACGAGTACAAACTACATAGGAAAAAACGCGCCAGATAAATAATTCTATCTAATCTATAATGTTGTGCTGGTTCATGCTGTAATATTCTTTGTTGCCAATGATTATATGATCCAGGAGAGATATGCCGAGCAGTTTTGCTCCTTTGTCAAGCTGTTGGGTTATCCTAATATCTTCTTTGCTGGGTTTGCTGCAACCTGAAGGATGATTATGCACTAATATGATACTATCAGCACATTCTTTGATTGCTGAATAGAATATTTCTCTTGGGTGGATAAGTGACCCATTTAGCGTGCCAATAAATAATGTCTTGCTTTTGATTATCCTTTGTCTTGAATCAAGTAGTAGCGCAACAAAATGCTCTTGCCTTTTATTTCCAATCCTGTGTTGGAATAAAAAAGCGACGTCTTCAGGATTACTTATTTTTGGATTTGGTCTCTCGGGTTCGTAGACTGTTCTCCGTCCTAATTCTATTGCTGACAAGATTTGGGAAGCCTTTACAATCCCTATTCCTCTGAATTGTCGGAGCTCTTGCAGACCGAGCCTGCTTAAATCACGAAGACTGTATTTACTGGCTAGCTCTTGGGATATTTTAAGCACGTTTCCCTGCTTTGTACCTGTCTTGATAAGTATAGCAATAAGTTCAGATGTAGTTAGTGCATCAACACCTTGTTGTGCCATTTTCTCTCGTGGAAGTTCTTCAAGAGGTATGGTGTTCATCATGTTTTAATGATATTAAATGCAATATATATTATTTTAGCATAATTGTCCGGAGGATTGTTGCCCTATCCCAAAATCATTTGAAAATATTATAAATCTTGCAATCGAAAGCGAGATTTATAATTCCAAAAACTTGCCTTCGATAATTTTCGAGTCCGCAATACCATATCCATTTAGGGTAGGGATACTTGGGAAACTTGTTTCACAAGTTTATCACTCGTAAGAGTGATATAAGGACGAGATATCAACTAAGGCAAGTTTTTGTTGTATGAAAATTCAAAAACCTTATAAATGACAAAGACTAAAAGAATGGTATGAGGTTTTGCAGTGAATGTGGGAACGAGATTGCACTTCTTGAATTTAGTACAGCAGAGATAATTGATAATCGGCTTCATTGTTGTTCTTGTGCAAAAACAGTTAGTCAGGACGACTTGCTACTTATGCATTGAAATCAAAACATATTAAAATAGTCTGTATTATCTCAACTGTATGGCCAAGAATACTGTAAAGGAGACTGAGTGTGCAGGAAAAATCACTCCTGATATGACGTTTAAGCAGATTCTAGATAAATGTCCAGGTGCAGGTGAAATCATGCAAAAATATCATCTGCATTGTGTTCATTGTTCTGTTGCTGCGACTGAAACCTTTGAGCAGGGGATGGAAGCCCACGGCTTGACAGACGCGGAAAAAACCAAATTACTTGAAGAAATTAACAAGTTATGCAAATGAGGTGTGAAAATGACGATATATGTTATTACTCTTGATACAGAAAACTGCATTGGTTGTGGTCAATGTGAACTTGAATGCCCGGATAACTGGAAAATGGTTGATGGCAAGGCTAAATTCGAGAAAGCTGAAATTGATGATTCTGCGTATGAATCAAACAAGAAAGCGGCTGATTCTTGCCCTGTTACTGTAATCAAGATTGAAGCAAAGGATGGGGCTGCTCCTTCATCTGGAGACTCTTCTGATGAGGATGCTGGAGAGGGAGCCTGAATTGGCTATTTGATTTTTTTTCTATTATTTCTACTATTGGGTTTAGGTAATACTCTTTAGGAACGTGTCTTTAAGTGTTGTTATATTTGATAACCACAATATTTATAAATAAGGCTATTATTAGAATACCACTACATATTGTGGTTCCTCGGTGTGAAAGACACAATATATGGTGGCAACTGTTGTTTACGAAACATTCTTTGGTTCACACATGTTGCAAAAGATGTTTTTCAAAAATAAATGTTTAAGAATTGTTATCTTATGAAATGTCCTTACTGCGGAAATTGTGAGAGTCAAGTCATTGACTCAAGAGATGCTGGAAGCGATATACGTAGAAGAAGGGAATGCGTGAAATGCGGTAAACGATTTACAACATATGAACGCATAGAAACAGTCAATTTGGCCATAATCAAGAAAGATAATACGCGAGAACAATATGATCGAATCAAGCTCAAGACAGGAATACTCAAAGCTTGTGAAAAAAGATCTGTTACTAATGATCAAGTGGAAAAAATGTTGGACGAAATAGAAAAGAAAATCATGAACTCGAAATCAACAGAGATCAAGAGTACACGAGTTGGTGAACTTGTCATGAATCGTCTGAAAACCGTAGATAAGGTTGCATACATACGATTTGCATCTGTCTATCGGGATTTTACTGATTTAGAGAGTTTTGAAAAAGAACTCAAGACATTATTACATAATAGAGAAACGAGGTGATAGGGGTTGTTACAGAAGATAAAAAAACGTGATGGGAGAATTGTCAATTTTCACCAAGAGAAGATTACCACTGCAATTTATAATGCGGCAAAAGCGGTCGGTGGGAAGGATTATGATGTCGCCAAAACGCTTTCCGAAGAAACTGAAATTATCCTGAACGAAAGATTCGTTGATAGCATTCCTTCTGTCGAAGAGGTCCAAGACGTTGTTGAGAAAATGCTCATAGAGAAAGGTCATGCTAAGACTGCTAAAGCATTCATTCTATACAGGGATCAACACAAGAGAATCAGAGAAGCCAAAGAGCTAGTATTGGATATTAATCACACAATGGATGGATATTTACGCCAGAGTGATTGGCGTGTCAATGAAAACAGCAATATGGGCTATAGTAGTTCAGGATTGCTCATGCATGTGGCAGGAAGTGTAATTGCAAATTATACCCTTCATAATGTGTATCCTGAAGCAGTTTCAAAGGCGCACATCAATGGAGATTTTCATATTCATGATCTAAGCATGGGATTGGTAGGTTATTGTGCTGGCTGGAGCCTGATGAAACTAATAACAGAAGGCTTTAACGGTGTCCCTGGTAAGACAGAAAGTAAACCAAGCAAACACTTAAACAGTCTTGTTTGGCAGATGATAAATTTTATTGGGACTCTTCAGAATGAATGGGCTGGTGCGCAAGCATTCAGTAGTTTTGATACGCTTCTAGCACCTTTTGTAAAAACTGACAATCTGACTTATGATGAGGTGAAGCAGGCAATGCAAGCGTTTGTGTTCAATATGAATGTTCCCAGTAGATGGGGAGGGCAGACACCTTTTTCAAATATTACTATGGATTGGACAGTTCCAGAGGATCTAAAAGATAAATCTGCAATAGTTGGTGGTAAAGCAATGGACTTTACTTATGGTGACTGCAAAAAAGAGATGGAGATTGTCAATAGAGCATTCATTGAAGTAATGACTGAAGGAGACGCATCAGGAAGAATATTTACCTTTCCTATTCCAACATATAATATTACTAGAGATTTTGATTGGGATTCTGAAAACGCAGACATATTATTTGAGATGACTGCTAAATATGGTATTCCTTACTTCCAGAACTTCATAAACTCGAGCTTGAAACCTGGCGACGTCAGAAGCATGTGTTGCAGACTTCAGATGGATATAAGAGAGCTTCGCATGAAAGGTGGCGGTCTATTCGGGAGCGCAGATATGACTGGATCTGTTGGCGTGGTCACAATTAACATGCCTCGGTTAGGTTATCAATCAAAAACAGAGGAAGAATTTTTTGAAAATCTTGAAAAGCTAATGATAATGGCCAAAGAATCCTTAGAAACCAAAAGAAAGATTGTTCAAGCCAATATGGACAACGGATTCATGCCATTTACCAAGAGATACCTTGGAACTCTAAAGAATCATTTTTGCACTATAGGACTTGTCGGAATGAATGAGGCATTAATGAATTTCTTAGGACCTGAAGTGACAACTGCAACGCTGAAGGGCAAGGAATTTGCAAGTAAGATTTTGGATTTTATGAGAGAGAGAATTTCCAAGTTCCAAGAGGAAACAGGACACATCTATAATTTAGAGGCAACACCTGCTGAAGGTACTGCGTATAGATTGGCAAAGATTGATAAGAAACAATTTCCCCAGATCATCACTCAAGGAAAATCAAATCCATACTATACCAATTCGTCTCAGCTTCCAGTGAGTCATACAAAAGATGTTTTTGAGGCACTGCAGCTTCAGGATGATTTACAGAGCAAATATACAGGGGGGACTGTATTCCATGGTTTCTTGGGAGAACGGGTGACAGATGCAGAGACTTGTAAAAAGCTGGTCAAGAGTATTGCCTGGAATTTTAAGCTTCCATATTTTACCATAACTCCAACGTTCAGTATTTGTCCTGAACATGGGTACATACCTGGGGAGCATGAATCTTGTCCTTATGAGGTTCCGGAGAAAGTATTACATTCAAATGTTCAAGAGGTGAAAACATGAGATGCGGAGAGAAATGTGAAGTGTTTAGTAGAGTAGTGGGTTACCACAGACCTGTTTCCAATTGGAACAAGGGAAAACAAGAGGAGTTCAAAGATAGGCTGGCCTTTGAAGAAGATGTCTCTGTAAAGAGCCCGTGTTGCAATCACGTCCAAGAGGTGATTATTAAAGAATGATCAGGGGTTTTCAGAAGAGCAGTTTTGTGGATTTCCCTGGTCAACCCTGCTCTATCATTTTCTTTTCTAATTGCAATTTTCGGTGTGGTTTCTGTCATAATCCTGAATTGGTAACTGATGATGGATCCTTACCTTCGTTTTCTTCAGAGGATATTATTGCTGAGTTGGTGAGCAGAAAGAAGTTTGTGTGTGCGGCGTGCATATCAGGGGGAGAGCCGACTTTGGATCCTGCGATGATTACTTTTGTAAAGCAGTTGAAGCAAGAAGGCTTCTTGGTCAAGCTCGATACCAATGCCACAAATCCAGAGGTTATCAAGAAAATGATTAACGCCAAATTGGTTGATTATTTTGCTGTTGATATTAAAGGGCCAAAATCAGATTACAACATGATTGCAGGGGTTAAGGTTGATTTCGACAAGCTAGAGCAATCATTGAATCTGATTGCAAAATCAGGTGTTGATTATGAATTCAGGACCACAGTTGTTCCGGGTATAATTAAGAATCTGGATAAGATGGCTGCTTGGGTGAATGATATCATTGGATGCAAAGTAAAATTAT
The DNA here is from genome assembly GCA_018825425.1 of Nanobdellota archaeon. GTDB lineage: Archaea > Nanobdellota > Nanobdellia > Woesearchaeales > JAHJEM01 > JAHJEM01. The sequence continues at coordinate 6,278 of JAHJEM010000073.1, read as the reverse complement.
GGGTTTTACAGGAATTCGAGAACAGAAAAGAGTTGCTTGATCCTACTCTCAAAGAAACAAGACCGTATCCTCCTAAAGAAATGCAGGAACTTGCAGACAACATATCAGATTATTGTGAAAAAGTGAAAATTAAGGCATAATTATTAATATATCTGCTTAGATTCTACGTGTATGGTAATCAAAATCGATTATGATAAATGTTGTTGGAAAGCTGGAAAATGCACGCAATGCTCTTGTAAAGGCGTATGCAAAGGATGTGTAGAGGCCTGTCCTGAGGGTGCACTCAAACGAGACGTAAAAATTCTGATTGATGCTGAGAAATGTACAGGTTGTGGACTGTGCGTTGAAGCATGCAGTCATGGAGCGATTTCTCTGAACTGAAGAGAACTGTTTAATAAGTTGCGATACTATTGGATAGTGGTCATTTTTGGAAATTTTTATAAATACAATTCGATTTCTGATTCCCTCATAGTACAAGAGTGAAATGCATGACTAAGGATAGACGAATTACATTAGTAAACGTTGTTAATGATACAACACTATATCGCGCAACTAGAATGCCTGCCCTGTCATTGGCACAATTGGCAGCATATATTCCTGAAAATTGGGATGTGCGTATTGTGGATGAGACTGTGGAAACGTTCAATGCATTCCAACATGTGCCTGGATCTGATATAGTTGGATTTAGTGGGGGCAATGTGTGCAATGCAGAGAGAATTTTTGATCATTTGGCCCAGGTTAGAGAGTATGAAGAGCTAACTATGGCTGATGAAACGACTGTAATTGCTGGAGGATATGTGGCAAGTGCTAACATACCCGGAATTGCAGAAAGAGTTGATTCAAAAGTGATCGGTCCTGGTGAACTTGCAATACAGCAATTACTATCTGATTTCGAAAACAGAGAATTACAGGCAGTTTATGAGGGAATAAGAATTCCTATGAATGAATTGCTTGCACCTGATTTTTCAGGGTTTGATATTCCTGCATATGGTCAGAGCATTAATTGGCCTGTTCAAACATCTGTTAGCTGTAATAATATTTGTGGCTTCTGCAGCGCTAGGCTGGTTTTTGGCCAGGGTTATGAATCAAGAGATCCAGAGCAAGTATTGGAGGATATTGCGCATATTCCAGAAGGTAGCAGATTGTACTTTGTGGATCCAAATCTAGTAACCTTTTCTAAAGAAGGTTTAGCAAGAGCAAGAACATTATTTAAAGGTCTGGCAAAAAAAGGAATTACTTGGTTTGGTTCAGTATCTTTTCCAATAAGTGAACATGACGATATATTACAATTAATGAAGGATAGTGGTTGTGCAGGTGTACTTATTGGTTATGATTCAGGAAGCTCAGTTAGTTTAGAAGCGGTTTCAGAGGCGAAAGTGCCTAAGGGCAAAGATCTTGTCGACCATTATGTTCAGGGATCTAGGAAAATTCAAGAAAAATATGGAATTCCAATTACAGGAACGTTTGTAATGGGATTTGATACGGATGATCAAACAAGCTGTGACAATGCAGCCAGAATTGCAAAAGAATCAAAAATGTTTGATGCACAATACTTAATGTTTACACCACTTCCAGGAACACGTATGTATGATGCCCTGGACCAAGAAGGCAGAATATTTGACAAAAACTGGGAACACTATGATTTCTCTGACGTTGTATTTCAACCAAATAATTTTTCACCTAGAGAACTGAGAAATGCAGTCGTAAGTATGTATGAACAAACCATGCCCAGAATGTTAAAAATGTATCGTCGTCTTGGCCTAATACGTGACAGGCCTGATGAAATCAGAGTGGAATCTCTAAAGCAGCGTGCAATCCGAGACCAAGAGAGAGCGCGAGAAGCTGAAAGACAGCGTAGACAACCTGCTAATGCAGGGCATTAGTCTGTTCTGGTTGATTAATTTTCTTTTTGGTTTGCTTTTCTCTAATATGTCCCTTCACTACAAGATATCTTATCAACCAACCCAACAGTACGCAGATAAAGAAAGGTCCTATTATATACGCAAAGAAGATTATATCAATTCCTTTTGTAGCAATAAATGCATAATGGATACTGACATAAGTGAAGAAAAGGCCAATCAGAAGAACTAATGAATTGAATATCCTTCCCATGATCCATGTTCTAGTCCAAAGCCTATATCCTAAATAACCGTGTAGTGCCGTTACAATCAATGGTATGAGGATGAATATCAACACTTCAAATAGATCAGGTGCTTCATAAGGAGAAGAGTCCTCGTTTACCAGAGGTTCTTGCGTGCCAACTGCAACAGGTTTAGGAATCATTTCATCACCAAATACGAAACTGATAGCTAGTAAAACGATTATCGGAAACAATATTTTTGATTTCATTTTTTCCACCTAATACCCTTTTATTTATATACTAATATAAAAAGCTATTGACATCTTATTAGCAAATTGGAGCAAATTTGTTGTTCAATCAAAACATTTATATTCTAAATATTGTCACTTGTGGTTATATTGGGGGTGTATATATGATAGGAGAAATAAAGAAACAAACACTAACTCTAATGACTGCTGCATTAGCATTTGTAGCAGCACTTGTATGGAAGGATGCAATGCAAGCATGGCTAAGGCCTTTATATGAGAATTCTGAAGGGTGGATAGGCATTACAATTGCAGCTCTTGTGACCACCATTGTAGTTATTGGAATCACCATGCTTCTAACCAAATGGCTTGGAGAAGACGAGAAAAAGAAGAAAAAGTAAAATGAACAAGAAAGCACATCATGAGGTCGGAATAGCTCCTTATGCTATTTTGATTTCAATATTTACATTTCTTGTTCTCTCTGCAAAAGAATTGTTCTTAAGAAAAAATCTTAAGAAGTAATTTACTTGGTGTATTTCAATGGTGCTCTAAGCAATAGATAGATTAGTGCTAGTGCGACTCCGTATTGATACCAGATTCCGCCAAAGATTGCGCTTGCAATCAAAACTATAATTATGAACCATCTTATTGCATTATGTAGGTTATCATCCTTTGCCATTTTTTATGCCTCCTAAACGCATACACTTGATTGTATGCTTTTTCTTATATCTGGAGGTCAGTATTTATATACTTTAGCGTATTTTTAACAAAATTATGGAAATCAGCAAACTTCAAGAACAGATTGATGAGTTCAACAAAGCTTGGGAACAGAAGAGAGGCTACAAAGGATCAGAGCAGATCTGCTTCAATCATCTGATTGAAGAGGTGGGCGAACTCTCAAGACAATTTGTCAATAAGGACACTGGGCGGGACAAATGCGCTTCTGCAGAGATTGAAAATGCAATTGGAGATATATTCATACATTTGATTGATTTAGCCAATAAAAGAGGGCTGGATATTGAAAAGACAGTTCTTAAGATACTTGAAAAAGACACTCCCGAGTCTCGATTAGGATAAGCGTTGAGAAGAACATTTAAAAACAACCTATAGTTTCTCACATTCGCTGCTTTAGTGTATATTTATTAGATAATTACAATAAATTATCACCATAGGAGGTGTAAACATGGAATTTAAACCATTGAATGAACGCGTATTGGTCAAACCAAGTGAGGCAGAGGAGAAAACTGCAGGAGGCATCTATATTCCCGAATCAGCAAAAGAAAAAAGTCAAGAGGGAACAATTGTGGCTGTTGCAGATAAGGGTTGTGAGTCTTTGAAAGTTGGAGATAAGGTCGTATATGAAAATTTTGCAGGTGCGGACATTAATCTAGATGGAAAAAAGCACATAATTCTCAAAATCAAGGATGTGTTGGGAATAATCAAATAATAACAAAATAAAATATTATCAATAAAATAATTATTAAGGTGATAAATCATGGCAAAACAAATTGCATTTAGGGATGAAGCAAGAAGCAAGATATTTGAAGGAGTTAACAGATTGGCAGACACAGTCAAGGTAACTCTAGGTCCAAAAGGAAGAAACGTGGTTTTGGATAAAGGCTTTGGTAGTCCGATTATAACAAATGATGGGGTTACAATTGCAAAAGAGATTGATCTGAAGGATCCATATGAAAATGTTGGAGCCCAGCTAGTAAAAGAGGTCGCAACCAAGACCCAAGATGATGCAGGCGATGGAACCACAACAGCATGTCTGCTTGCGCAAGCAATTCTCAAAGAAGGCCTCCGAAACATCACTGCTGGAGCAAATGCCATGGAAGTCAAGAAAGGAATTGAGGTGGCAACCAAAGCGGTTGTGAAATTTCTTAAAGAAAAGAGTATGCCTGTCAAGACAAAAGAAGAAATTGTCCAGGTGGCAACCATTTCTGCAAATAATGATGAAGAGATTGGAAAGCTCATTGCAGATGCACTTGAAAAAGTTGGACAGACAGGCGTAATAACTGTTGAAGAAGCAAAATCCTTGGAGACCACCCTGGAAGTTGTTGAAGGAATGCAATTTGACAGAGGATACTTGAGTCCGTACATGGTGACTGATCCAGATAAGATGGAAGCAGACCTAGAAAATGCATACATCCTATTGTTTGACAAGAAAATCAGTGTCATGAAGGAGCTTGTCAATGTATTGGAATTGGTAGCAAAGGAAGGAAAGTCACTTCTCATAATCTGCGAAGATATTGAAGGAGAGGCACTCGCAACCCTTGTACTTAATCTTCTCAGGGGTGTAATTAAAGTTGTTGCAGTCAAAGCACCTGGTTTTGGGGATGACCAAAAAGAGATGCTCCAAGACATAGCCATCCTTACAGGTGGTGTGGTGGTCAGTGAAGAAGCAGGTCTTAAACTTGAAAATGTGACTTCAGACCATCTTGGTCATGCAAAAAAGATCAAAGTGAATAGGGACGAGACAACAATTGTTGAAGGAATGGGCAAAAGTGCGGACATAAAGAGCAGAATAAAGCTTATCGAAGGCCAGATTAAGATCTCAGAGTCTGATATGGATAAGGAAGACCTTCAAAAAAGGCTTGCAAAGTTAGCTGGTGGTGTTGCCATAATCAATGTAGGTGCAGCAACAGAGACTGAGATGAAAGAGAAAAAGATGCGGGTCGATGATGCCATGCATGCCACACGCGCTGCAGTTGAAGAAGGTGTTGTAGCTGGTGGAGGAGTTACTCTTCTGCATAGCATAATTGCTCTTGATGCTCTTAATCTTGATGATGATGCACAGATTGGCGTTGATATCATCAAGCGAGCAGTAACTTGGCCCCTAAGACAGATTGCCCAGAACGCTGGAAAGGAAGGCGGTGTAATCGTGGACAAAATCATCAGGCACAAGGATATTTCCTTTGGTTACAATGCCAAGACAGACACTTTCGAGGATCTGATCAAAGCAGGAGTGATTGATCCTACAAAGGTTGTAAGGAGTGCACTTCAGAATGCGGCCAGTATTGCAGGTATGCTTCTGACTACCGAAGCAGTGGTCACAGATCTTCCTGAGAAAAAAGATGAATCAATGGGTCCAGGTATGCATCCATCAATGGGTGGTATGGGTGGAATGCCTATGATGTAGTTTTTTTTTCTATTTGTTTTCTAATTTTACAGTCAGTTTTCCCCATACATGGATTGCCCAGCAGAACAAGAAATATACAATAATCATCGAAACCAAGTAGTATAGAAACGTATTTGGGATGTTTGCAGAACATGTAGAACAGGTGCTCACAAACAAGGTCTTGCTTGCAATACCTACTACTGCCATGATAAGGATGTACAATGCAATAAAGCCAATCAATATATTCTTTGGTGGAGAAAAGAATTTCTTTACATTGAATTCGCTCATGCGCTACCTTGCGTAGTTCATGTATTTATGTTTTTCCATTCAGTGTTTTGGCTGAAATTATAGTGCAAATAAGAAGCGGTTCAATACCTGATTTTTTCAGTGCATTTATCAATTCCTCAGACTCAGCGCCTGGATTCAGAATGACTTTCTTGATTCCTTTTGCTACAATATCTGTAACTAATGCAATGCCCTTTTCTGGAGGGAGGTATATTGAGACAAAATCAAGATCTTCTTCAATATTAATAATAGAAGCATAGCATCTCAAGCCATTAACCTCTTGATAATTTGGGTTTACAGGAAACACTTCCAGTCCCGCGTCTTTGCATGCCTTGACTGCCTTATTACTGTATTTGTCTTGGTTTTGAGATGCACCTATGATTGCTATTGATGTCATTCTTTAATCCCTAATGCTTCCTGGAGCTCGTTCTTTTTGAAGCCTACAATGAATCTGCCATCAATCTCAAACACAGGCACTGAAAGTTGATCTGTTTTCTCAACCATGTGTTTTGCAGCCTCTTGATCCTCTGCAACATCAATATCCTTG
>JAHJEM010000072.1 GCA_018825425.1 Nanobdellota archaeon | reverse complement strand
ATTTTTAAACTATTCTCCATTTACTTTTTCTCACTATGAGGTACATTTCTGATTTGCACATCCACTCTAAGTATAGTAGAGCCTGTTCTAGTGCATTGGACATTCCAAACCTGGAGAAATGGGCCAAGATAAAAGGTGTGGCTCTTCTTGGGACTAGCGATTTTACTCATCCAAAATGGATAGCTCATATAAAAGAAGAATTATCAGAGGACGGATCTGGGATTCTAAAGACAAAGAACGGTTTTCCTTTTATTTTACAGACTGAGATTTCCCTTATCTATTCTCAGGCAAACAAAGGAAGAAGAGTCCACCAAGTAGTTCTTGCACCGAGCTTAGAAGTCGTCGAACAAATAACCAGGTACTTATTGAAACACGGCAGGGTTGATTATGACGGCAGACCGATATTCAAGATTTCAAGCGATGACTTCGTCTACAACATGAGAAAAATTTCCTTAGACATAGAAGTTATCCCTGCTCATATATGGACTCCATGGTTTTCCATGTTCGGTTCAAACTCTGGCTTTGACTCTGTGCATGAATGCTATAAGGATCAGGAGAAGTACATCCATGCAATCGAGACGGGTCTTTCAAGCGATCCGTCTATGAACTGGAGACTTTCACAATTAGAAAGGTTTAATATAGTATCTTTTTCAGATGCACACAGCTTCTGGCCATGGAGGATTGGCAGGGAAGCAACGGTTTTTGAAATGAAAGAACTTACTTATGCAAACCTATTACGAGCTTTGAGATCGGGTGAAGGATTGCAGGGCACTATTGAAGTTGACCCATCCTATGGAAAGTATCATTTCGATGGCCACAGGAATTGCAATGTTGCCATGAGCCCGAAACAAGCGATAAAAAACAAGAATATATGTCCGGGCTGCAAATCAGCGATGACGCTTGGAGTCCTGCATAGGGTTGAACAGCTCGCGGATAGGGAGGAAGGTTATAGGCCGGTGGATGCAAAACCTTTCCATACTTTGCTTCCGATGTCAGAAATACTTGCGAAGATGCTCAACAAGACAATCACTGCCAAACTGGTCTGGAGAGAGTATAATAAGCTGCTCCGAAGGTTTGGATCGGAGTATAACGTCTTATTGAACGCTACCAAGGATCATCTGCTTGAAGAGACTCATGGGAAGATTGTTGAAGCGATATTGAAAAACAGGAATGGAGATTTGAACGTCACGCCGGGTTATGATGGTGTCTATGGTGAAATTGTTATGGATGAGGTGTCTGAAGAAGAAGTACTAAAGAAAAGGATAATCAAAAAAAATCCAGCCCAGAAAGGCTTGTCTGAGTTTTTCTAGCCTAAGTAACTCATGTATTTCTTGTCGCTCTCCTGTTCAGTCTTAGAGGTTTGAGATATCAAGCTTTTCAATTTATCTTCAAAATCAGCGGCTTGCTTTAATAGTGGTTTATAATCGACCTTTAAGCCCAAATACTTATCCAGTATCTTGATTATATTCGCTGCAGATTTGCTATCTGGAAGAGCTGACTTTGTCTCAGAAAAAATGCACACGTGGTTCTTGAAATTAAGCATGATTCCTGCCGTTACTCCAACTACGATGCTTTCATCGATTGGCTTCAGGCCAAGATGTTTTAGCTTATCATCGCCGTAATAGAATAGTGTTTGATCATTATCCTTGCTAGGCACGGGTGGTGATGCAACTCCTTCAGCGCTGATTATCTTCTTTGCTTTGAGCTGCCTTGCCATGTCTAGGATGGCGTTTGCAATATCCCATTCTTTTCCTTTTGGATTCAGAATGGTCTGAAGGATGATTATATTATATTTTTTTGAATAATGCACTGCCATTGGTTTTATAAGCTTTCCTTTGTGGATTGCAACCATCGCCGGAAGGTCGTCATAGACGAATTCTCCTATCATCTCGCAATTCATATGTTCTAGCAGGAATTCAGTAACGATAGTCCCAATCAGTCCAAATCCGGGAAATCCCTCTATAATAATCGGGTTTTGGGGTTTTTTCTTCAGTTCAATTTTCATCGTAACACCTCACTATTTTTATTGGTGGAGTATTATATAAACTTTGCGTTTGTAGAGGACAACAGTTTTTT
>JAHJEM010000071.1 GCA_018825425.1 Nanobdellota archaeon | reverse complement strand
GACTTCCAGCATTTGGAAGCTCGCCTCTAAAAAAAGGGGATGACATTCTTCTGAATATCTTGCTAATCACAGTTCAAAGCAATAAATCCGTATATTTCGGAAAGGAGTCTGTTACGTGAAAACTTTTATAAAGGAATTCTTTTTTTGAATGTTTAATGGTTGAGGACAATAATCCAAAGCACATAGGTATTATCATGGATGGCAATAGACGATTTGCCAAGAAACTCATGATGCAGCCCTGGAAAGGACACGAATGGGGCAAGAAAAAAGTAGAGAAACTTCTTAATTGGTGTGAAGACTTAGATATCAAAGAACTCAGTCTTTACGCGTTTTCTACCAAGAATTTCAATCGACCTAAAGAAGAATTCAACCACATCATGAATCTGTTCCGCGATGCATCTAAAGACCTTCTAAATGATGAAAGACTCGAATCCAAACAAATCAGGATTAGATTTTGTGGAAGAATCCACATGTTTCCAGAGGATATCCAGAAAAGCATGCATGAGATCATGGACAAGACAAAGAAACACAATAAATACCTGATCAATTTCTGCATGGCATACGGAGGACGTGAAGAGATAATTGATGCAATGCGAGCATATTTCAAGGATATTGAAGATGGAAACGCAACCATCAAAGATATTGACGAGAGTAATTTTCACAAATACTTATGGGTTGAGAATGAACCTGAATTGATCATCCGAACCAGTGGAGAGAGGCGGACCAGTGATTTTCTGACTTGGCAAGGTGCTTACTCAGAATTCTTTTTTCTGGATAAACACTGGCCTGAATTTGAAAAAGAGGATCTCAAAAAATGTATTGATGAGTACAAAGCAAGGGATAGAAGGTTTGGAAAGTAGTTTATTCCCACTGTGTTATGTGGATTTGGCAAATTATCTAATATTCTATACATAGATTAGTCAATATATATGCTTACCAACATATAGATTAATCAATAAATAGAATATGATTCTCTGCTTTTCCAATCAGGCCCGCCTCTGGGTAGGGAACTGCCGTGCTATAGCACGGGAAGTGTTTGGAAAAGCCGCTTCCAGGATTAAGATTTCAAGGAATAGATATGCCTCATAATTATGGTGCAATTCTGCAGAATGGATTTAATCCCTCAATATTCTATCGGGAAGTGGAAGACTCGACTACGAGATCACAAAAACCGCACCCAGAATCATAACAATACATGCTAGACTTTTGGTCATGATATCCTTCTCCTTATATATTGTGCCTCCGAATATGGTTGCGAACAAGGTACTCATTCTTTTGATTGGAATGACCAAGGATACATATGCCATGGATAATGCCTCCATCTGAAGAACACGATAACCCACTGTAATCAATGAGACCAAGATTATCCATTTACCTGCCTTCTGGATGCCGTGGTGTATTCCATGAAATCCGTCGTGGAATAGCGCAAGCAGAATGAGAAAGTCAATTGCTAAGAAAAGATGCAATAGGAAAACATATGTGCTAGGGCTCACACCTTGATTCATGACAAACTTGTCAAGAATAGAGCTAATTGCATAGAATACCATCCCAACTACACAAAGAACAGAATATTTTGAATGCGTGAAATGTTTGATGTGCTTGAAAGGATGCCAGTAGAACTTCTTGCCACCTAGGAAATTTGAAGCAAGGACAATTAACCCAACACCCACATAATTTTGAAAAGAGAGATGCTCAGTCAGGAGAAAATATGCAAGGATCACAATAACAACTGGCTCAACATTCATCATTGGACTGATCTTGGATATGGGTGCATGACGCAAGGATTTAGTTACCATAAGTGCAGCGATTGCACCAAACCATGCAGCAATATAGATTATGATCCACACCCAGAGATCAAATGTCAGATCAATGAATGGCAAAAGAACGATTGAGAATGCAAAATTGATGATTGCAAACACAGTCATGAATTCCATTGCATGCTCGACTTTAAGGATTCGTTTCTGGAATATTGCAGCAATACCACCTAGAATCGCACAACCAATTGCAAATACTAGCCATAACATTGTTATAGTATATCTCTAAGAAGTTTTCCTTAAATATTTTTCGATAGAATCTTATTATTCAACTTTTAATGAGGCTTTGCCTGTGGCTTTGTGAAGATAATTTTCTCCACCTATCTGGTATGTGATTTCAAAATCAGTACTTGCTTTACAATTAAATGGTTCTGTCGATGCAGTCATACCACAGGATCGAAATCTGACATGAAACATATTCTCTCCATTCTTCACCACATCATCTGTTCGTAAAATGCAACCATCAGCATAAATGCTACAATCAATAATATCCCAGTTCTGTGTACCCCCTGGAATAAAGCAACTCTTTTCAAGAAGATCTTGTATACAATCTTCAGGAGGCCACACAGTAATTTGATAACATTGAGATATATCCCCTGTGAATTTGACAGATACCATACTTAAGTCCTTACCCATATTGTTGGTCAGAGATAACTCAAATACCTCAGGAGTGGTCTTGTAATTACTGCAAGTGAACCCATCTTCTACAAAACAACGGTTCACATGTATCCCACACACATCAAGAACCTGAAAATACATCAATCCACCCAGAGCTGCCAATAAAATTACAATAGCCCAACCATAATTCATCAAGAATTCCATGGCTGCCTGGCTTTTTCTGTTCATATTGAGATTTATGGTATATCATACTTAAAAATGTTGTTGAAGAAATAATCTAATCATTCGATGCAGTAGAATCAGGACTTGGTTTTCCAGTCAACTTCTCTCTCAGAGCATCATAGTCTGCTTGTTGCTCTGCTGTTGGTATGTTTGTTGTGTAACCTGCTGCATCAAGATATTCAATCAAAGGTTTCAATTCTGGCCTTTGATATGACTTTGAGTGCTCCGGACTCTGAAGACCACCACCAAATGTTGCAAATTTTTTCTCGATATCTACACTTACTAGAACATCTGGAAAGTTCGGAAGTGACATTCGACAGAGTTGGAGCGAGTGATCCATTACACTATCACTTGCAAGCATATATACACGATCTTTATATCCTAGAAAACAACAGTATGCCATTGCCTGAGCAAGTCCAGGATCAATCATATCCACAGACTCAGGAGTGAATTTGAAAGTACTCATGACCTCTTCTAGTTCGGATTGTCTTTCTGCTCTAGGATCTTCAGAAGCACCTCCAGATACGGTATCATACCCTCCTGTCTCTTCACCCATGGTTTCCAATCAAAACAAGGAGCTATTTATACATATGTGTGAGGGAGAATATAGTTTTTATAAAGGATTCAAACGTTGAATAAATTGTATGATAGAAATACTGACAAAATTACTTCTGTTCTATTGCTTCTTCCTTCTTGATATTTAAGGAGAAAGGAAGAGATAATCTTAAATCTTGATCCTTTGTTCGTTTCTTGAAACCCAAAACTCCTATTCCTGTCACTTTATTGGTTTTTTCGTCCACTCGTTCAAAAATACCATTTCCAAGATTCCGAAAGTGACCTTTTGAATATCTTCCTACCTGCAATTCCAAGTAATCACCTTCATTATCATAATATAATTGTAAGTCATTCATTTTATTTTGTCTGTACAAAAGCTAGTGATTATAAAGCCTGTTCCATTTAAATACTTTACTGATACCATAATAAACCGTTTTATCTCGTTTATGCGTTTGAAATACATTCTGACTTGTGGATCGAATTTAAAGTGAATGATCTTGTCTGGACTTTTTAAGGTATTGATCATATTTTGAAGCTGATTACACATTTCAGGATGCTTTTGGATGTGTCCCCATCTTTCTCTGGACAAATGAATCTTCCTTCCAGATTTGTCTTTTATTACAAAGAGCATAGATAGTATTAGTAGCAGTAGTTAAAATCTTTGTTGCGTGAAAAGCTGAAATGTTTTTGCCAATACTGACAGTATGACCTTATTTTGGGAAAATTTTCAAGAATGGAAAAATATTCAGAATTTTTTTCCACATAACTAAAAAAATTTAACTGAGCAACCACACTATCATCCCTTTCTGCATGTGCAGCCTGTTCTCTGCTTGGTCAAAGATAACGCTGTTTGGATGATCAACTGCGTCTCTCGTGATTTCATATCCAATGTGGCAGGGCATGCAGTGCATGATGCCTGCTTTTGGACAGTGTGTGTCGATCAATTTCGCATTCATCTGGTATGGCATGAACTTTTTCTTTCGTTCTTCATAAAGTTCTTTGAATTCTGGCTTGACTTTTCCGCCAGAGAAGTATTCCATGTCCATCCATGTGTCTGTGTGGACATAGTCCGCATCTTTGAGTGCTTCTTTGAGATTGAGTGTCCGGGTGACAAGACCAGTCGCTTCTGCCATCTTGTTCAACTCTATGTCAACGCTTGCTTTATTGACTTCTGGCGCCACAATAACAAACTGTATTCCCAGTTTTGTGCATGCAAGCATTAATGTGTTACTTACGTTGTTCTCAATACCAAGCCACACTACTTTTTTTACCTTTTCAATCCCGCCAGAGTGTTCATGCATTGTCATGATGTCTGAAAGAGCCTGTGCTGGATGGTATTTCTCACTGCATGCATCGATTACAGGAATCTTGTTGTAGCTTGAGGCTTTGATCACATCTGAGGCTTTGGTTGCTCTGAACATAAGAACCTGTCCGTATCGCATGACTGCTTGGATCTCATCACCGAAATCAGTCATGTCAAACTGGGTTGTTCTTGCATCAATATAGATAGAGTGGCCACCTAGTTCTGTCATTGCAGCTTCAAAACTCAAACGCGTTCGAGTGCTTGTCTTCTGAAAAAGCATGAGAAGAGTCTTGTGTGTGAAAAAGTCTGTAATGCTACCACTGTTCCTTTTTTGTTTCAGACCAACTGCAATATTTAGGATGTTGAGAATATCTTCTTTTGATTGTTCCTTAAGTGAGATTATGTGTTTCATGTTGGAAGTATCAATCCTGGCTTTGGTATATAAATCTGTGTAGAATAAATATCTACAGTAATATTTTCCAAGGATTCAACCAATTATATACCTGACAAAGAACTCACTCAACAGATACTTAATAATATAGTTTACTTCGCAGTAATGCTTAAAAACAATCATTTACATAATTGAACCTGCTTGAGTATACATGATAAATATTTTATGGCATATACAAATTTGGTCACAAATTTATTTAATATGTCAAGCGGAGGAAAAAAAATGAAAAAAGCAATAGTTCTAGTATTGACATTGATTCTAATGTCAACAAGTGTTTTGGCAACAGGTGGTTTAATGGCTGTAGAGATCAATGATCTCCTGAAAGAAGACACACAATCACTGAATAATGGCTTGAATAATAATATGCGTCAGTCAACATGTCTTGTATCGTGCCCTGAAGACTGCACATATGTAATCAGCCATAACATGGATTCGTTAAACATGATTGAAGAGCACGAAATGCTCCAAGTACAAGTTATTTATACCGAAGTTGGAGAGGGTTGTGGTTCTCCGTCACACTGCTCATTCTCAAGTGGATGCTATCTTGGAATTGAATACAACATTACAGAATATCTTTTTGATTGGCTAATGAATGCACCTAGCACAATGCCAATAAATTGCTATGCAGGTACCTGCAGATATGATATGAGTAGCCTTTCCACCAGTCAAGCGTCTATTCCGTTCTATATTATTGGAACCAGTAATGAGGGGCCAACAACATTAAGAGCAAAAGGAGCAAACAAAGTAACTAAACTAGCATATTGGTTGAATGAAGGATAGCTTTTTCTTTTTTTTTATTACAAAAAAGAATACCTCGTTGTTTACAGCGAGAATAAGGTATCTTTTTTTAAAGCAACAACTTCACTCGAAGGTTAACTTACATTTTTGGCTTGTTTCATACTTCTTCCTTTAGGGCAAAGTTGTTGATTTTAGGAAACAATTTTGTAGATATTGTTTTGAAGGGGATATTGAACATCTGCCGGATGACAAACGAAATAATGCATACGAATCTCTATACTAACATATGAAAACAAAAACCTTATAAACCTCAAATACCTGAATTACACTGTTCAGGGAAATTTTGGGTAATTTACATAGAATTGTATGCATATCAAAAATGCCTATAATATTGTGTAGATTCGTGAAAATAAATTCGGCGAAGCTTTAGGATTGAATATCTAAAGCATAAACAGTGTTATGCAGAGATTAGACGCAGTGAAAACTAGTGTTACAAAGATCCTACGCTCTCTGAAATCAGAGCATAGGAAATACTTCTTATTAGCTATAGCCTTATCATTTCTATTCATATTAACATTCATATCTCCAGAATATACAGGATTGGTGATTCATTCTGAAGACCTGCTAAAGCCGGATCCGATTGAACGCCCTGAACAAGCAACACCAATCCCAGATTCTGTGAATGAACAAACAGATGAGATATCTTGGCCTAAGGAGGGCGAACCACTTCTCCCTGATGAGCCCTTCCCTTCTGCCAAGAAATATTATGGTGGAGGAGGTGGAGGCGGAAGATCAGGACCGACTGATTCCATCAAACCAATAAAGCCTGTAGTCAATAATACCAACAACACTAATCAGAGTCTAGCATATATTATGAATAAGAAGAACGACATAATCATATTCAACTATCCTCAAGTATTGGCAGACAATATGAACCTGCTCATTCCAAGACGCAATGATGAAGACACACTCCTTTACTGCGAGAACGCAGATGATCATGAACAAGTCGGTCTGGAATGCGGAGATATTGAAGGAATACACCAAAGGATCCTGAGTGAAAATGATACTGAGGTCAACATTACTGAGGATGGCTTGTTCTTTGTGGTCAACAATGTTGATCCAGGCGGCATCATGTCATATTTTGATGCTGTAAATAAGACCAGGCGGATAAAAATTCAGAGCCCTTCAAATGGTACAGGCGATGACGATGGGAATATCTCATTCGAGTTCAGAATTGTCGGACTTGCATCTGTTGTCAACTGCACATTGAACCTCGATGAATCGTACTCAGAGCACTTGAATATTAAACCTGTTGCCAAGCAATATAATATCAGTATTGATAATATCCCCTTAGGTCAGCATAGGTGGAGTGTGTCTTGCATAGATAGATTCGAGAGAGAATTTAGTTCAGGACAATTGTACTTTTCTGTGTTCTATATGTTCAACTTTTCAGGACAGACAACCAATCTAAGTGATCAAAACATTGAAAATGTGTCTAACTTCACATTGGAAAAGATAGAGTCTGGCATGATAAAATTCACAGAGAATGTTAACTTAAGTGCGGGTGGCAACTTCAATAATCACATTTACATCGGACCAAATCTTGCGATTGTTCAGAGCAGCCACTTACCTATGCTCAACAAGACTGCTCAAATCACATTATATAATCTGGATTTCCAGAGGCCAATTATATTCATGGATGGAGAGTATTGCCCAGAATGCACAGCAAGCTCTATAGATGGCGGAGTCACTTTTAATGTCCAGCACTTCAGCTCTTACAGTGTTGATGAGAACAGCAGGATTGATATCTATGATGATTCAGATAACGAATCAGTGTACAAGCTCCAGGATCTTGATTTCTATGCCAACTTTAGGGACACAGCAACAGGCGATCCTATTCAAGGTGCAGGTGTGGGATGTAATATTACTTTTGTTGACACTGGCGAATTTGTCATGGATTACAATGCAACTCTTAAAGCTTATACATATGATCGGAGTTTTAGTACTGAAGGCGTGCACTTTTTCGATGTACTGTGCAACGGGAGTGCTTTAGGTTTTGCAAACTTGGAAGCAACAGACTATGCAAGTATCAGGAAGCCATTGGAGCCTGTGGGTGCAACAGTGGATTTTATCAGGAGCTCGAAAGGAAGTGATGCTCCAGCATCAGATCCTGAATTCACAGAAGCAGGAAACATAACAGACTTGGAAATGGTAGCACCATCAATTACCCAGAACTGGCAAGGGTATTATGGAAATGTATCTGGCCAGATAGTGTTAAGTGATTCCAGCAACCGGCGCATGTATGATTGGAATGCAACCAATCCAACAGGTGAGGTCTACGCATCAAGAGCCAATGATGTGAATTTCCCAACCATAAAATGTTCTAATCAGAGCCATGTAAATGTTGAGGAAGATTATTTTGAGCAAGTGGATGGTGACTCTGACAGGATAAACAGTACATTCAATGAGTCAGACCATCCAGCATTTGTAACTGGATCAATACCAATAGGTGAGGATTCCTGCAAAGCTACAAACATATATGTAAACAGCAGTGTCCAATACTCACAATTCTATCAGGTACTCTTGGCAGATGCCGCATGGAACCTTGTTTACACTTCAATACTTGAACAGGATAAATATGGATACAATACAAACACAACAGACTTCCAGATGATAGTCGGAGAGAATGGCCAGGACTTCAATACAGAAAGGACGCTTTATTATTTCTGGGTGGAGTTGTAGATAATTGCATTCATATGAAAAGAAGTAGAGAAATTATAACGATAACATTATCAGGCTTTCCAAGCCAGCCCACGCAATTGCGTGGAATATTACCCGAACAAAGTTCGGGGCTTAACCCAGATCAAAACGTGTTTTGATCTGGCACAATCCAGAACAAAAAGTTCTGGATTGAATCTCGCCTGGAGGCGAGTTCTTGCTTGGAAAAATGTTCCATTGACGCTGAATTCACTAGCAAGTTCAATCATTTCAATCATTATTTACAACAAAATATATAAATGACGCATCCAAAAAAGCAGTATTGAGGTGTAAACAATGAAACATGAACAACACATGCCAATGTGGATAATATCAATCGTTGCAGTAGTAGGAATTGTAATGCTAGT
>JAHJEM010000070.1 GCA_018825425.1 Nanobdellota archaeon | reverse complement strand
ATCATTGAGCTTGCAGAAAAGAAGAAGATTCCTTTGATTGTTCATTCTCGAAAGGCAGAATTAGATGTTATAGAGATGCTTGAGAGTTCAAACACCAAGAAAGTGGTCATGCATTGTTTCATGGGAAGAAAACATCTTGTAAAAAGGATTGTTGACAATGGATGGTACACGAGTATCCCCTGCATTGTAAGCAAGCTTCAACAACTTCAGGAGCTTGTAAAGCAACAGGACATGTCAAGGATATTCACTGAGACAGACGCCCCATATATGAGTCCGTACAAGGACATAAGAAGAAATGAACCTCCATTTGTGGTCGAAGGAATCAAGAAAATAGCGGCATTAAAAGGAATGGATGCAGAAGAAGTTGCAAATAATGTGTTTAAGAATTATCAGGATGTGTTTTTATAGCACCGGGAAAGAAATAATATAAAATGAAGGACGTTACCCACAGGCAGGATTTTATTTCAAACAAGAATAAAAAAGAAAGTATTAAAGAACTAATTGATTTTTTTAAGACAGAAAGAAATACTGAAATTGGAATAATCGCCGCAGAAGACATTCTAAATCACTTTCTGGAGAATGTCGGAATGAAAATCTATAATAAAGGCGTGGAAGATTCCATAAATATTTTCAAGGAGCGCGTTGAAAGCTTAGAATTGGACATAGAATCATTATTAAAAAAATAAACAGCCCAAATGAAACCAACAAAAACCCCATACTACTCCTACCGCGCAGGCAACTTGCCCAAAGGATGTCAACAATGCGTAAAAGGTGAGAAAACCGTTCTTTTTATTACAGGATTATGTGGTGCTGGCTGTTATTACTGCCCGATTTCTGACAAGAAGTATGGAAAGGATGTCATTCTTGCCAATGAATGGCCTATTGGTCCAAATATCAAGGATCTTTTTGAGGAGATCAAGCTTTGTTCTTCAAAAGGTGTTGGTATAACTGGTGGAGATCCACTAGTCTGTCTTTCTCGAACAGTGGATTGGATAAAAAAACTCAAGAAAAGGTTTGGAAAGAGGTTCCACATCCATCTTTACACGCCTTTGACACTTGTAACACCAGACAGCTTGAAGAAATTACATGCGGCAGGCTTGGATGAGATAAGATTCCATCCAAAACTTGAGAAACCAGATGAATGGAGCATGATGGAACATGCAACAAGCTTCAATTGGGATGTGGGAATCGAAATTCCTGTCATTCCAGGCATGAAAAAACACATAATATCTCTTATTGACTATGCAAAAGATATCAATATCAAGTTCATGAATCTAAATGAGCTTGAGATTGCAGACAATTCCATAAGCAAATTGCTTGAATTAGGACATAAACCTAAGGATTCTCTCTCATACGGAGTTCTTAATTCTGAAAAGCTAGGAAAAGATATGGTACGATACTGTGCAAAGGTTGGTTTGCGTGCACATTATTGTTCTGCGACCCTAAAAGATAGGGTCCAGATGGCCAAAAGAATCAAGAAAAGGGCCAAAAATGCCAAAAAGCCATATGATCATGTGGATAAAGAAGGACTTCTGGTCAGAGGGGCAATCTATCCTAAGCATCTTCAACCAGGAATCGGCTATCCTGAAAATACACAAACGTTGAGTGATATCTCCAGGAAAAAAATAATTGCCAGACTGATGTCTGTTATGAAAGACATGAAGCAGAATCACAAGATTCCATCCAAGTACATGGAATTGGACAAAAGACGATTCAGGATACTGACTACAGTGGGTGCTGTTCAAGGTTTGCCCAAAAATTTATATACAAGCTATTGCATAGTAAAAGAGTACCCGACCTATGACAATTTCCAGGTTGAAGTTCACTATGTATAGAATGTAATTGCAAAATGGAAATCAAGATAGACACTGAAAAAGATTCTAAAGAAGACTTGAAGAAGATGATATTGTTCTTGCAGAGATTGGTTGACGAAACAAGTACACCAATAAAACATAAGCATGCTGACATTTTTGGGAATGACACAGGAATGACTAGTGCTCCTGCATCTCCTATGAATATGTTTGGATCAACTCCAACCACAAATGCACCTTCACCATGTACTCCGACTGCAGCACCCATGAGCATGTTTGACAGCATCCCTTCAACAGATAGCGTTACCAAGACAGAGATGAGTGCTGAACAACTACTGAATGATCCTGTCACAATGAATTTTGACAAGGATGATCATGAACTCGAGGAAGTCCAAGAGCTAAGAGAAAAGAGCGAGACCAAGGCTGAAGATTTAAGGGTTATTTCTTATAAATAGGCAAACAAGAATCAGATCTATATATCAATAACAACCTGCACAGTCCACACACCCTCTTTCTCCTCAATGAACATGTCATTGTAGGTTATAGCCTTGATATCACCCACAACTTCATAATTCTTGTAAGTGTCTCCACCAACCTCTGCTTTGAGAACATATTCTTCATTGGTCTTGTCAATGGTTAGAGACTTTATTTCCCCTACAATAAACCCCTCTGTATCAATAAAGAAAATGAATTCCTCTAAAAAAGCATAAAGCAGCTTGTCTGTCTGATTGGCTTTGACATTGATTGTCTTATACACCATACTCTTGATCTTGTCCACGGGAGTCAGATGGTTCATCATGGCCAGAGCCGCGTTCTCAAAAGCCTGCTCCATACTATCTCCATATGCCTGGAATTTGCAGTCAGCAGTGTGCTCTAGATATTTGAATGGTTGCATGTCTTCTGAATTCTGGGCACTGTATAAATATTTTTCCAAAAACCATAAAAACCCCCTGCCCTTTGCTCATCAAAAAATGTCATTTACCAACAATTTCAGGACTGTAATCCTTTTGGGAGCCTTGACTGCACTTCTCCTTTGGGTAGGAGACCTTGTAGGAGGACCCACAGGCCTAGCAATTGCACTTATCTTTGCACTCATCTTGAATTTTGTATCATTCTGGTATTCTGATAAGATTGTCCTAAAGATGTACAGGGCACAACCTGCTCCCAGAAACAGCAGGCTTCACAAACTAGTTAGTGAAGTTGCTCATATGGCACAGATTCCTGTTCCCAAAGCATACATTGTGCCTGGTGCTCATCCTAATGCTTTTGCTACAGGGAGAGATCCAAAACATGCAGCAGTGGCAGCAACTGAAGCCCTCATAAATATGCTGAACGATAGCGAGCTTAAGGGTGTAATTGCTCATGAAATCAGCCATATCAAGAACAGAGATACCTTGATTCAAGCAGTTGCAGCAACCATTGCAGGAGTGATCTCATATGTTGCAATGATGGCAAGATTCGCAGCAATTTTCGGAGGTTTTGGAGGACGAGATAATGATGATGGTAATTTTGCAGAACTAATTGTACTTGCAATCTTGACACCTCTTCTAGCAGCAATCATTCAGATGGCAATAAGCAGAAGCCGCGAGTATCAGGCTGATGAAAGCGCTGCAAGAACGCTTCATGACACAACAGGACTTGCTTCTGCACTGGGTAAAATCGAACATGGAATCAGACAAGCGCCTCTTAGAGCCAATAGTAATACAGAAACCACTGCACACTTGTTCATTGCAAATCCATTCAGAGGAACTGGATTGGTTGCACTCTTCTCTACCCATCCTCCGATGAAGCAGAGGATTGACAGATTGAAATCACTCGTTCTTTAGTCCAAAACATTTATTAATGACGCAGATTGATACATGTATTATGAAGCATCATGGAAGGATCAAAGTAGAAAAGAATGAGAGGATTGTAGCATATTTCAGTATGGAAATAGGACTGGACCATAGGATTCCTACTTACAGTGGAGGTCTTGGAGTTCTTGCAGGCGACACGATTAAGGCATTTGCAGATCTGCACGTTCCAGTCATTGCAGTAACATTAGTACACTCAAAAGGATACTTCTATCAGAAAATCGAAAATGGTGAACAAAAAGAGATTCCTGTTGACTGGTCTAAAGATGATTTCCTCAAGAAGACTGATGTAGTCATTGATATACCTCTCAAGGACCGCACCATCAAGGTTACAGCCTGGGAATATATATGCAAAGGCTGTGCTAACTATGAAGTTCCTGTTTACTTCCTGGACACAAACCTCCCAGAGAACAGCGATTATGACAGAAAACTGACTGACCATCTTTATGGGGGAGATGAGTATTATCGTATGCTCCAGGAAATAATTCTTGGCATTGGAGGAGTACGTATTCTGGAAGCGCTTGGATATACAAATCTGAAAAAATATCATATGAATGAGGGACATGCTGCCTTCATCGCATTTGAGCTTTATAATCGTCTGAAAGGTAAGGTCCCTGCAGATGAACTTGTGACTGAAATTAGAAAAAGGATGGTGTTTACAACCCACACGCCAGTACCTGCAGGAAGGGATAATTTTCCTCTTGATGTGGTAAAAAATACCTTGCCAGATTTTCCAGATGAACATGAAGCAAGCATCGTCCAGGATGGAAAACTCAGCATGATTCAGTTGGCATTGTATTTCAGCGAATACATTAATGGAGTCGCTGAAAAACATGGCGAGATATCAAGAGGTATGTTCCCTGAATATCCTATTGACAGCATAACAAATGGCGTGCATTCAGTGACCTGGACGTGTAATTCATTCCAAGAGCTTTTTGACAAATATATTCCTGGCTGGCGTCGTGAATCATTCTCTCTTAGATATGCCATCGGCATTCCAAGGGATGAGATAATGGAAGCTCATGAAAAAGCAAAGGGCGCACTCATTGATCTTCTGAACTCAAGACTAAATGCAGGCTTTGACAGAGATATATTCACCCTTGGTTTTGCAAGAAGGGCCGCAGCTTACAAAAGAGCAGACTTACTGTTTAAGGATGTGAACAGGTTAGTTCATCTTTCTGAACAAGTCGGTAAGATTCAAATTGTTTTTGCAGGAAAAGCACACCCTGCTGACCAGCATGGAAAAGGCATAATCAAGCACATCAATGATATTGCCGCATCCTTAAAAGATAAGATCAAAATTGTGTGGCTTGAGAACTATGACATGGACAGCGCCAAACTCTTGGTCTCTGGAGTAGATCTGTGGTTAAATACTCCAATTCCTCCATGGGAAGCCTCTGGTACCAGCGGCATGAAGGCAGCACATAATGGTGTTCCTCACCTTAGTTCCATGGATGGGTGGTGGCTTGAAGGCCATATAGAGAATGAGACAGGATGGAGTATTGGAAAGACTGCAAGTACAGACTCTCCAAGAAATGATGATCAAGATGCTGCTGAAATGTATTTAAAACTGGAGAAAAAAATATTACCTTTGTTCTATCACGACAAATCAGCATGGGTCAACATTATGAGGCATTGCATTGCACTGAATGGATCATTCTTTAACACACATAGAATGGTTGAACAATATGTTGTGAATGCTTATTTTAGGTAAATATCGTATGCAACAATGCAATCTTTCCTTTGTTAAGAATAAAATACAGACTGCTTCCGCTTTCTTCTGATACGCCTTCTGTCAGTTGGGCGAACAGAATGCGGGTTCCTTGTTCAACTTCCAGCAAGTCAAGGAGATCCGATGCAGGAATATGAAAAACCAATCTCTTGTAAACGTCATGCTTACTGATTTCCTCTAACCTATCGAAGAACCCAGGCATTGTGAATTGACTCCTTACCTCACCATGAAGATGATTCTTTTGAAGAAAGTTCATATATGGCTTTTTGCCCTCTTCTTGTGTTAGCATGTGCTCAATGAAGGAATTGACTACAACCCGTATCTCATCAGAGCCAAGACTATATGTGTAAACACTGCAAAATATGTCTTCTCTATATCTGAGACCCTTGGCTGATTTCTTTGTGAAATCATCAAGCTCTCCCCCCTGAAGAGCAAAAACCATTTATATAGATAATGAGGTCGAGTTTAAATAACTTTAGAGAAACTATATAAATCATTTATAAATACAAAATCCCACAATGGGAATAAAAGATAGACTGAAAAAAGTTGGAGATTGCGTTTACGAGCTTGCAAAAGAAGACAACATGAATGTACCTGCAAGGTTCTTTTTAAGTGAAAAACTATTTGAAGGAGTAGAAGACGACGCGATTTTACAATGTAAGAATGTGGCTTGTCTTCCAGGAATATATACAGCTTCAATGGCCATGCCTGATATGCATGTGGGATATGGTTTTCCTATTGGTGGTGTTGCTGCTTTTGATGCAGAAACTGGAGTTATTAGTCCTGGTGGTGTGGGTTTTGATATCAACTGCGGAGTCCGACTTCTAACAACCAATTTAAAGAAGAAAGATGTGGAACCTAAGATTAAGGAGCTCCTTGATACAATGTTTCGAAATATACCTTGTGGTGTTGGTGGAGAGTCGCGCTTACGCCTCAATGATGAAGAGCTTGATGATGTTCTGAATACTGGAGCGGCATGGGCAGTAAAAAATAATCTCGGAAATCAGGATGATCTCGAGCATTGCGAAGGTTCAGGATCAATAAAACTTGCAGATGCCAAAGAAGTATCCCAAAGAGCAAAGAGCCGCGGAAGAAAACAACTTGGAACCCTAGGTGCTGGCAATCATTTTCTAGAGATACAGGTTGTTGATGAAATATACGATGAGAAGATCGGAAAAGCATTCAAGCTAGAAGGAAAGGATCAGGTCACAGTCATGATCCACTGTGGATCAAGAGGTCTTGGCCATCAAGTGTGTTCTGATTATATCAGGAAGATGGAAGATGCATTTCCTGACATCCGTAATTCACTACCTGAAAAGGACTTGATTTATGCTCCTGCAAATAGCGATCTTGCTAAACAGTACTTCAAAGCAATGAGTGCTGCTGCAAATTATGCTTGGGCAAATAGACATATCATCGCGCACCAGGTCAGAAAGAGTTTTCGCCAAGTATTTGGAGACAATGTTGAACTAAAGACAGTGTATGATGTTGCTCACAATATTGCCAAACTCGAGGAATATGAGTTTGATGGAAATAAAAGAAAAGTTTATGTCCATAGAAAAGGAGCTACGCGCGCTTTTGGTCCTGGAAGTGATGACATTCCTGCAGATTACAAGGATATTGGTCAGCCAATCATACTTCCTGGAAGCATGGGAACCTCATCATATCTTCTGGTCGGAACCCAGAAAGCCATGGATGAGACCTTTGGTAGCACTGCTCATGGGGCTGGAAGAGTTATGTCAAGAATGGCTGCAAAACAGAAGTTCAGGGCAGATGATGTAACTCGTGATCTTGAGAAATTAAAGATCTATGTCAAGGCGGCAAGCTGGAAAGGTATTAGTGAAGAAGCACCACAAGTCTACAAGGATGTAGATGAGGTTGTCAGTGTGAGTAATAGGATGGGTATTGGCAATATTGTTGCGAAAGTAAAACCTCTGGGTGTGATAAAGGGTTAACTTTTGACAACAGAATTTATAGATTAAGTTTTGAAGAAACAACCCCTCCCTTGCCCCAATTCTTGCGAGGTACTTCAGTTATACAGATGTCAATTGCTTCTTTTGGGCAGCCCACATTCTTTTGGACTGCGTCAGTGACATCAATAATAAGCTGTTCTTTTGCCTTATCGTCTGTCTTTCCTTCCCATACTTTGATTTCGACAACTGGCATATTTATCTCCTTCTCTTCCTCTTGGCTTTTGCACTGCTTTCAATTATAAAATCAGCTTTCTTGCCTTGTGGTGCTTTTCTCTTCACTTGTTTTGTCTTCTTTTCTTTTCTTTGAGACACGGTCAAGTACACAAGAATTGCGAGTAACACCATTATGATAATGATAGTACTCCATAACTTGGCTGGATTAGAACCAGTTGTCTCTTCTTCGTCATCTGTCACGAGGTCATCAACCACATCATCCATTTCTTCTGGTTCATCCTCATCATCAAGGATAACTGGCTCGACAGGTTCAACATCCTCTTCATCAACCATGTCAGGATCATCACTGATAACAGGAGCATCATAGTCTACATCGAGCATGCGTATGGTTACGCTTGCTTTTTTCAGATAAATTTCATTCACAGTCAGAGTAATATCATTGATGTCATCACCATCAATATCCACTTCAACTGCTTCACCAACAAGGGCATCTACTTTTGCAGTATTCCTATTTGTATTATACTGGAAAAAATCCTGACCATTTCTTACTGAGAGCTTAATCAAATATAGTATGAAGTAATTTGTCTTGGTCTCAAACCGGCCACCTGGCAAACGAGATGTCTCCTCTAGTGTAATCTCAATCCAATCATTTGGTCTTAAGCCCTGTATAGTTACAGGTGTCTGCTCGGCGCATTCCTTATCAAATACGTGCCTGAACTTACCGCTTCCCATAGATTGTTTTTCTACACATCCTGTTGGAAGTCCTGTCAGATCTACATTTAGTATCCTGGTCTCAGATTCGATCTCTCCATCTGGAAAAACACAGTTTATTTTCCATTCATGTTGTCCTTGAGGCAGCTGCACTGTAAATTTCCTGTCTATTCTATGCGGAATTGTAGGATATGTCTTAAGAATATCTCCATCTGCAATGAAAGAACATGAACTTGCATCTTCTGGACCATCAATTTCAAAGGTAAAATCTTGACTTTGCAAACCAATTGATGTGTTATTAAGTGGTGAGTAAATAACAATATTAGTTGTTGTACCCTGAAGTGCTAGGACAGGTATTGCCAGAATCATCAATGCGAATGCCATCAAAATTGTTTTTTTCATAATATTCACCACGGTTAATTGTTTATTTAAATGTTTTTAATATTCAATGATTTGCATACGAAGTTTATAGTATTTTGTAGTACTAAATCTCAATTATCTTTCCTACTTGACCAACATTAATGACTTTTGTCTTGCCAATCTTCTCTTCTATACCCTCTGCTGCATGGATATGACTACAGAGCAATAAATCTGGCTTGAACTTCTCCATTGCATCCTTGACTCCGCTAGAGCCTGCTCCTGGACACAACTTTTCCATTTTTGAGCCGGATGGAGGTACATGACTCACCATGATTCTTTTATCAAGGTATTTGATTCTAGAAAAACCTTGTTTCAACATATCATAGATTTCCTTTTCAGATAGTTCTGTAACAGGACCAATATTTGCGCCACCACATCCAAAGATACCTACATCCTTGTACTTGACACTGTATCCATGAATGTTCTTGATTCCATACACTTCAGCAAGAAAGTCTGCTGTGGCAAAGCTGTCATGGTTACCGGGGATAAAAATTACCTTTTTGTTCTTGGCCAGAAATGGTCCGATCATATTGTCTGAACTTTTGTCAAAATTAGTTATGTCACCGCACAGAATGACTAGATCTACTTTTTCTTTTGCAGCTCTGTCTGCAAGCTTTCTTGCTAGAGCAATATCTCCATGCAAATCTCCTGCTGAAAGAATTTTTAGTTTTCCAGATTTAACTTTTTTTTCAAGGGTCATCTTTCTTTAATATGTACATCTTCATGGTCAATAATGACCAAAGTAGATGGTTTTCCCATTATTTCACCCTCATAGATAATAATATCTGCTCCTGCTTTAAGATCCGGATCAAGATCCTCAATTTTGGTCATAAAGTTTTCTCCAGATAGGTTAGCAGATGTAGTGACTACAGGCACTTCTAGCTCTTCAACTACCTTTGCAAACCAGTTTTCTGGAATACGTATGCCAAGAGTAGTCTTTCCATTCAGAATACTTGGAGCAACACAATCCAAGTTCTTAAGTTTGATAATAAGTGTGTACGGACCTGGGAGATTCTCCATCCATTCCTGTACCAGATCACTTGTCTCACAATTGTCCTGTATCCATTTTTTGGAAGGGGCAATAACAGTGAATGGTTGCGTACTTTTTTTCAAGTCCCTAATCTTCTTTACAAGTTCATCATTGGTTGCATCACATCCTATTCCATAGATTGTGTCTGTTGGATATATGAATATCCAATCCTTCATCTTCTTGATGTATGCCAACCTTTTCTGATTGAACTCGTCTTGATTGATTATCTCCATAGGAGAGAAGATGCTGTGCTCATTTAAAAAGGTTATGCAGAAATTATGACAAAATTAAAGAATCTGACCCATTTTATTGTGCAATATGATTGAATATAATGAAGAGATTGACAAGGATATGAATGTTCTTAGAACTGTTCCCCGAAAAGCAGTAGTTGAAGAGAATTTGTTGCATAAAATGGTTGTTGTTGTACTCATAAATGACGCTGGCAAATTCTATGTCAACCAACGAAAGAGCACCAAGAAGGTCTGCCCTTTGAAATGGGTAGTTGGTGCGGGTGGAGCAGTTATTGCAGGAGAATCCTTTGAACATGCTGCAAAGCGTGAGCTTATGGAGGAGTGTGGTATTGAAGCAGAGGTGAAGTTCTTATTTGATTTTGAGTATGAATCTGATATTATCAGATATATGGGTAAGATCTTTATGGCCCAGAGTAATGTGGAAGTTAAACTCAATGAGCAGGAATGTGAACAGGGAAAATGGATATCTCGAGTTGAACTTCAGGAAATGGCAGAACATAATGAACTATGTCCGGATACTGCACTTTACATAAGCGAATTTCTGGAAAAGCATTGAAAATCAAAATGGCCACGCCAAAGGCGTGGACAGGGCCGAGCTATCGCTCGGAATCAACTGATCCTTTGGATCAGCCCTGTTCCGGCCGCAAGGCCGGTCTGCCCGCGCTTTAGCGCAGTTATTGCTAATATTACTCCCAATTTCACGAATCTCATACAAAAACCACCCCTTATCTTGCATACACATGTATACATCTGCATACATGAATTCAATGAAAAAAACCACTTCTCAGACTTAAAAGAAAAAGCTGCAGCACCTAAGTGCTGCGGTGGGGCTAGAAAACACAGTTTACGAAGAGAACGTAATATATTCAACTATTTCAGCTACCTCATCAGGAAGTATGCAAGCGTGTTCTTGCAAAGTGTGTGCTATGTGCTGGGCATAATGGGTATCATTTACTGCAATCATATTATCACCTCAAAATAGCCTGTCTGCAACAGGTTTTGTAAATTGCTTGTCAAATTCTGCAATTGTCCTTCTAGTCATTTCCATCATTTTTTCCTGAAAAATCCTTTCGATATATTCTGTCGTCATTTTTTCACCTCGTGGTTTCCCACATGTTGAGGCTGAAAATCCAGGACTTGGATTCTCATTGCCTCGCAGGGGGATAATTGTTATTGGGATTGAAGAGTATATAAACCCGGCGCGCACATGTCCAGTGCTATTTAGTAGGTAAAACCCCACTTACAGAACATCTGCGCATTGAATTATCCTATTAGAAAATGACCAGTGCCCGCGAATTAGAAAGCAACACCTAAGAAATGCAGCACAATAACAACAATGAATCCAACAATACCCCCAAGTGCAGTTATCACCACGCTCCAAAAGTTGACGGCAACATCTGTTCCAAAGACTGCATTGAACGCGAACAAAGCTACAAGGCCAATTATGGCGTTGAGGATGAGTTTTAGCACCTTCTTGAATATTGTAAACATGATAATTACAAATATCCCAATAAGAATCAATGTAATGAGTTTTGCTGCTAATGGTTCAATCCACATGAGAATTGGGAATTTGTCTTATATTATATACTTTACTGTAGGACATCCATACACCAGACTTATGCAAATTCTAATAATCATCCGCTGTAATATAGTTCTGTTCTGCTCCAGGTTTGTTATGCTCTAGATTCTTGTTCAAGGCACACCAACGTATTTTCTGCGTCTTGAAGATCCTGTTTTGCCTGCGCAATTCTTTCCCGAACACTCTTGTACTTCTCTGCATGGGGAGTGCCTAGCATCTCACTGAAATCATTACGTATAATATAGTCAAGGATAGAATACGCAGCCCTTGCTTTTTCCATATAGCTTGTGTCTTTTATCATAATATCTACTATTTTGGAATGAGTTTATTAACATTTTTGGTTTTAAAGAAGCAAATTTAAAAAACCGCGCGATTTTGTTGTATGTATGCCTAGCTATGAAGACAAGATTAAGGAGCTTGAGAACCTTATTAGTAATACAAAATATAATAAGAGTACACAGCACGCTATTGGCCTGTACAAAGCTCAACTTGCTAAACTCAAAGAGAAGGAAGAATCAAGGGGAAAAGGTAAGGGCAAGACTGAAGGATATGCTGTCCGTAAAACAGGAGATGGAACTGTTCTGCTTCTCGGTTTTCCAAGTGTAGGAAAGAGCACACTCTTGAACGCAATTACAAATGCTAACAGCGAGATAGGCGCATATGATTTTACCACGCTTAAATGTATTCCTGGACTCATGGAATACAAGTTTGCCAAGATACAAGTGCTTGATGTCCCAGGAGTAGTAAGGGGTGCGGCTTCTGGAAGAGGAAGAGGAAAAGAGGTCTTGGCAGTTATGAGAAATGCAGATCTGGCGCTAGTAATAATCGATGCTTCATCTCCTGGACAGTATGATACATTGATGAAAGAAGTAAATGAATCAGGAATCCGTCTGAACGAGCACAGACCACATGTTCGAATCACAAAGACTGCAAAAGACGGAATCAATATTGGAAAGACCTGCAGACTTCCAATGCTTGATGATGAGACGATTAAGACCATACTTAAGACCTTCCGAATCAATAATGCAAATGTCTTAATTCGCGAGACTATAACAGACGATCAACTTATTGATTGCATAGAAGACAACAAAAAATACCTGCCTGCAATCACTGTGCTCAACAAGATTGACATGATCTCAAAAGAAGAAGCAGACAAGATCAAGAGTAAAATTCCTATTGATATTTCTATCAGTGCCAAGAATGCTGATCATCTCGATGAGCTTAGAGAACTTATCTTTGAGAAATTGAATTTCATAAGATTATACATGAAAGAACCAAGAAAACCTGCAGACATGAAAGAACCCATGATCATGTTCAGGGACAGTACAACCTATGATCTTTGCAACAAGCTCCACCGCGATTTTGTAGACAAGTTCAAGTTTGTAAGGATATGGGGCCCAAGCGCAAAATTCCCAGGACAGAGACTGACAACCTTGAAGCATGCGTTTAAGGACAAAGATATAGTTGAGTTGCATATACGCTGAGAATAACTAAAGAGTATCACAAATACTTATTCTTCTTGAAAATCAGATACAGTCCAACTACAGAGAGAACCATTAATCCAAGTGACCAGACATAACCATACTTCCACATTATTTCTGGCATGAATCTGAAGTTCATACCATACAGACCTGTGATAAATGTCGGCAACAATATAAGTGATGCCCATGCAGACATCTTTTTCATGGAGATGTTCAGGCTATTCGATACAGAAGTCATATATATCTCAATTGCTCCTGTAACTATCTCTCTATCTGTTCCAGTCACATCTATTAGCTGAAGAATATCATTGTAAACCAACCTAAATTTGGGAATGATTTCTGGATTTGCGTGTTTTGCCAATCCCTTTTCCAGGGCAATAATAACATCCCTATTGACAGATAATGCTTTGTTGAAGTAGATCAATGAAGTCTTGAGCTTAAACACTCCGTGAAGATTCTTTGGTTTGGAACTATCAACCATCTGGTCCTCAATGTAATTGATACTGTTTCCAAGATCCTCATGATACTTGAAGTAATCATCCATGACTTTTTCTAGCAGCTCATAGAGCAAATTTGTGGTCCCTTGCCGAAAATATGGCTTGAGCACCTCAGGATCAAGAGACACCAATTCATGGAGCCCCTGAATATCATGTCGTGATAAA
The DNA here is from genome assembly GCA_018825425.1 of Nanobdellota archaeon. GTDB lineage: Archaea > Nanobdellota > Nanobdellia > Woesearchaeales > JAHJEM01 > JAHJEM01. Next base: position 33,611 of record JAHJEM010000070.1, on the reverse strand, counting down.
ATCAGAAGAAGATTCTCAGAGAGAAAGACTGCAAAGCTATACACCCTCAACTTCTCGTTCTTTTTTGAAGGCGACTTGAATATCATCTGGGTATAATTGTCCATATCATAAATTCTTGGCCTCTCATGATCATCTGCTGCCTGATGCAATGTCGTGCTAGGTAGCTTGAGTTGCTCTGAGAGCTGTTTGAAATCTTGTGGAGATGGATGGATACAGGTAATAAGCTTGAGATTCTCAAATCCCATCTTATCCAGACTCGACTCAAATAGGTTGTCTTCACCTGGATTATATTCCACAATCTGTATCATACTAGCCTTTTTTACAACTATACATAAAAAGGTTTATCACCACTCTCAAATCATATCAGAATTACGCTCAAGTCGAACCTCGATATGAGCGAAACTTTGTTTCTGACAAAGTACAGTTAACCGTGTTCATACCAGAGAGGAATTGTTTCTCCCGACGAATACCAAGGCGATGTATCTGTATGCACTTGTTCGCTTCGATATGCTTGCACGCGCCTAAGTAATGCCAATCTATCCTCTGCACGATCTCCATTAAGAAAAATGTCTCTGTTCAGAAAATCATATTCTAGTCGTTTTGCACATTCGGCGATTATTGAATCGATTGCTTCTTCCATTTCTTGACTCATTTTCTATAGAAGAATCAAGACAATATATCAACCCTCGTTGTAGAACACTCTACAACAATAATATATAAATAGTTGTTGAATTTGCATCTACAGAATGGACACTCAAAAAGTATTGGAAAAGCTCGGATTTACCCAGAACGAGATAAAAGTATATCTTACCTTGAATGATCATGGATCCAAGAAAGCAGGACAGATATCAAAGATTGCGAAAATCGATAGGAGCTCTTGCTACAATGCATTGAAATCATTACAGGAGAAGGGATTAGTTTCATATGCATTGATTGGTAATGTCAAATGGTTCCAGGCCAGTGGGCCAAGACGACTCTTGGAATATTTACGGGAACAAGAAGAGGATGTAAAAGCAATTCTTCCTGAACTCCAGGCAAGACACAAAGTCGGAAGGGTAGAGGGCCAAGTACGACTCTTCAAAGGTGCAAGAGGAATCAAGACCATACTTCTCGACATGATAAAGACAGGTAAGCCAAATTTCACTTTTGGTTCTGAAGGACAATTTAGTGAAAGAATGCCTGATTTTGCCCTCCAATTCGATCGTATGAAACAAGAGAACAGCATCAATACCAATATGTTGATTCGAAAAGGAAGACGTGAGAGTGATACTAAAAACACAGAGTACAGGCACTTACCTGATATCAAGGAAAGCCCAGCTGTGACCAATATTTACGGGGACAAAATTGCCATCATCATCTGGACAGATGAACCTGAAGGAATAATCATTGAGAACAAGGCTGCAGCGCAAGCTTATAGAAGCTACTTTGATTACATGTGGAAAAGTGCAAAGAAATAAAAAAAAAAGATTAACTAAATACTAAAGTGAGCTTCTTGCTCTTGACCCAATTCTCCAGGGCATTGTCCCCATCTCCATGTTGGTCCATAAAGGATTGAATGGACTCCTTGTCAACAAGCACCATCATATCTTGTTTTCCATGCTTGGATATCTGCATCAAAATGTAGTCCTTAAAATCTCCACTCTGCACAACGGTAGCAGTATTTACTCTTGCATTGTCAAATCCAACATTTCCCATATTTCACACCTCACATATGAATTAATTCTCTTTTTGGATATATGATTATTTAAGCTTTTGTGTGATTGAGACAGATATTGTCAAATCAGAACAAGACGGGTACACCTATAGAAAAAGATATTACGTCGTAATATTTAATTACTTACGCTTTGGTTTCTTTGTTTTCTCAGCAAAGGACTCTTCGTATGCCAAGTCACCGGAGTCGGCTTCCTCTTCATCCATGTCTTCGTCATAACCCTTCATAAATGCTTCTTCTTCAGGGCTAATCTCGTCATTCCTCATCATCTCTTCCCTTCCTTCTCCGTTGTAGACCTCATCAGTGTCCATATCTTCGTCTTTAGCCATACTGCAGACTCGACAGTGGTATGTTTATATAATTTTCGATAGAAAAATACCACTATAAAATATAAGGTATATAAGGTATATGCTTGGCATTTATATATAACAAGTATATAGAACTATTTTTGAGTCTTTCAGGGAAGACTATTCAAAGGCATTTTATCATTAACCAGTTTCTTGATTGATTCTGCATATTCCTTATAAACATGGGCTGAATTGCTCATCGTGGATAATGACCCGATTTTCAAGTCTAATTCCTTGGCTACCAATTCTTGCAGCTTGAATACCTGAAACACATTTGTTGGCCATCCAACAAAAAAATCATTGCTTCGCACGCATCCTGTCACATGCAGTTTCTCATCTCGTATCTGGAAAAATAAGAAAATCAAGCTAGGAATTTCTTTATGATGGAGTTTGGAGTCTTGGGTAGGATCATAGAGCATAGCTATTGCTCTTCTTGATGCAGGATCTGACTTCAGTTTAGGAATAACATAATCATGGATCTGATTAATACTCCTTTGGAAATTAAATAATCGCGATCCATACGTATACTGGATGGTTGGTATTTTTCTTTTAGTTAGAATTACACTAGTCAATTCGTCTATAGGAGGATATACCCAGAGATTCAATTCATTCAGATACTCTATTGGCTTAAGAATATCTTCAGATGGATTTTCGATAGTCACAATAAAATTGGTGAGCTCCACACATGATCTTTTATCATCTTCGTCAAGATACTCTCTTCCTTGATCTGTAATGGCCTTAAGTCCAGCCTTCCATGCTCCGAATGTTGTGGTGTTTATGATATCCATTTTTTACGGAAAAAATTGATCCAACGTGAGCTCTCCTTTTCTTTCTGCAAAATCATAGCAGAAGAATGGAAGTTCAAAAGTATTCATAAGCATCATGAATTCACTGACTATACGAGGTGCTTTGACTTCTCCTGCCCTAAAAAATCTGACACGATCCGCTTTACTGAATGTTGAAAGCAAACTTTCTCTTTCTTCTAATCCTCTACTTATCTCTTCATCATCAAAATCTTTTATACTTCTTATGGTTCTTTTCAAGTATCTTCTTTGACTCAAACCCTGGTTTTGGTGTTTGCTAAAACCACTACTTAGTACAATCCTAAATCTTATAGGTATACCGCAACTCTTGTAGATAGTCTCTTCTGTCCTGCAGAAAATATCAACGTTTCGCTTGCAACTTTGTAACAACTCGAACAATTCTTTCTGCCTTGGGTCTTCCAAGTTGTAGTTCCATAAACGGATGTAATTTTTTCCAAGCAGATAAAGATCTTCAGGCCTAGGTTCTGCCGCTTTGTTAAGATCTAGAAAATAGTTGTTTGAATTAAGTCGCTGAATCCTGTTGGCAATCATTAAGGTCTTAGCACATTTCATTACCAATGTTCTGAAATCATGCGCAGAATTATACTGTTTAAAGAATCTGTGGACATCTATTATAACAGATATCTGACCACAAACACAAAACAGCACATCAGGTCTTTGCTTTCTGAAACTCTCCCATTCAGGATCCTCAAAAGTGTACACTCCTGCACGACCCACTAGATAAGGTGCATGATGGACCATGTTATTGTGGATGTTGATCTTTCTTTTAGCTGTTGAGTACAGTTTGATTGCTGTTTCAAAGGTTTTTCTGTGCTTTTGCATACCTTTTGGATCTGTCTTCAGTATGAGATGAATCTTTTGTGGGTTCAGATGACAGTAGAAATATAAAAATTCTGTGAGTCGTATTGAATCATTGACATTTGCAAAATCGATAACAAGACTCACTTCCTTATTAAAATCTTGGGTATCTATATTGACTTTATTGATAAAATTAGTGATATCCTCAAAATTCTGTTTCTGAAGCAGGATTTCAAACTGGTTTATGCCTGCACAGTCATTCACATAGGAAAAAACCTTTGTAAGAAGAGTATAAAGTGATGTTAAATCATTGAACTTATCACCTTGAATGATTATGGAATTCATCCTGGAAATCCAGGTATGCTTGTCAAATCTCTTAGCAATCCCTTCTTCCTCATAGGTCTCTATTGGGACCGAAGGAACTTTGGGCTTAGATATCATGACTTTTCGTTTTCTTCTCTCTATCACATAATCTCCAGATTCAAAACCAAGTTGGAAGAGCTTCTCTCCCCTTTCTTTCATTCTAGACACTGCAAGAATCTCATCATTTACTAGCTTGTTCAGATGATATAGAATCCGACGGTGCAATTCTGCCTTTTTGCGCTGGGCAGTTCTTTTAGTCTCATTGTCAGATTGTGTGCTCAAAAGCTGATAGCGAATTTCTTCATATTCTTTTGAGAAGACGGATTTGACTATTTCAGTGGTTGAAAACTCTTTATTCGGCTCTTTCTTGAATATAAGAAGGATCCTATGTTCAAGGCGATGCATAACCACCGCTAAGGGGTAACTATTTATAAATTTTGCTGAGTTAATCCGGAAATATTGTACTCAGTTTCAGAAGAATCCTGAACCATTCAGTGATAGCTCTCTCAGTATTTATATTTATCTGAAAGACTTCCGGAATATATATTTGGTTTAAATCGAAAAATAAAGGAAAAATGGAGGGATACAATGAATCAGAAAGAACTACTATTGATGAGTTATTTTCGAAGGAATTCAAGGACACCATTAACCTCAATATCCAGAAAAACCAGAATACCTGTCTCCACAATATATGATAAGCTTAAGGAGTTCGAGAAGAAATTGATTCATAAACACACAACCCTTCTTGATTTCAAAAAATTGGGCTATGATGTCCGAGTAAACATGCTGATTAAGACTGCGGACAAGGAAAAAATGCAGAATTTTCTGAGTAACGAAAACCGTATAAACAACGTTTTTAGGCTTGCAGGAGAATATAGTTTCATGATTGAAGGTATTTTTAGAGATATTCAGGATCTAAATGACTTTTCAGAAAAACTTGAAACCTTCCAAATTCTAGAGAGAAAGGAGTTTTTCATTCTAGAAGACATAAAAAAAGAGGCTTTTCTGACAAATTCCGATCTCTTGCCACAGCAGCCAATGCAATAAGTTTCCGGAATTTTCTGCAAAAGCATTATTAACTTGAATAATATATCAAAAAAAGAGGCCTAACCAAATGAGCAAACATGATACGATTCTATTGTCAGAATTAAGGATTAATTCCAGAAAGAGCCTAAGTAGCATTGCAAACGAACGTCATATACCCATAACCACCCTGTTTTCAGCATATAAACAGTTAATCTCACATCTAAACTTTAGACATACCTCAATTATTGATTTCTCGTTTATGGGCTTTGAGAGCAGGAGAATCATCCATCTAAGCGCACAGGATAGGACTGGTCTGAAGGAGTACCTTGTCAGACACCCAAGTGCTAATAATGTTTACTCATTGCAAGAATATGATTTCGGAGCAGACATGATTTTTTCAGATCTTGAACAATATTACTGCTTTTTGGAAGACATTAATAGATTTAACATTAGTGAGTTCACCTCATTCCCAGTAGTGAAACATATCAAGGTTGAAGGGTTTATGCCGAAAAAGCTCATAAGAGCCTGAAAAAAGGCAGTTTCTCGAATTTTAGCTCAGATAAACATATAGAAAAGTTTAAATATGACTATGTTCATTCCATTTTTAAAGAAAATGAGTGAAATCCAATTAACAGTCAACTCACGAAGTCTGGAGAGATTTTTCTTTATCATCGTAATTCTCGTGCTTGCAAGTCTAAATTTCATTCAATGGAATCATGATACAGGAGATGCTGTAACTGCCCAAGTTACTGCAGACACAGAGCTTCAAGGTGTGGAAGATACAGATGTACCTGAAACACAAACTGACGCGGATCTAGTAGCGGGGACTTGCACTGATGGAATAAAGAATCAGGATGAGACCCAAGTTGACTGCGGCGGTACTTGTAGCGGCTATTGGTATGATAATGATTGCAATTCTGAACCCAAAGAGGCAGATGATGATATTGAATGCAGGATGAATTCTGATTGTGATTCTGGATACACATGCGAAGATAATGCTTGCGTTGAGATACCTCCAGAATGCGAAGAAGATAGTGATTGCCAATATAATGAAGAATGCACTGCGGATTTTAAATGTGAAGAGAAGAGACTTTCTGGTTTGCTAGAAGCCAAGATTCTCACAGTTGATGTCGCCGCAGGTGTTGGAGAAAACACCAAAAAGGTTAAAGCAGTCAAACTTGAGATAGAAAATGGCAAAGGCAAAACTATGGTTCTTTATGGTAAAGCTTATATTTATGAGGATAGGAGTGATCCTATGTATGATGTAGCTCAAGGAGGAGAGTTTGAGATTGGCAGTGTTAAAACTGGCGAAACAGTATCTCAATTCTTCACCATTAAAGGAGTTTCATTCCCAGATGATGATGAAAGTAGAGAAATCAGAATTGTAATATTTGATGATGATGACGAAGAAGTGGATACAGTCAAAACAACTGCGTATCCATAAATTTTTGGGGGTATTTTTATGAGTCAAGTAACACTAACTTTAAATACGCGAATCCTTGAAAGAATAATATATCTTCTGGTAATTGGTGTACTTGTGTTCACTTATTTCCGATGAGCAAATCAAATATATCAGAAATTATCTGCATTCTAAAATCTAATTATGGAAATACCATGCTTGCTAGGATAAGTAAGGCCCGTTCTCCTTTTCAATCATTGATTGCTACTGTTCTGTCTGCTCGTGCAAGGGATGAGACTACAGAAGTGATTGCAAAAGAGCTTTTTTTACATTATAAGACTCCAAAACAACTTGCCAATGCTAAGCGAAAAGAAGTTGAGAAAATCATAAAAAAAAGCGGCTTCTATCAAGTAAAAGCAAAAAGGATTATAGACATTAGCAATGTTCTGATCAATGAGTATGGAGGCCAGGTGCCTGATAATATGGATGATCTGACTGGATTACCGGGTGTGGGCAGAAAGACCGCAGGGTGCGTGCTTGTTTATGCATTTGATAAACCGGCAATACCTGTGGATACTCATGTACACAGGGTTAGTAATAGGCTAGGCCTGGTTCATACCAAGCAACCTGAGAAGACAGAAATTGCACTAATGGAGATCGCACATAAAAGCACATGGAAATACATAAATGACCTGTTTGTGTATCACGGAAAGAATGTATGCAAGCCAATACGACCAGTTTGTGAGGCGTGTGAGATTACAAAGTATTGCGAGTATTATAGGAAGATATTTTCTAAGAATAACACATAGGAAAAGATATTGAGTAAAGACATCATTTTTTCCTGCAAATAAATGCTGATTCTAGCCCATTAGAACTCAATCGGATGCTTGATATTATATCAATGAAGGTCCACTTCTCCAAGACTGAAAATCCGCTTCGTTCCAGCAAATCTAGTAAATCTTCATGGGTAAACATGGATATGTGGTGTTCCTTGGTATCAGCATAACGAAAAAGTCGTTTTCGTACAATATTCAGGTTGGGTGTTGTAATGAACAGTATACCCCCCCGTTTGAGGGCGCTGTAGGTATTCTTGAGAAGACTTTCAGGTTGTTCAATATGTTCAATGACATCATTAAGAAGGATCATATCAATACCTGCAAACGGAAATCTATGCTCTGCATTTCCAAGTTTAAAAACAGCACCAGGAACTTTTGACCTCGCAATATCTATCGCGTATTTGCTAACATCCAATCCAAACTTTTGAACACTATCTGGAAACCTCAAGAGCATCAGACCATATGCACAACCCACATCTAACACGTGGAAATCATTTTTAACATATTTATGGATTGATTTGTACAAGCTATTAAAGTATGTGCCTGAAAAGCGACCATATCCCAACGTGTAGAAGAACGAGTTCTTACCACTAAAATAGTTCTCGTTGTATATGACTTTGTAATTCATGTTATCTCCACAAAAAAATCAAGTATAAATGCTTTGCTTTATGTCCCTTCTTCCCAGCTATTCATATACTTGACCTGTTCAGGTGTCAATTCATCCAATTCAACACCAAGTGATTCATTCTGGATAGTTGCAATATAATCATCCAATTCAGGAGGCAACATCACAACTTCAGGCTTCAACTTCCCTTTCATTTCAACCAGATATTTCAGGCTCAGTGCCTGGCCACAGAAGCTTGTGCTCATTACAAGGCTTGGATGGCCTTCTGCACAGGCAAGATTCACAAGCCTGCCTTCGCCAGCAAGGTATATCTTCTTGCCACCAACGATGTATTCATCAAATAAGGGTCTTATTTCCCGCTTTGGAAGCTTATCCAATGAATCAACATCAATCTCGTTTGTGAAATGACCACTGTTACATATGATTGCACCGTTTTTCATGCCTTTACAGTGTTCTGGAGTAATTACATTCTTATTCCCAGTCATTGTTATGAATATGTCTCCCACGGAAACTGCATCTTTCATCTTCATTACTTGGTGTCCGTCCATTTTCGCCTGCAGAGCAGGAAATGGAGCGACTTCAGTTACGATTACACTTGCGCCAAGTCCTTTTGCCCGTAGAGCAGCACCTTTACCACAGCTACCATAACCTGCAATAACCACATTTTTTCCTGCAATCAGGATGTTACTTGCTCTGATCACTCCATCAAGAGTGCTTTGACCAGTCCCATAATAATTGTCAAGCAGATGTTTGGTCTTGTTATCATTAACCGCAATTACAGGATACTTGAGTGCACCGTCTTTTTGCATTGCATGCAATCTTATTATTCCTGTTGTGGTCTCCTCGCATCCACCAATAATGTCAGGAATCATCTCAGGATACTTCTTATGAATCTCTGATACTAGATCCATACCATCGTCAATTGTTAGGTGTGGCTTGAATTTAATTACATTATCAATATATCTGTAATAATCTTCGTTGCTTTCACCCTTATATGCCCAAACAAGAACTCCTTCTTTTGCCAGGAATGCTGCAACATCATCTTGTGTGCTTAATGGGTTACATCCTGTGATTGCAACCTCTGCTCCACCTGCAATAATAGTCCTTACAAGAGCTGCAGTTTCCTTAGTCACGTGAAGTGCCATTCCAACCCTCATTCCCTTAAGAGGCTTGTCCTTTTCAAACTGCGCACGAATTTTGAGAAGGGCTCCCATTTCCATTTCCGCCCATTCAACATTCCTCTTCCCTTGCTCAGCAAGTTTTATGTCTTTTACTTCGTAATTATCTCCCTTATCCATTAATATCACCTTCTAAATTATTAAATCCATTCGAAAAGATTGAGTTCATTAATAAAGGTTACTCTTAAATCGATCCAAAGCTCCAACCTTTTCTCTTGAATCTAGTATTCAAGAGTCCCAAAGATTTTCTTTAAAAATCTCTGTGAGGTGGGAGACACTTTCGAAATCTTTTAGATTTCGATAGTCCCTATAATTCCTCTTCGAGGAATTCTCATTGTAGGCTCGTCTGCTCGATTTAATAGTTGTTGCGAACGAGTTCGCAACACTTGCAAATCAAAGATTCGCAATTTCCAGAAACTTTGTCCCATTACTTTGAAAGTTGAAAACTTTCAAAGTTCTGAGATTCTTTAAAATCTCAGTTAATAAGAGTCCGTAATGCTCCACCCTTTGTCGAATGAATTCGACAAATCTTTAGGGGGGAGTATGACGAACAGATAGATTAGGATAAAGTTTCAGTTACGGAGATTGGAGAGCACCAAAATTTTTCTTGACATTAAATTTATAAATCCCCACTTCCTCCAATCATCATGAACATTTTGGCATTTGTTGACACACACGGAGAAAGAAGAAAATTCGACAGTATTATTAAAAAATCAGAGGACGCAGACATAATCCTCTGCGCAGGTGATCTTACAGTCTTTGATGCCAATCTGCGAGAATTTCTCGAAAAACTAAACAATCTCAATAAGTATACCTTAATCATCCACGGTAATCATGAAACGGATGAGAGTATGAGAGCTGCAGCAAAAGGATTAAATTCCATTAAGGTAATCCATAGAAAGGTCTTCAAGTTCCGTGATCTCTATGTTTTTGGTTGGGGTGGAGGGGGATTCACCGAAACAGACCCTGAATTAGAAAAGAAAGGAGACAAATATGCAAGGGTTCTTAAGGGCAAGAAGTTCATTTTCATGACACACGGCCCACCACATCGTACCAACGTTGACCTTGTCAATCAAGCCCATGTTGGTTGTAAAACAATAAGGAAATTTATTGAAAAGAATCAACCGGCGATTAACATCTGCGGTCATATCCATGAGGGAAGCAAGAAACAAGATAAAATCGGAAAGACACTAATCATAAATCCAGGTCCGGATGGTACCATTCTTAAACTTAAATGAATAGAATTAGCATCTCAGTTTCGTTCTCCAAATATTGCCCTTCCAATTCGAACCATATTACTTCCTTCTTGGATTGCAATCATGTAATCCTCAGTCATACCCATTGATAGATACTTGAACCTGAATTCAGAAGCATAGCGATCGTATATTTGCTTTAGTTTCCTGAAGCCCTCTCGCACCACGGTTTCATCGTCGACAAAAGGAGCAACACCCATCAGTCCTTCAACAATTATATTCTCATAACCAGATACTTTTTTGATAAAGCCGTGCACATCTCGAGGGTTAATTCCAAATTTTTGTTCCTCTCCAGATATATTCACTTCAATTAGAACAGGCATGACTCTTCCAAGCACTTCGCATCGTTTATCAATTTCACATGCAAGTTTTTCAGAGTCAAGGCTCTGGATCATACAAAAGAGTTCAGAAGCTTTTTTTGCCTTGTTTGTCTGCAAGTGACCAATAAAATGCTTCCTGACCTGTCCTTCAACTGCAGGCAACTTATCCTCTGCTTCTTGAATCTTGTTCTCACCAATAATCTTAGCGCCCGCCAAAATTGCTTCATTTACCAGTTCAGCAGGATGTGTTTTTGTTACAACCACAACATGGATTTGTCGTCCAGAAGAAACTGTCTCGATCTTTTTTAGCACAGCTTCATAATTTTCCTTGATACCCATCATCACTTACCCTCAAAGCGCATTATCCGTCCTGGAATATCTTCTTGCATAAGCAGAATAACCCTTGATCTCGCTTGCTCATCAATAATCTTATAAGAACAGTGCTTACATATCTCTTCTGCAAAAGCTTTTACCTCAGAATGCCTTGGCATATTGGCAAGACTCAGTTTCTGTCTTGAAGCACCTACAAACATGTATCCCTTGACTTCTACAAACAAAGGCTGCGCCCTTTCAATAAGTGCTGCATATTTCTCAGGGTACTCATCATTCTGACTTTTTACAAGAGTAATTCTTATTGTTGTACGAGTTTTATCCCTCATATTTTTCAGCTCATCCAGACTTCTCAAGACATTATCCCATGCTTTTGGATTATCTGGCCTATTGACTTCCAGAAAAATCTCTTGATTTGGACTGTCTAGAGACATATAGAATTGTGTGGGTTTTTCTAGACTTTTCATGACATCTGGCTGGCTCCCATTTGAGACCACAAAAGTGGAAATATTGCGCTTGTGAAGCACTCTTATGAGTTCTGAGAGCTTTGGATAATAAAGAGTCTCACCACTTAAAGAAATAGCAAAATGGAGTGGATTCTTAGCTTCTTCCAGCTTTTCCTTGTTCACCTTGGATAACCCTCCAAAACCAGAAAGCAGATTTCCTTGAGCCTTAATAGCCTTATCAATTATAGTTTCAGGATCATCAATCTTTGACGGAACATAGTTATCACGCACTCTCCAACAAAAAATACACTGAAAATCACAAAAATGTAGAGTTGGTGTCATCTGGCAACACCTATGGCTTTGGATGCCGTAAAACTTCTGCTTATAGCACACACCCTCATCTCTTAAGCTCTTTCTAGTCCAATCACAGATTTTCACAGCGCTATGATTGCCGACCATACGATAACCTTGTTTTTCAAGAAGCTTTTTGTGTGCAGGATCCATTAAGGAAAGGAAACAAGTTGGCTTTTTAAATATGATTAGAACAATATAGAAAATATCAGAAACAAAATTAAAAAAATTGGAAAATTAATTCTTATCCTTAGCTATCCCATACCTAATCAGAACATCCTTGAATTTATCAGCATCTCCAGATGTCTTAAATTCTCTAAGTCGGGTCTTTGGGAGCTTTTCAATCCATTTAAGAGCCAGTTTAAGAACATCCTTGACCTCTTCATCCATGAGAACCATATCTTCACCCATATTCTCATCATCAGGCATTGATTCTTGATTCTCTGACTTGAAAAAATTAAAGAATTTAGACATTACACTTACTTTCTTTTGGTCTATCTCTTCTTTGGTAAAATCATCTGTTTCAGTCTCTATTTCTTCAAGCTCATCCTCAAGTTCCTGGAATTGCTCGATATCATCACCTAACTCTTCAGACTCTGTTTTCTTGAAAATCCTCGAGACAAAACCCTTTGATTCACCATATTCCTCGAGATCCTCGTCAAATTTTTTGGTTTCAGCTTTCTTTCTGATGTTGAAATTGACAGTTACACCATCTGATTCTTTCCTTTTTTTTATGTATTTGTCCATATCTTTATTAAAATCATCTTGACCCATATTATTCACCCTGAATTCTGTTAGTCGCTTGAATATATAGAAGTATTTAAACCTTGCGCTTAAATCGAGTCAACACCATTCCCTAACAGGTAAAAAATGGGAAAATATATACTTCTAACCATGCTGCAATCAAAAGAAGAACCAGTGCTAGAAAAAATATCACGAAACCATCAAGCAGCACATGGTTGAACATCCTAGAATCAAATTTCTCTCTAATGACTGCCTTTGAAATTATTCCACCGGCAAAAACAGCCATAAAGTAAGAAAGCGCCTCTGAAATCATATGTGGAAATACACAAGCCATTATGACAAAGAAATTAACAATCTCAGGTCCAGTATCTGCTGTTCTTTTTGCCACATATCCAAATATAGTACCCCATACTGACGCATTCCAGGTAAGGAAAAGGATAGATCCTGCACCATACACCAAACTAAAGACTAAACACACCAGTATTACCTTAAGATTATTTAGAAATATGCTCCAGAAATCTGCTGCCTGACTGTATGCTATCCCTGCTACGGATGCACCCTGTACTGCGGCGCCCTGTATTGTACCCACATAAGGATCAATAGACCTTCCCACATTTGAGAAGTATATATCCAATTGGACCTCGAAAACCCTCTCTGTATGAGCTGCTGGAAGAACTGCAGCAAATATGCCATATGCCAGAAGAATTCCCAAGAACAAGAAAGCGTAAACACTCAAGATATCATAATGATCCTTGAACAAATAAATTAAGGAAAACTTTTTTCTTTTTATATCCTGATTCGTCTCCATACTCAGCAACTGATTCAATGAAGGAAGAATAAGGATGCTGATAAAACCAATGGAGATCAGGCTAGGATTCTCTGGAAAAATAAGCAGAGCAGATATTATACCTAATTCAGCATATACAAATCCTAAAAGAAATGTCAGACCTGGTTTTTTTTCTAACCATTTGGGTCCAAAAATCTGTTCAAAAACCATGTTTCTACTTCAGTTTGATGCATTTATAAAGATTTTTGTTTAATATTCAATAAAGTTTATATATTTCATCTGTCTTAAGCATTTATATGGCTGACTTTCGACGTATCATGGCTGTATTGATCATCACAGTATTATTCACAGTATTCGTGTTCTCTTTGAATGAGGCTGTGAATCCGAATCCTGACTGGGATGATTTTTGCGATACTAATGAACGGCCTGTCAAACCGTATGTGTATAATGCTGAAAGGAATTTTTCATGCCCAGACATATCTGAAACTCTTCAGGAAGATAAAGATGCATGCAAAGAAATACATGGTGATATCCAATGGGAAACTGATTTTGATGGATGCCCAATCGCATGGAAATGTGAGATCTGCCAATACGAGTACGAACAAGCTCAGAGTCAATTCAAGTTTTGGACCTTCCTGATCGCCGCAGTCTTGGGACTTGTAGCTGTGGCAATCGGTATTTGGCTCCCAGCAAGTAAGAATCCTCTCAACGAGTGGGTAGGAACAGGTTTCCTCTTTGGCGGACTCATGACCCTATTCATCGGAACAGGGCTGTATTTCTCTGACTTCTTGAGTTGGCTACGGCCTATTGTCATCCTACTTGAGCTAATATTGGTTATATTCATAGCGTATAAGAAACTAAATATCAAGAAAAAGAAGTGAAGCGATTTCTAACTCATTTTCTTCTGTAAACTACACCCCACCAATAGATTGTGATCCAACGTCGCATTTTCAGGTAGATGACCAATATTATAAATCCAAACAACCAAGTACCCACAAAGTATCCAACTGCTGAACTTGCTACCAAAGACAACTCTGGTAACTCAGTTATGGGGTTGAGTATATAGTCTCGGCTAAAGAAAACAATCCCACCCATAATCAGCAAGGATACTAAGAATTTCTTGCTCGGTTCTGCAAAGAAATATGTGAACCAAGATTCAATCTTAAGCCAAGGAAAAGTGAATCTCTGAAACCAATTCTTATTCTGGATTAGATCAGGATTCTTGAGAACCAAAGTACCTCTAAGCCGTACGCATCCTCGTCCATAGAGTCTTTCAAAGGTCTCCACATTCATACATGATTGGCTTGCTTCTACAAGCAAACTAATTGCCTCATCTGATAAATATTTGTCCATCCTGGCCTCAAACATGTAGTCGATGAAATCTGCGGTGAACACTTGAGTCTCTGCAATCTTCTTGTATATCTGAAGACTCTTGCCATGTTTAGATGTGAGCAGTTGCTTTAATTGATCAAAATCCAGCTTGGATTCCTCCAAGAAATTTTCCACTCGCAACAAGGATTCTCCATTTGCACCTGCCAAGAATGCATATTTATATTCATCATCATCGTCCACCCCACTCTTCCTGAATATCTGTGGGTTTGTAGAGAAGAATTCAAAAACTAGGGTGACCAGTGCCATGGTCAATAGGTATCCTGCAGCAACCTTATTCAATATGATAAGAGTCAATATACATGCAATTGATACAATACTCCAAAAACTCGGACTGAAAGTGAGGCGTCCTTTGGACAGAGCCGCAATCAGGTTGTACAGAGGTGTGAGAAACTGGATAACAAAGCCTCCAGAGCGATCATTTGACAGAGCAGACTCTATGGTATGATGCTTCTCCTTTTTTTGCGGCTTTGATATCATATTAACTTATCCTATTTTGGTATGCCAATTATGGTAAGGTAATTCTCTCCTTTGCTCAAGTCTACCTTTGGAATACTAATCCTGTTGTTCCTTTTCTTTGCAATACCATAATAGATCTCTTCATCATTGAACAACACACGTACATCGCCGTCATTGTTATCTGGTGCATCAAATGCCAATATCAAGTCTTTCTCTATATCATCCTCATCCAGATTTATCTCATATTCGTAATAATTCTTGAGTGTAAAGTCTGATAATGATTTGAATTCAATCTCATCATCGTCAATCTCGAATTGTACGTCAAAAACAACTTCCTCTTGAGGATCAAGACCATCAAATTCAGAATGCAAAACAATGTTTGTTACCATATATTCTCCAGAAGAGATCAATGTCAATGAATTCCTTCCTGCATCAACATATGCAATATCCAAGTCTATATCATTGATGACTCCACAATTAATCTCACCATCAAAGACTTTATCGTCATTTACTTCAATTCTCATCGCTTCAACATCATTATCACATCGTGGTTTGAAAACAAGATGTGCATTGTTTAGAGTATCATACTCTGCACCATTGTAATAGAAATTTCTGCTTTCTTTGCTTCCTGAGTCATCCAATTCTAACAACTCTACATCTTCAAACTCAAGTTCCATAAGGTTACCTGTGTCACCACATACTTCGCATTCTGCACAATCCTGGCATATACAGTCATCACAGGTTGGACATTCATCAGGCGAAGGACACTCCTCGCAATCAGGACAAGCATCTAAGACATCTGTGATCTCATCAACTTTGTCTTCAATCTTTTTCTTATTATCGCAGCCCGTCAAAAATAATAGAGTGACGAGTATACAAAGAATAATCAAGAATAGTTTCTTCATTTTTGCCCACCTCACTTTCTTATATTATTTCCAATCAAGTTATATTTAAATTTAATGTAATTTTGTTGTATTCTCTCTGATTATTATCTGATGAGCATGCTGATATCCTTTGAAGTCCTACTTATCCAGAGCAAAGTACTAAATTCCTGGTAATTGTCAATATTTCCTGATTTATGTGCTTGGTCTATCTTCTTTTCTATCTGTTTCTGAATAACCCATGCTTCTTGCCACAAAGGAGTTGCCTTATCATAATCTGGTTTGATAAAACAATTGAACGATCTCTGGAAATAATCACGTGCAATCTTTACATATTTGATATTGAGGTGCTTTGACATACCTAATTCCTGAGCAAAGTGACCTATTCTCTCAACTTTCTCTGCAACCATCCGAAAATCCAGTGCCCTAATAAGTGGAATCTGGTTTTCCTTGACATATTTTCCTTCAGATAAGAACCTTCTCACCTGCATGACAAGCATATAATAGAATCTTCTCATGGTATCAAGGAGTTCCTGCATCTTGGCATGGCTCCTGCCTTCCACAGCCTCATCAAATATATTCATACACAAGAAAAACATCCTGCGCAGGCATTCGTCTATTGAAAGTTCATCTATCTTGAAGCATTTAACCACCTTCTTGGTCGGAGTCTCTTCAATTATCTGAGCATTCATAAATCGTTTCAGGAATACATAGAGATCCTTTCGTTCAACCTCACTCAAAGGTCTCTTGAATTTGATGACAATTCTTTCATTGCCATTAAAATAATCTCTCAAGAATCGTCTCTTGAAATGTTGATCATAGTGCAGAGTCACGGTTGTGTGTTCATCCCCATCAATGAACTCAGGAGAGACCTGAAGGGTTCCTCTTTCAGAAATTAGTATCTTAAGCTTGTTGCCCTTTTTTACACCCAGTAGATTAACCCATTCTTTAGGTAGAGTTATAAGAAGGGATTTTCCTATTTCCTGAACACTTCTTTCTACTACTCTCACAATCATTTAGACGACAAACCCATATATAAATCTTTCTATAATTTATAGTTCTTTAAAGATTTATAGAGTAAATATAAAGATTCCTTTTGGCAACCATTATTGTGATGAAAATGAAAAAAATGGACATTCACTGCCACACGACCAATAGAAAAGTCAAAGACACACTACCGCCCAGCGCAGATCTTGATCACATCCTAGAACAGATGGAAATTCACAATGTGGAGCGAACAGTGCTCCTCGCAACCTATTTTCCGCACAAGGCATCAGGTGTTTCCAATTATAGGATGGTTCATTGGGTCAGGCAAACAAATAGGAGAGCACACCCAGACACATTTCATATCTTCGGAAGCTTAGACTTCGAACATTACCTCCACCAGGGTATGAACGAGTTAAATGAGTTGGCTGAGGAAGGAAACATCCAAGGTGTAAAGATTTACACCGGATATCAGCATATTGACCTGAGATCAATGGAATTCCAACAGGTAGCAGACATTGCAGAAACACATGAACTGCCAATGGCATTCCATTGCGGATATTCATACTCCAGTATGAGAAAGTATGGAACACCTGCAATTGCAGGTATGGTCAAGGCAAGAGATCTTGAATTCGTGGCTCAAAGATACGAAAAAACACCAATCATCGCTTGCCACTTGTGCAAACCATTCACCGATGACTTAATTGAGGTCATGAAAAGAAATCCAAACCTGTACACTGACATGAGCGGATTGATTGATTCAAAATTTGATAGGGCAGACATACCAAGAGCAGTTGAGGACATCCGAAAGGTATTGCATGAAGTCGGACCTACAAGGCTCTTGTTCGGGACTGATTTTCCAGTACAGACTCATGAGGATTCTGTTTACTTCATAGAGACTGCTATGCGAGATTTCTCAGATTATGAGAAAAGTCAAGTGTACTACAGGAATGCAGACCTGATACTACCAAAATTAGACTTATCAAATGGAGATTAAAACTGGGAGAAAAAAATGACACAAGAATATGAAAGACTCGAAAAGAGAAAAAATGAGGATTTGCAGGTCGAGAGAATCGGACATCAACTAGATGATTATTCAATTGGTCTATGCGTAACAGGAGGAATTGCAGCAATAGAAGTTCCAAAAATCGCACGACATCTTAGAAGATATGGTGCGAATGTCAATGTATACACAACTTACGAGGCCCATAAGTTTGTAGGTGAAGCAAGTCTTCAATGGGGAAGCGGTAATCCTGTTGTGACAGAGCTCAGTGGAAATTCAGAGCACATCTGCCTAGAAGACATAGTGTTAGTAGCACCTGCAACCACAAACACCATCAACAAGATTTTCTCAGGAATTGCAGATAACCCCGTAACAACACTAATAGCAAGTGCGCTCGGCAAAGGAGTTCCTGTGTATCTTGCCCCAACAATGCATGAAACACTGTATCAGAATCCAATGCTCCAAGAAAACCTGGAGAAATCAGAAAAATATGGCATCAATATCATTCCACCACGCGTTGGTGAGGGAAAAGCCAAGATGCCAAGGTTGACTGCGATTGTAAATGCAATGTTGAGATACGCAAAAGCCCAGGATAATCCTGAAGAAGAGGTTGAGCAGTTAAAATTAGATATATAGAACGAGGAAAAAATGAAACCACTAGAAGTTTTGATCACAAGCGGAGGAACTATTACAAAAATAGACGACATAAGACACATAGGTAACTTCAGTGGTGGAAGCACAGGTGCAAGAATTGCTGAAGCTTTCCTTGAATCTGGCGCAAGTGTTCATTATATTCATAGCAAGCATGCTAAAAGACCATTTCGCAGCCAACTCGCCTTGGATCCAAACAAGAACCTGGAAGATGAGATAATGCGGTTGCATACTGCAACCAACAGATACCTTGTCCATGCAAACCGTCTACATGAATACGTGATCCAGACCTTTGCACAGTATCATGACACCCTAGAACGCGTGCTGAAAAGCGAGCCGATTGACGTGGTGGTTCTTGCAGCAGCAGTATCAGATTATGGCGCAAGGCACCAGAAAGGAAAGATCAGTTCAAGCCAGGACAAGATGACAATTGAGCTAGAGAAACTGCCCAAGGTCATAGGCAAAGTAAAGGAATGGAAACTAGATGTGTACCAGGTGGGATTCAAGCTCCTAGCAGATGTTGATGATTATGAACTCATCGGAAGAGCATATGAACACGGATTAAAAAGCGGATCAGACTTGACAGTGGCAAACTCAGTAAGAGATGGCAATTTCAACAAGAGACATGTTTATTTTGTCATGCCACAAAGGTTTGCAATATCAGTACCCTTGGTTGAACTTGGACCAAGGTTGGTAAGAGCAGTTTATGACAACATAAGATCCACTACAAATGAAAAATCATATGAGAAATCAACTCAATAAGTGAATCCCTTATACAATCTCAGATCCTTTGCAAGAACAAGTATACCACCATTGGAAATTGCAGTCAAGATGAGTGCACGATGATTATCCAACAAACCAGGATTCTCCCGCAACTTATACTCCTCTTCCTCAACCTCGTCATAGACCAGGTTCCACGGATGATCCAATGTGATCAGGTAGCTATATGTATTCACTTTGTGACGGAAATCTATTGGGTTGTCATACGCAAGATATGGTTCGCCAGAATAAGGCTTATGGACAAGACCTTTTCCTCGGACCTTACCGAAATTTTCCCCGACACTAGAATAATAGGCATATCCTGCTTTCTGGACTTCATCTGCATGATTATCTTCATCACCTATTTTACTGAGATACGGAGCACGAATCCCATAAACAGAGGTATCAAAGTATTCTTCTAAGAATTCCTTTGACTTACGAATCTCGGCCCTGGCAATGGCTGGCTCAACCACACCAAGATGAGTATGATATCTTGTATGGGATCCAACTTCAAACAACCCATCTCCAATCAACACATTGGTCCGATCAATCAATGATTGATCAAGTTTTTGAATTGCCAAAAGATCTTTTTTTACTATGTAATTTGTCGTCGGTATGCCATATCTTTCCGAATAATCCAGTATCTGCTCATATCCAAGAAGGTTTGATACTTGTGGATATGGATATTGAGTGTAAGTGGTCTCGCCAGTAGTTGGAGTCATCCAAGCAACATATGCAGGATCATCACAAACTATCTCATCATCCTTTAAACCAAGCGAATAATCAGCACTCTCACAAGGACCAATACTCAATCCATTATCTTCCCAGACATATCTTCCTGCTTCAATGTCAAATGTGAATGCGATGTCAGGACCGCGTTTCTTGGTATTAAGTTCAAGAGGTTTTACACTGCTGATTGCCGCCGCTTTTAATAACTCAAATACTTGCGCATCAGAACCACCATTTTCAACCATACCAGGAATGGTACCATTCAAGGCAGAGGCATAACAATCAGTATGATTGTGTGCAAGTTCACCCAGAGTATATTCTTTCCATTTTGGCATATAGTATTGATAATCTGCACCCGGCCCTACATATGCTCCCTTTAAACAGACAAGAAACAACATGTCTCCCAACGACATCACATGATCTTTAGAATAAATATAGAATTGTTTTGGGAGTCCACGGTCGTCTGAAGCAAGATGTTCTGAATATTCCAAAAAATCTGAGATATAATTGAAAACATATTCAACTTCTTTAGGTTCAAGCCGCAAGAAATTATCATTTGGCTCTAACAAGAGCATATTCTGGGGTTCACCATATAAGAAAATTCTATCACCATGAATCTCTGCATCACGAGCAAAATTCTTATCATAAACAGTTATAATATAATTACCATACATCAACTCTTGTTCAGGACCCAACTCTTGATTTACAGTGTCACCAAGAATATTGATCCCTTTTGCATACAACATTGGGGAAAGTTCCAGTGTGGTTGTGGGATCAGTAAATGCAAATGATGAAACACGAAGCATGACAGGTTGCAGAGTTCTTGTTTCAACCAAATCTTTATTCTGCTTGAATCCTACCTTGTTGACAAGCAGTTCCTCTTGGATTGCATAACCCTCTGCTTCCAGATGGATTGTATAGTTGCCTTTCCACAAACGAATATCTAAACTGCTAGTATAATCAGAAAAGACAATGCCCCCATCAGATTCAGTTATGAGAACATTAGTCAGTATCTCATCCCCTTTAGTATTTGCAATTGTAAGACTATAGTCAAATGGCCAAAACAAATATGCTACACCTGATAAAAACAAGAGAATTGCAATTAGAACAATAAGCACTTTCCAAGTAATTCTCACATGGAATCCTACGTTTTTTTCCATACATAATAACCACCATTCTTATGTTTAAAAAGATATCGTCTATAACTCATAGGAACATATCCAAAATACCACTGGACATATTGGGGTAAACAATATAAACCCTTGAAAAATTTCCTTTAAATATGAAAGATATTGTGATAAAGGGCGCTAGAGAGCACAATCTCAGAAATGTCAATGTAACTCTTCCTAGAGACAAGTTTATTGTTGTAACTGGCCTCTCAGGAAGTGGCAAATCTACTCTCGCATTTGACACAATATACGCCGAAGGCCAGAGAAGATATGTAGAATCACTCTCCGCATATGCTAGGCAGTTCCTCGGGCTTATGAACAAACCAGATGTGGATAGTATTGATGGTCTCTCACCAGCAATTTCTATTGAGCAGAAAACAACGAGCAAGAATCCCAGAAGTACTGTTGGGACTGTGACAGAGGTTTATGATTACTTAAGATTGCTTTTTGCAAGGATTGGAACACCCTACTGCCCGACTCACAACATACTAATTGAATCTCAATCGTCTCAGAAGATAACTGAACGTATATCAAACTTTTTCAAAGGCCAAATCACAATTCTCTCACCTATTGTTCGCCAAAAAAAAGGAACCTATGAGAAATTAATAGAGGATCTAAACAAGGAAGGTTTCTCAAGAGTGCGTGTCAATGGTAAAATCCAGAAGACAACTGATAAGGTCAAGTTGGAGCGATACAAAAAGCATGATATAGACATCGTTGTTGACAGGCTTGATATATCTGATAAGACTCGGCTTGCAGAATCTGTCGAGACCGCAATATCAAAGGGTGCTGGATTAGTTATTATCAACCAAGAGAAAAGCGGAGACAAGGTTTTCTCGTCTAAGATGACATGTCCACATTGCGACACAAGTTTTGAAGAGCTTCAACCCAGGATGTTCTCATTTAACAGCCCATTTGGTGCGTGCGAGGCCTGTCATGGCCTAGGAATTAAGATGGAATTTGATCCAGATCTAATAATCCCAGATAAGAACAAGGCTATTGCGGACGGCGCAGTCTCGCTCTATCGAAATGCAATCGATGGCTGGCGTGGACAGTACTTGGCAGCTGTTGCTAAACATTTTCAATTTTCTGTACTCACCCCAATTAAAGATTTGACCAAGAAACAGCACGACATATTGATGTATGGTTCTACTGAACGGATCAAGTTTAACATGGTTATGAAAAATGGCGATGCCAATTGGTCACATAAGGGCACTTGGGAAGGTTTGATTCCTCAATCAGACAGACTTTATCATCAGACAACGTCTGATTACAGAAGGACTGAACTCGAGAAACACATGAGAGTGTCTAAATGCCCAGACTGTGAGGGAAAAAGATTGAAACCCAAAGTGCTCGCAGTAAAAATCAACAATAAATCGATTATTGATGTGACTGATCTTCCTATCTCTGACGCCAAAATATTCTTCAAGAATCTTAAGCTTGATCCAAAGAAGAAGGAGATTGCAAAACAAGTCCTAAAAGAGATCAATGAACGACTTTCATTCCTGGACAAAGTTGGATTATCCTATATCACATTGTCTCGTTCTGCAGGGTCTCTTTCAGGTGGAGAAGCTCAAAGGATCCGGCTTGCAACACAGATTGGATCCAATCTTATGGGTGTTCTATATATTCTTGATGAACCTTCAATAGGATTGCACCAAAGAGATAATCATAAACTTATACAAACACTTCACCACCTGCGCGACCTTGGAAACACATTAATTGTAGTCGAGCATGATGAAGATACTATTAAGAATGCAGATTATGTTGTTGATATGGGTCCTGGCGCAGGGATTCATGGTGGAAAGATTATTGCAGAAGGCACACCAAAACAGATCCAAAGTAATCCAAAAAGTCTGACTGGACAATATCTATCTGGAAAACGCACTATTGATTTTCCTGAGAAACGTAGAACCACAAAAGAGTTCCTAACAATATTTGGTTGTAAACATAATAATCTTAAAAACATTGATGCGAAAATCCCTCTAGGCGTCCTGACTCTGATAACCGGTGTTTCAGGTAGTGGAAAATCAACATTAATTTATGAGATTCTTTACAAAGCACTTCAAAAAAAGCTTTACAATTCCAAAGTCCGACCTGGCAAGCATGATAGAATTGAATTTGACTCTGAGATTGATAAAGTCATTGTTATTGACCAGACGCCAATTGGAAGAACTCCCAGGAGTAACCCTGCAACTTATACAAAAACATTTGATGAGATTCGAAAAATATTTGCCTCAACCAAGGAAGCTAAACTTAGAGGCTATATGCCTGGACGCTTCTCGTTCAATGTCAGAGGCGGCAGATGCGAAGCTTGTCAAGGAGATGGCCTTATCAAGATTGAGATGAATTTTTTGCCTGATGTATATGTAGAATGTGAAGAATGCAAGGGCAAGAGGTATAATGCTGAGACTCTTGAAGTGAAATACAAAGATAAAAGCATTGCAGATGTTCTTGATATGAGTGTTGAGGAGGCGTATGAACTATTCATAAATATCCCAAGCATAAAAAATAAGATTGAGACCTTAAAGAGAGTCGGTCTTGATTATCTAAAACTGGGCCAGAGTTCAACAACCCTTTCAGGAGGTGAAGCCCAGAGAATTAAGCTCACAAGAGAACTATCGAAAAAAGCCACAGGCAAAACCATGTATCTGCTTGATGAACCAACAACAGGCCTGCATTTTCACGACGTCAAAAAATTAATAAAGGTACTTGATGACTTGGTCTCAAAAGGAAACTCAGTTCTGGTCATTGAGCACAATCTTGATGTAGTCAAATCTGCAGATCATATCATTGATCTAGGGCCTGAAGGCGGAGATGCTGGAGGACAAATCATAGGATCAGGAACGCCAGAAGAACTCATCAAAAACACGAAGAGTTATACAGGTCAATTCCTAAAACAAATTTTTGAAAATGGAAGAAAAGAAAAAACTAGCCAAAAAATTACCAGCTGAGCCTGGCTGTTATATCTACAAAGACAAGCAAGGAAACATCATATATATTGGCAAGGCGAAGAACCTGAAAAAAAGGGTTGATAGCTATTTTTATAAAAAGCAAAGCGATATCAAGACCGAGCAATTGAAAAAAAGAATTGCAGATATTGATTTCATAATCACTGATTCTGAATCAGATGCACTTCTCCTAGAGAACAATCTGATAAAAGAAAACAAACCAAAATATAACATTGATCTAAAAGATTCTAGACGGTATGCATATGTTGAGATTACACAAGAGAAGTTTCCAAGGGTAATAATTGCACGGAAAAGAACCTCAAAAGGAGAGTATTATGGACCATTTATCTCAGCCAGTGCAAGAGAGGATGTCTTATATCTGATAAACAGAATTCTTGGTATAAGAACATGCAAAAAACTGCCAAAACGAGCATGTCTTAGATATCATATCGGCCTCTGCCTTGCACCATGCATAGGCTTGTTGGATGAGGAAGAATATGGATCAATAATAGGTATTGCAAGAGATATTCTTAAGGGTAAGACAAAATTTCTGATAAGAAAACTTGAATCCAAGATGAAAAAGGCTTCCAATTCTCTTGAATTTGAAAAGGCGATCCTTCTGCGAAACCAGATTGAATCTTTGAAATACCTCAACGAGAAATGGATAATGGAACGCCAAAAAAAATATGATGAGGATGTCATAAACTATCTGATCAAAGACGACAAGGTCTATCTGATTGTATTCAATGTCCATAATGGCACACTCTACAACAAGCAAGAGTTTATTTTTGATTTTTCTGATGACTTCTTCGAGGAGTTCCTGAGCAGATTCTACTCTGATAATCCAATTCCAAAAGAAATCATTATCCCAACAAAAGTATCTGGTGCATTTAATGAATTTCTATCGAAAAAAAGAAAATCCCAGGTCAGAATCAATGTCCCTAAGATTGGAGAGAAAAAAGGATTGCTTGATCTGACTGCTAAAAATATTGAATTGAATTTTTTCGGTGACATGGTTAAGGTTGAAGCACTTCAACGTGCTCTGAAAATAAACAATCCTCCAAAAGTGATTGAGTGCTTTGACATATCTCATCTATCAGGCACATCTACAACAGGATCCATGATACAGTTTAGGAATGGAAAACCAGATAAGAGCAATTATCGCAGGTTCAAAATACGGACTGTACATGGCATTGACGATGTCAAAGCTATTTCAGAAGTCATCCTCAGACGATATCGCAGGCTTCTCGAAGAGAAGAACCAGATGCCAGATCTCATACTGATTGACGGAGGGAAAGGCCAGCTAGGTGCAGGTTTAGATGTGCTCAGAGGACTTGGCCTGCAGATTCCAATGATCTCAATTGCAAAGAAATTTGAGGAGATCCATCTCCCTGGAATTTCAGGAACCCTTCGATTGGAAAGGAAGAGTGTGGGCCTAAGGTATCTCCAAGAAATTCGAGATGAGGCTCATCGATTCGCAATAAAATATAACCGGCTTTTGCGCAAGAAAGCATTAAGAGAAAAGAAATGACAAATAAAATGATAGGATTCGAACTGTCTAAAAGTATGAAACCAAAAGGTTCGCAGCCTGAAGCGATTCGCAAGCTAGTCAGTGGCCTTAAAAAGAAATATGCAGCGCAAACTCTTCTCGGCGTGACTGGATCTGGAAAGACATTTACCATGGCAAACGTGATTGCCCAAGCACAGACACCAACGCTAGTGATTGCACATAACAAGACTCTTGCAGCACAGCTATACAATGAGTTCAAGGAATTGTTTCCAGATAATCATGTTGAATACTTCGTCTCTTACTATGATTATTATCAACCAGAATCCTACATCCCATCAAAAGACCAATATATAGAGAAAGATTCTGCAATAAACCAGAAGATTGAACAGATGAGACTCTCGACCACAGCATCTCTAATTGGCTTTAGAGATGTCATTGTTGTTGCATCAGTCTCTTGCATTTATGGACTAGGAAACCCTGAGCACTTCAAAAACTTGGGTTTTGAAATAAAAAAAGGGCAAAAAATTACAAGAAATGACTTGCTTCACAAGCTAATCAACATCCAATTTGAGAGAAACCAGACTGAACTCATGCCTGGACGCTTTCGAGCCAAAGGTGACACTATTGACATCGTCCCAGGATATTTCAATGATATAATCAGATTTGAAATGTTTGGAGATGTTGTTGAAAGGATTGTTGAAGTAGATAAGATAACAGGAGCCATCAAAGAAGAGATGAAATATTTCTATGTCTATCCCGCACGCCACTTCGTTATTCCTGAAGGAGCAAAACTTAAGGCATTGCAAGGATTAAGAAAGGAATTAAAAGAAGAACTGCCTAAGCTTGAGATGATTGAAGCACACCGTCTAAAACAACGCACTAATTATGATATAGAAATGATCGAGGAAACAGGATATTGTAAGGGCATTGAGAATTATTCAAGACATTTTGACAACAGAAAAAAAGGATCAAAACCATACTGTCTTCTGGATTATTTTCCTAATGATTTCCTTATGATAATTGATGAGAGTCATCAGACCATACCTCAATTTCACGGTATGTACAAAGGAGATCGCAGCCGAAAAAGGAATCTTGTTGATTATGGATTCCGCCTCTCCTGCGCTTATGATAATCGTCCACTCAAATTCAAAGAATTTGAAAAATACATGAGATCAGTAGTATTTGTTTCTGCAACACCCGGACCATATGAACGCGAAGCTTCCATACAGATTGTCGAACAGATAATACGACCCACAGGCTTGATTGATCCTGTAGTTGAGGTCAGACCCATCACAGGACAGATTGAAGACTTAAAAAAAGAGATTGAGGCTACCATCAAGAGCGGAAATAGAGCTCTCGTAACAACACTCACAAAAAAACTGGCTGAGGAAATGAGCGAATACTTGGCAGAGGAAGGAATCAAGACCAGATATCTTCATTCTGAAATCCATACACTGGAACGAACAGAGATAATAAGAGAGCTCAGGCTTGGAAAATTCGATGTACTAGTGGGTATCAACCTGCTTCGAGAAGGATTGGATATCCCTGAAGTGAGTTTCATTGGAATTCTAGATGCGGATAAGGAAGGTTTTTTGCGGGACACAAAGAGTTTGATACAGATTATTGGACGTGCAGCTAGAAACGTGGATTCAAAAGTGGTATTGTATGCTGATAAGATGACTGATTCTATCAAATTGGCCCTTAAAGAGACCAAAAGACGACGACAGATACAGATGGAATACAATAAGAAGCATAAGATTACCCCAAAAACAATAATCAAACCAATAAAAGAGAAAGAAGTGGAGATTAAAGACACAAAACACATCCCTAAAAAAGAGATTCCAAACGTTATAATTGAACTCGATGCCAAGATGCATGAAGCAGCAGAGAAGCTCGAATTTGAAAGGGCCATTGAGATCCGAGAACAGATACGGACACTTGAGATGAGGTTGGGGAAGAAGAGATAGACTCTCCTAGAAAACAACATATAATCCCGACACTAACACAACTCCTAATACAATCAGAATTGTCGAGATTACTTTTTTCTTAATATCAGTTCTTTCTTTTAGACATATAATTCCACCAACAACAGCGAACATAGTATTCAACTCAAAAATGGGTATGGCTACACTCGCCTCAATCATTTTAAATGCATATAGTGTCAGATAATATGCCAAAGATCCAAAAACCATTGTGATTGCAATCTTCCAAAAACTTGTTTTAATGAGTTGTTCAACGTCTTTTCTCTTCCTAAATGCGAATGGCGCAATATATATCGCAGGAAGCAGAAAAACAAGCAGAATATATAGTTCGACTTCAAAAAAATTGAGAGCATACTTATCAATTAGAAATGCCATAGCAATAAGAAAAGAAGATAAAACCGCATAGATCACTCCTTTATTCTTGAAACTAGATAGTTTCAATTGCCGATTATATGTAATAAGAATTGCTCCAATTACAACAAGTCCTGTACCAATTAATTTCTCAGCAGACAGGCTCTCCTTGAAAATTAGAACACTAAGAATCAGCACAAATATGATTTTCAATTTTGACAAAGGTCCCTTAATTGACAAATCCAAATATTCATATGACTTAAATCCTGAAAAAGAACCCGCAATCCAAAACAAGGAAGAAACACCAACAATTATCCATGGCAACACTCCTTTTGGAAAATCAATGTTAAATAGAAATAATATAAAGAATAGAATTGCCGATAACACTTGCCAAATAAATGTGTATGCCAGACTTTTACCTCTAGTTATAACCAGTTTCTGAAGAACATGTTCAATTGCCGCAGATATCGCAGCGATTACAACCAGAATTATTCCTATCATTTGTTCCTCATAAGTCTATTTAAAAAAACTGGGGACGTGTTGATTCCCACTTGTACGCTGACGTACAACCCAGCACAGTATTATACTGTTTCGCTTTGCTCAACAGTACGAACTGGGCAAAAAAACTGGGGACGTGGGGATTCGAACCCCAATCCGTTGGTATCTTCCTGCTTAAAGCACATGCCGTTTTTCTCTTCATTGCCAAACAAGAGTTTGGCTCAGCGCTCCAGCAAACTGGAGCCAACTATTCTAGCCAGGTTATACTACGTCCCCTAGAATCAGAAAAAAATGTTTGTTTATTTATAAAATTTTATAATTCTCTGATTTTATGAAGGTTTGCTTCATCTCTTTGTTCTCTGGGCGTTTGGAAATCAGCCCCATAGGTGAAAGTTTGCCCAGGTTCAATATGATGAGGATCATCACCAATAACTGCTTTGTTCGCTTCATACAAATCCTCCCAAGTAACACGCCTAGTTGTAAATTGAGATAACCTTCCAGCAAGTCCTATCAAATTCTGTCCGTCTCTTACTTGCATGCGCCAATATCTTTTTCCTACTCCCGATGTTGGTGTACCGTCAGATAACCTACAAAATTCAGTGATTACATCAAGTCCTTCACCAAAATCTTGATCCCAAAAGGTGAAACGTACACCCCCTCTTTTATTGGCCATTTCAAGAGCGTTTTGGTACTCAACTTTCCATGGACCTCGAGGTTCATAAGGCAATTCAACAGTTATGCCTCCTTCAATATAGGTTGTTATTCCAGATTGTGGTATGGTTTGAGTAGTTGAATTCGATCCTCTTAGATTACCTGTTACGTCGGATGTATCTCCATCAAGAATAATATCTGCATTCGCGGCACCAGCTGCAAGAGCACTTCCCAGAATAATTGCATATAAACTTTTCATTAAATCACCTCATATTTGACAATAATCTCAATAATAAAAATAAAATAATATAGGAACTATTTATTTCTTTCTCCTTGGTTTCTTAGTAGGCTTGTTTTGTCTGTAAAAATATACAAACCTACCTTTTCTCACGTGGAAGATGAAAGTAACCAACCAGAGCACAAACAAGAATGCCACAAACACAATCGGACAGTTGTATGCGAAGCCTTGTGTCAGGGTTCTCTTTGGCTTCTCTAGTATCTTCAGTGTTATGACTGCACTTTCAGCTCTGCCGCCTTTTCCATCATCAGCAATAAAGACAATGTTCCGTTCGCCAAAGAAACCTTCTGCTGGCTTGACATTTGCGGTTTCTCCTGCAATATCAATTGCCATATTCTCTGTTTTTGAAGCATAGAACATCAAAGGATCATTATCAGGATCTGCGAAATAATCTGCAACATTAATGTCTAGTTCTGAGTTCTGATACATCTCAAAATATAATGGTTTCTGGACCAGATCGTAGCTAGGCCTTTCACTGAATCCAAACGCCGCCAAAAACAGCAATAAAAACACAATGATAAATAATATAATTGCGCTTGTCCTTTTCTTACTGTTGTACGGGACTCTTCTCAAGATAAGGGTGCTGTTTTCAGGTGTAAATGCCTTTAGCACTTGCTTGTAGAAAAGCAATATAAGTGCAAAAATAACACCAATTATGAATAATAGTAGGAAAGCAAGGCAAACATAGCTCCTTGACAAATAATCCACGAATCTAGTGAAAATACCCCTCTTATTTAGATTCCATTTGATAGTTTCTTTATATAGGCTTCCAGAAT
This sequence comes from Nanobdellota archaeon, assembly GCA_018825425.1. Classification (GTDB taxonomy): domain Archaea; phylum Nanobdellota; class Nanobdellia; order Woesearchaeales; family JAHJEM01; genus JAHJEM01. The sequence goes on along the minus strand of JAHJEM010000070.1, from coordinate 3,232 downwards.
CTTGGTTTTCTGCTCTTAACTCATCAAGGTATACTCCTTTTCTAAAACCGTTTAAGTCTACTGAATCAAGCTTGATGGTTTTCTGCTCTCCAACGGCAAGGTCAATCTCTGTGACATCAGTTGTAAAGAATTGAGAGATAAACTCAAGAGAATACCTTGCATCTTGGACACCTGCATTCTCCAATACCAAATTAAACTCTTTGGTATAATAGTCAATATGATTATCATCATTTACTACTTTTATCCTCGTACAGCTATCAGGACCATATGAATGGATTGTCACGACATCATCTGATCTGATGCCTGAAGATGCGGATTCAGCAATGATTCTAACTTCAAACTGATCATCTATGCAAGGAATGTCTGCTTCAACAAATATATTCTGATTCTCACCAGGTCTCAAGGTTATTGCTTCTTGAGAGAGTCTTGCCCACAATGGAGACTTTAGCTTCAGATAGAAGGTCTCGGTATACATGCCTGAATTTCTGATGTTTACAGTATAGATCTTTTTGCCGCAGCACACTTTATCAAGTGCCTGAGCATCAATATTAACTTGATGATCATAACAATGCTGGACATCCACATTAAGATTTCTGGTTTTTGTGATGTCTCCGAGCTCTGAATTTGAGGTAATGCCAAGCGTATGCATACCTTCATCAGTCACTCCTGGGTTAAATAGCATGTCAAATTCTTGTGATTCTCCAGGAAGCAGAGTCAATTGCGTAGGCTCAAATGATGCAAAAGAAGGCCCTGTAAAGGATACTTTATAGTCATTTGGCAACTTAGCATTATTTGTGAATTTTACAGGTATCTTACTGACAACCCTGCTACAGATCTCATTTCGTTCCCTGCCATCAATACTGTAATCATAAGATCTTGTAATAATCAAACCATGTCCAATATATTGGTCAAGACCATTTAGTTTTGAGTGGATATGGAAATTCAATGGAATTGTACCATAAACATCACAAGGCATCTGTACATAGACAAAGACGCTCTTTTTCTTGCCTGGTTCAATCTCGACTTCTTTTTCAGAGAATTGTGCATATTTGTCATACTCACCCAAACTGACTTCGTACTTTTCCGTGAAACTGGCTACATTCTCAATAATGATCTCAAACTCAGCAGTCTCACATGGATCGATGGTCTTATTGAAATATCTGAGCATGCCCTTGATGTTCTGGCATTGATGAGCAGCCACATCTCTTGAAATACCCTTCTGTCTTCCATAATTGGTCTGGACCTTGAAATTATAATTCCAGTAACCTTGAGTGTCGCAAGGGACATAGACATAAGCCTCGACTTTTCTAGCATTACCTGGTTGCAATTCAAAAGTATTTTGAGATAGGCTTATCCAAGAATTAATATTCGATTCTGTTGAAATGGAAAAGAGTGATGCTACGTTTCCGACATTTGTTATTTCGTATGTATCTGTTCTGGTTCCACAACTACACACTTTCAGGTCATCCCTTTCAGTTGCAATGGAAAACTCATTTGAATAAAGATTGACCTGGAATTCTGCCATGACAATTGAAGACATCAGCAATGTCAGTGCAAATAGAATGGTGGATACTGTAAATACTCGCTTTATATGCATCTTTTGCATATTCTGCATCTCCCTTGATTCATCTTTTTGATTATACATTTTAATTCTCATATTAGACACCCTCTATCTTTTCTTTAATCTATCATATCCACCCGCCAAGCCTATTACAAGCAACAACACCACAATAAAGATAAGTACTGTTTCAAGTGTTGTACCATAGTCTCTTGACTTTGATGTACCTTTCCCCTCACCAATAATATTAGCATAAAGCTCCAGCTCCCTTTCTTTGCCATCTGCAACAACGGTTGCATGAAATTTTTGTTCACCAGAAGGCGCTGTGAAATCTGCTTTCACATAAATGTGGAATTTTGCACTCTTTCCTGATCCCAAAGTTAAAAGACTGCTTGGCTTGATTGAATATGTACCCCATTCATATATATCTGATACCTTAATGGATACAGGTACAGAATATCCAAGGGTATTTGTGACTTTTATAGTGTATAGTTCACCAAGACCTCCCTTTTGAAGATCATTGATAGTGATATATTGAATATCAAGTGTATTTGAAGTTATGGGCATGCTTATTAGTACAGGCACAGGCTCATCAACAGGTTCATTTATAAGAACTGGAACTGGCGGATGAGAAGTCTGGACACGCGATTCACATGCATCCCCAATCCCATTGCCATCTGAATCCTCTTGATCAGGATTCGCAGTGTTTGGACAATTATCATCAATATCAGGATAAATATCACAATCAGAATCAATAAGCACGTCTTCTGTTTGAGTATCAAGTGTTTCACATTGAGCGCTTACAAAATAGGATAGTACTACCAATAGGATTGCCGAAAGCAACAAAAATTTTTTCATGTATTTCCCCTCAACGAATCATATATAAAACACTCGCCGTGCCAAGTGGGAAATAATGCCCATTACTATTTAAAAGTTTCGATTATAACCATTTTGAAGTGATTAATAATCATCTGGACACGTTGTGTGTTTTCGTTGGTTAATTTTATTGATGAAATATATATACTGAATGATAATGAAAATAGTAAAAAAATAATTATGCTTGAGGAAACAGGAACTCGTTCCTATTCACAACTTTTCGCCTTGCATACGTATAGTGAACAGCGACCACTATAAAAGCTATGACAAGTATGATTAGGACAATTTTCAGGATTGTAATCCCTGAAGGGAAAAGAAGAGTATTCCTGTTCTCATCTTCGCCTTTAACACTTGCCACTAACACAATCTGTTCTACCTCATTCTTATGCGTAACTTCAGCCATGAACGTCCTTTCGCCGATATCTGCATCCTTACCTGCATACACTTGTGCATTGACTGTTTTCTCCTGACCAGGATCCAAGACAACTACGCTGCCACTATCAAGGTAATAGCTACCCCAACCATCCACACCAACAAGACGGACAACATATGATTTTGCATAATCATCTGTATTAGTTATCTTAATTGGATACACAGCAGCACTTCCAACAGGAACATCTTGAATATTATAGATGTCAACAATGTTGAAGTTACCTGGAACTAGACCACAAGCACCTTGAGTTACAGTTATTCTTCCTGATTTGTAAATTATGCTTCTTCCCAAATACTCAACATTGAGTTTTACCACATAGTATTTTGGTGTGGTGCACTCAGGAATCCTGATTGTAAAGTCCAGTT
>JAHJEM010000008.1 GCA_018825425.1 Nanobdellota archaeon | reverse complement strand
CAAATTCTTCAGATTAAGAAAATGGCAGCAAAGAATAAGTACTGCCATTGAAAGAAACCTCAAATTGGCTCTTGCTGAACTAAAAAGAGTTTCATCCTATTTGAAGCTTCCAGGAAGCGTGGAAGAGGAAGCCTCAAGAATTTATACTCTTGCAGTCCAAAAAGGACTTGTAAGGGGCAGAAGCATGGAATCTGTAGTTGCCGGCGCACTTTATGCTGCTTGTCGTAGACATGATGTGCCAAGGACCCTTGATGAACTGAGTGAAGCCTCTGGAATCGAGAAAAAGGAGATAGGTAGGACATATCGATTTATAACAAGAGAGCTAGGGATCAAGATATTGCCAAGTAACCCTGCAGATTACATTGCTAGATTTGCCTCAGCACTAAAACTCAATGCTGAAACCCAAAGTCGCAGCATTGAGATAATTGAGAAAGCACAGAGCGTTGAATTGACTTCGGGAAGGGGGCCTACAGGGATTGCTGCTGCAGCTCTTTATGTTGCTGCTCTAATCAATGGGGAGAAGCGAACTCAAAGAGAGGTTGCAGATGTCGCAGGCGTCACTGAAGTTACCATACGAAACCGTTACAAAGAACTCTTGGAGAAACTTAATCTTGAAAAACAGATAAAGAAGACCAAGAAAAAACGACACGAATAATTTTTTACAATTTTGTTACATTTTCTTATAGTTTATAAAAATAGATTGCAATTATTTTCAAAACGTTTAAATAATACCTACTGAATTTTTGATTAATGGATATTGAGAGCATTGAACCAGTTGAGACATCAGAATATACTTCAGGATTAGTCAGATCTGCTGATGGCACATATGTTGATGGAATCCGTTTGGATAAAGCCAGAAAGCATCCCCAAACAATGATTGATTGGAGAGGGGATAGACTAAGAAAACATCCAGCGACTGGTCCTCCTGCAATGCAAATCTATGATGCTCTGAATTATTGGTTCAAGCACAATGATGCAAGATATCCGGGCAAGATGGCTGATTTGATTCTGAATGATGGACTTCACCCACAGATAGAAGATGCAATCTTGAAATGCAAGCATGTTGGAGAACGTAGAAAAATCACAAATAGATTTGGAGAATTATTTCTGCTAAGTGAATGGCTTCCAGAAGGAGTTTATGGCGCCATATCTTTAAAATATAATCTTCCAACCTTTATGAATAAAGGGGATGGTTTGAGAAATGCGATTATGGAATATGTTATGGATCAAGGAAATCAGTCTTATAGAGATGCAATAGAGTTTTTAGCAGGAAATGGCCTTTCCAAAAACACAGGATTAGAGTCAACTGTGTTACAGGTAGAAAAAGAAGGAGCTACAAGTACAGAAAAAACTGACAGACTGAAATGGCCTATATTCGAATCATTGCGAATATCTTTACCGCCAGGATATTGGGGAATAATTGCAGCAGTCCATGACTTGCCAGCAGTAGGACTTGGATTAAAACCTGGCAAGTATTTTGATAAGTCAGATATTGCTGGCTTGAAAAGAGACGGAGGATATTCTCCAAAAGACGCTCTTAGACTTGAAAGGACTGCAATAGAAACACGAGAAAGAATTATTGTAGAGAAGTCCAAAAAAAGAAAAAGGAAGAAAAAGAATCAGGAATGAACAAAGTATTTTTGGTCAATGTATCCATTTTTAATTTCAACACCTTCTGACTTCAACAATGCAATCTTCTTTTTGGTTCCAGATGCAAATCCACCTATTGTGCCATCGCTTGCAATCACCCTATGGCAAGGCACTTCAGGCGCGTAGGGATTCTTGTTCATTGCGTTTCCAACAGCACGATAGGCTTTGGTTCCGAGTTTATGGGCAAGTTCGCGATATGTTGAGACTTTTCCTTTCGGGATCTTGATGCATTCAATATAAACGCGCTGGTTGAATGTATCTGGAGAGAAACTATCAATTATTCCCTTATAATTCTGATCATTCATGTCCTTTTTGTATTTGCGAATAGCAATATCTGTGAGTCTTGTCACAGGAAGAAGCTTTTTTTTCCGGATGAATTCCACGAACTGGGTTACATTCTTTGGTTTTTGAGTATGTTTGCACCTTTCAAAGTCTATCATGACTGGCGCTTTGTTCTTCTTGACAATTATGTGCTTGTATGGGTTGGTCATCTCGAATTTGTTGATTTTTAATTTGTCCAATATATATAGTTGGGAGAATACCTTGAGCAAGACTCGCTTACCTTCCTCTTTTGAGGCATGTTTTAAGTATTCTAGAATCTGTTCACCTTTGATATATTCCATCCCAAGTCTGCCTTGGCTAAAAAAGTACATTTTAGGACCGATTGTGTGTTTGTTTAGTTTTTTTAGGAATTGAGCTTCGATATCAAGTCTTCCTTTGGCTTGCATACCTGGAAGCTCTTCTTTTACACAGATCTGCTTGCCTTTCCAGGTTTCAAGATGAACCACACCTCTCTTTCCTTTCCCTAATATCTGTTTCTCAGTAATCTGATACACAAAAAGCTCTTCAAAATCAAGTTTTTCTGAAGCTACTTGTTTGTATAGAAAGTTATGGAAAAGTATAGAATCGTCTATACTTCTCTTCCCAGTGTGAGTACTGAATAATAATAGGATCTGTCCTCCAGGTTTGAGATGGGTTTTGACTTGTTTTAGAAATTTAAGAATGAGTTCATTACCTTTCGGGCCACCATCCAATGCGACATCAGGATACCTTGTATCCGTGGGAAGATATGGCGGATTGAATATTATTGTGTCAAACTTTTCTGTTATGTTTGAGAATAGGTCGGATTGCCGGACACTTATTCTTGAAATTCCATTCTTTTTTACTTCGGCCCTTAATTTGGAGACTGCATCAGTATTAATATCCACAGCAAGCAATCTACTGCATTTCTTTATTGCAGCAAGAGCAAGAATTCCAGAACCTGTTCCCATGTCCAAACATTTTCCTCGGGCAAGTTCCAGGACCACTTTCTCCAATAGATATGAGTCTTCGAGGGGTTCGTAGATATCTGTCATTTGTTTAGTAAAATAAAGATTGTATTTAAAGGTGATTATATTGTTTGCTTTCCAAGCATAACCACGCTATTGCGTGGCTAAGAACCTGCCTGCGGCAGGATATTACTCGTGCCTTTAAGGCACGAGCCTAGCCCGTGCTTTAGCACGGCTTTATCTGTCTGATAGGACAGTCTGACTTGGACGGCAGATATACTGGCATCAATAAAATGGACATAAATTCTGATTATATACCATTTAAGAATCTGCAATTTTCCAAAGATACTTAAAGTACATCTTATAGGCATCAGCAATTATTTGGTTTTCAATAACAACAGTCGTAATTTTTTTTCCTTGATAGACTGTAAGCGCTACAATAGACCCACATATTGAAGTAGATACAGGTTGATCTAACTCTTTTGGCAAGTACTTGCTTCTAGTATATGGCAACGCGTTGGTTTTCTTGATTCTTTCTTTTGCTTCATTATTGAATAAATGCCTAAGCCAAATTTTACTTCTAGCTCTTTTTTTGTGGTACTCTGCAAGGAAATTATCTAACAATTCCACTTGTTTTGGTATTCCATATACCACTCTTTCTTCACCAATTTCGATGAACTCATTTAATAGATGTCTCCAACCATTAGCACCTTCAATTATTCTCATGGAAGTAGTAGTGATAGCTGTAGCTTTCATAGCATCTAATATAGGCAATATTTTTTTCAATGAGTCTTGGCGACTTTCAAAATCCTCCAATATATGTGTTGGTGACATTGCCTCGTATAATTTGGATTTTTTTCCCTGGACCTCACTAATGAATCCTTTATATTTCAATCTTTCAATTGCTTGATATACATTTGCCCTATAATTTTGGGTGATTTTGGATACTTTTCCCGCGCCTATTGGACCATTGGCTAATATTGCAAGGTAGGAATCGACTTCAATCTTGGATAGTCCTGCATCCATAAGACTTTTATTAATATATTTCACATTATCTTTCATAAGTATGAATATATTTCTTCTATCTTTTAAAAATGTTTCCAAACTGTAGTAGTTGCAACTACAACTAATACATAAATATGGGACATCCTTACCAATACGTATGACAATAGAAAAAATGCTCATGCATAATGTTCAAACAGTTCGTAAGGACTTGGTTTGGCAATTTGGAGACTCAAGCGATGGAGTAATTGAATTTGCAGGTATAGTAGACAAAGGATATATTGAAGTAGGATATCTATATGGAGATGCAAAGCCAAAGAATATAATTGTAATATCAACACAAGTAGGATGTCCATCAAAATGCCATTTCTGTGATTTGGGTTCTCAACCCTTTGTGCGCAACCTGTATCCACAGGAGATGTATGATCAAGTAGCATTAATGTTGCAGCAAGCAATGAAATACGGCATTGATGTACCCAAAAGCAAACACAAAATCAACTATGCCAAATCAGGAGAACCATTATTTAATCCGCACTTTGTTGAGGGTCTTGAAACCCTGAGCGAACTTGATTTTACATATAAAATCGCGACTATTTTCCCTTCTGGACAACAACCAATGGCAAGATTCCAAAACCTCGCTAGATTTGCTTCAAACTATACTGCACCTACGCAGATTCAAATATCACTGATTTCGACTTCTGAAGAGTATAGGCAAAACAGTATAGGCACACCATTAGCTTCATTCAAAGAATTGCGTAAAGCTGCAGACTATTGGAAAACCCAGAATCCAAATGGAAGAAAGATAAATCTAAGCCTTATAATGACTGAAGACGTTTCAGTAAATATCGACGAGATCTCAGACATCTTTCCTTCTGAATTGTTCCGCTTCAGATTTAGAAATTATGTGGAGACTGAACACGGGTTAAGCCAAGGGTTAGAGACTATCACACAGAACCGCTTTGATGTTCTTGCCAAACAGTTCCAAGATAGAGGTTATGAAGTTGGAACATGGGCAACACCATCTCCTGTTGAGCAGCGTTTTGGATTGGCCTCAAATGTAAGTTTAAGAAGATACCAAAAAATTATCAATGGAGATATTTAATTTTTGGAAGTCAATCAGATTGGAGCTACAACAACTTCATCTCTGTCAGATTAAAGCTCTTTTCACAGAAGTGGCATTTCATCTGGCCAGAATTATGATGAAACTTAGTCTTTACTGGTTCAAAATTGGTAACACAATTATGATTAGGACATTTGAGTAGACCTTCGACAACGTCAGGTATCTTTACTCGGATCTTGTCTTTGATTTTATGATCTCTAATCATTGAGACAGTTGCACGAGGTGCAATCATACTTATCTTATTTATCTCTTCTTTGCAAATCCTCATGTTCTCAACCTTGATTACATCTTTTGCCGTGTGTTTCTTGCTCTTGAGATTGACTCCAATGGCCATGACTGCATTGCCTTCGCCAGGATGATCCAATCCCAACAATTCTACGACCTCAAAAGACTTAAACGCAGGGATGTGATCAATAACAATACCTGTTCTCAAACGGAATATCTTGTCAACTTTTGCCACTTTTGCCTTTTCCTCAATTGTGTTTTTCTTTTCCATCTATTTTCATCCAAATTTCATCT